>DATJXG010000485.1:0-2989 GCA_035500455.1 Terriglobales bacterium | reverse complement strand
CCCAAGCTGGATGTCGCCGGTTCGATCCCGGTCTCCCGCTCCATTTTTAAATCTTCCCGCCTATTTCGCCCCCTGCAGAGCCGTAACCACGATGCTCACCGGATCTTTCACCACCAACGTCTTTCCATCCGCAAACGTGATTTGCGACCCGCCGGGAATCTCCTGCACAGAACGGACCAGCGCCGGATTGATAAAGACATCCTTGCTGCGCTCAGCCTCGGTGACACGAACGAATGCGCTCATAATCGGTTTTCCCTCCCAAGCGCTCTCAGCCTAACTCGCGGCCTTGACTGCTTCCAGTGCTCGCTGTGATCCCCGCCGACGCAAAGCCTCTCCTCGAATGCGCTGCCGTCAAGAGCTGCGAAACATCGGAAGCATGCACTCCTGTGGGGCACGCCGGGCTAGAGCAAAACTCGATTCGAGAGCAGCGGGAACACCCGCAAAGCGGCGACATTCGCCAGCGCGCGCTAGGCGTCGGAGGTAAGAAAGAAGACGGCCCAGGCCCGCTTCAGCGGATGGCACAACTCAGCCGACGCGCATGCCCTCGGTTGAGAAGCGGGTCAAAGAGCGGCCCCGCATCAGCGATACAGACTCTGCACACAGAGTCCGCATCTTCGCATGCAGAGTCAGCGAACGCCCTGCGCTGTCTTCTACGCAGCATCCGTTCCCGGCTGCTTCTCTTTTACTGGCTCTACGACTGGCTTTACAGGCGCCTTCGGCCGCACCTCACCCCGCACGATCCAATGCGCAAACCTCGCCAACGCGCTCGGCTCCTCGACTTGGTGGACGTTTTGCAGAAGTAAGCGCAGACGTTCAACTTCATCGTCTATCACTGAGGGATACTCCTTGGCGGGAGAGTGTATCACGGAATGCCGCTACCGGCGCGGGTTTTCAGCGATGTTTATTCTTTTGCCGGCCAGCGCCGGTCGATTTCCTTCAGGATCTCGCCCGCCCACCGCACCGCGTCGCTGATCGCACTCACCGTAGCCGGCACCATGCGTCCGCCATCATATTGGCAGAGCTTCCGCGCCGCCAGGATCGCAGCCATAATCCCGATCACCCGCTTGCGCCCCTCATCCATTCTCCGAATCTACACTGTTTCGCTTTCTATTCGCTATACCATATTGCGATGAGCCGCGAAAATTAACTCAGCATCGCAGTCCCGCCCTTTACACTCATTGCGATACCGGAGGGTCCTGCCCGATGACGCCCAACTCCAACACTGAGTCCCTTCATCACTGCAAGCGGTCAGCCTGGCTGCCCGCCATGCTCGGAGCAGTTATCGCTCTCTCACTCTCCCCTGGCGTCGCAGCACAGGCTCCGCTGGCCACGGTGGACGTCCAAACCCCGCCCCTCGGAACCCGGATTCCCGCCGACTTCGTCGGCATAAGCCTCGAAGTTTCCACCGCCGGCCAGGGTCTGGCCATCCCTCCCGCCGCCATGCAGATGGGCAAGCCAACCCAACCGGGGGCCGAGTACGCGTATGCGCTCGGGCATCCCGGCGCTCCCAATACAGTTTTCTTCAAGTTCCTGCGCAATCTCGGCCCCGGCGTGCTGCGCCTGGGCGGCAACAGCCAGGACAACACCTGCTGGGACGCCCCCGCCGCTCCGCATCCCGACTGGTGCAAAGGAGCGATCACCCCCGGCGATCTGAAACTCGATTCCGAAGCTGCGGTCGTCAGCGGATGGAAGCTGATCCTCGGCCTCAACCTCAAGCAGAACTCACCCGAATGGGCGCTTGGGGAAGTGACCGGCGGCGTGGCGAAGCAGATTCCATCGCGCGAGCTTCTCGGCCTTGAAATCGGCAACGAGCCTGACCTCTTCGAGCGCGACGGCTCCCGCCCAGCGCACTATTCCGCTGCCGATGGCGCCCGCGAATTCCTCAGCTACATACAGGCCTTCAGAAAAAATCCCGTCGCCAAATCCTATGCGGCGATCGGCCCGGCCACGTGCTGTAGCTGGCGCAACCCTTCGGACCTGGCGACATTCCTCAACGTGGTTGGGCCTGAAAACGTCAAGCTGGTCACCGTGCACGAATATCCGGAAACCACCTGCGGCAACCGCACGGTGACCATCGAGCAACTGCTGTCGCCCGCGCTCATGGCCCGCTTCAACGACGCCGCCAAAGCCCTGATCGCCGAAGCCCGCCAACAGAATCTTCCCATCGCCCTGGCGGAGACCAACTCCGCCTCCTGCGGCGGCATGAAGGGCGTCAGCAACGCCTTCGCCGCCACCGTGTGGGGCCTCGACTGGCTTTTCTCCTCGGCCCAGGACGGATTCAGCAACGTCAATATTCACATCAGCTACCGCACCGGCGGCAGCGCCTACAATCCCGTTGAGAGCATCGGCTGGCAGGATGCCTCCGGCCACTGGCACTATCGCAACACCGCCCAGCCGCTCTATTACGCCATGGCGATGTTCGCGCAGCACGCCTCAGGCAAGCGCCTGCTGCCGGCCGAAATCAAAACTGACGCCAACATCAAGGCTTACGCCGTCAGCACCTGCGCCAGGTGCGCCGTGAGCGTGTTCGTGATCAATAAAGACTCCACCGCCTCCGGCCGGGTGCGCGTCCACCTTTCCCGCGCAATGGGCGATGGATCGCTCGTTCTGCTCCAGGCCCCCAACCTGAGCGCTCTCGCCCCCGAAGTCCGCTACGGCGGTGCCCAGTTCGACGAGAACGCGGACCTGCCCCCGCCACACGAGACCCCCGTCCACCCCGCCGCAAACGGCGACTACGAATTCGCCCTCCCCAACGCGAGCGCAGCGGTGCTGACAGTCAGGCCGGAACAAGGCAAACAACAGGGCCGCAGAACAGCGGCACACGCTACCCCCGGACGTAAGTCCGGGGTCTAATCGAAATAAGATCAGGCGACCAAAGGCAACCTGAATTGGTGTCCAGAAGCGAACAGCCGTTTGCGGAACCGGACAGCCGTCGTTCCCACCCCGCTCGCCCAACCCGCGCTATCTTCACGCCAGCCCAGCGGTTCCC
>DATJXG010000484.1:0-5696 GCA_035500455.1 Terriglobales bacterium | reverse complement strand
GCGCGATCCAGGCGCAGTCCGGCCTTCCGGGCGCCCCGGTCCGGGCCGTGGCACGGATAGCAGTTTTCCGAAAGGATGGGCTGGATGTCCTGGTTGAACGAGAGCTTTGCCGAACCGCCGCCCGCGGCCCGATGAAGAGCCCACCCTGCGACTCCCGCTCCCAAAACCGCCGCCCCTGCCAGCACAAGCCGCAAGCGCGTGATTCGACCCTGGCGTTTTGTTCCCGGTTCGCGATCCATGTTCACAGCGTGGTGAACCCTCCGGATTCTCACACAGAATCCGCGTCCGGGAAATTATAGGCCCCGGATCCAGGTTCTCGGGCCCCTTCTCGTCCGTAATCTTCTCGGCTTCCTTTTGGCCTCCTCGAGCCCGTAATCGATTCGGCCTTTCCCCACTGGCAGTTATGGGAAGAGCGCTGGGGCACCCCTGCGACCTTCGTGGACATCCCTGAAACAGCCCGTCCACCAAGGGATTTAACGCGTTCCAGCCAACACGAAGGTTTTAGTCCCGCAATCGGATTAAAACCTTTCAGCCATAGTAACTTTTTCCACAGCCTAGTATAGGTTGCGTGCCCTTTGTAGAGGCAGGTTGTCCGTCTTCTAAAATTCGCCGGTCTCCCCCAAGCTTCCCTCCCCCTAGGACAGCTGACCTGTACACCAGAATGCGGCCCCTGTAACTGCCTGTCTCCATGCAAAGGGAGAACTCCACTTCCAGCCAGTAGGAGGCAGTATGAAGCCACTGTTTTCTTTGCGTTCCTGGGCCCTTTTTCTGCCCTTGCTCCTCTTCATTTCGGTGTTACCCGTTCAAGCACAGCGGGGTGGCGGGCGCGGAAACGTCTCGGTCAGCCCATCGTCATTGACGTTCACCAGCACCGTCATGGGAGTGACCAGCGCCGCCCAGACGGTCACTGCGAGCAATACCCGGAGTTCATCGCAGACCATCGGCTCCATCGTGGTGAGCGGAGACTTTGCCCAGACCAACACGTGTGGCTCATCGATCGCCGGCAACAGTTCCTGCACAATCAGTGTTACCTTCACCCCCTCGGCCTCGGGCCGGCGAACCGGATCGCTCTCCATCAGCACCGGCGGAGGTTCGCGCACAGTGAGTTTGTCGGGTACTGGCACGGCTCTCACAGTGACGAGTCTGGCAATCACTCCAGCCACTCCCTCAATCGTTCCCGGCGCCCAGCAGCAGTTCGCGGTCACCGCAACTTACAACAGCGGGACGAGCGCGGACGTGACTTCCTCTGCGACCTGGACTTCGAGTAGTACGCGGGTAGCCACCATCACCAGCACCGGTCTTGCCACCGGCGTGGCCGGCGGAACGGCCACCATTACCGCGTCGGTATCGTCGGGCAGTTCATCGCGCGGGCGCGGCGGCAGCACGGTTCGCGGGACCACGGTACTGACTGTGGCATCGCTGTCTTCTATTGCGGTGACTCCTTCCGGAGTCCAACTTGCTCCGGGCTCAACTGTCCAGTACACCGTCACCGGAACTTATTCCAACGGAACGGTTGCGCCAATTCCTGGGACTGTGACGTGGTCTTCAAGCAGCACCCGCATCGCCACGGTCGGCACTACCGGTTTGGCCACATCCGTGGCAACGGGATCGGCTACCATCACCGCCTCGGTAGCGAATGGCCGAACCGCGCTGCGCGGCACCTCGGTCTTGACGGTAACCACCAACCCACTGGTCTCTATCACGGTTACTCCCGACGGCGTCTCCCTGGGCAAAAATGGCACCCAGCAATACGTCGCCATGGGAACTTATCTCGACAACACGAGCGCAACGCTCACTTCGGTGACCTGGACCTCCGGAACTCCCGCGGTCGTGAGCATCAACACCGCCGGCCTTGCCACCGTGCTGGGAACCAGTTCTTCGGCGATTCCCATCACCGCCGCATCCGGCCTCATCACCTCGCCGCCCGTGTGGTTAAGCGCGCTGGCGAGCTTGCCAGTTGTTTGCCCCACGCCCACGCTGGACATGAAGATCCTCGTCGTCACCAACGGCAAGACCGAGGCCGACTACGGGGCCATCACCCAGATTCTCGACTTCCTGGGCACGCCTTACACGGTGCTGGATTTCAGCACTGAAACCGCGGGCGTAACTCCTGACATGCTGTCCGATGGCAACTGCCACGGCTACTACCAGGGTGTGATTTTCGCTTACGGCGGGTACATCTACTCTCTGCCTGGAATGTCCACCTTGACCAGTTACGAGCAGTCCTTCAAAGTCCGGCAGGTAAACTGGTACATGTATGGCATTCCGGACTTCGGGCTCAACACTTACACCTCGGCTCACAACTCAAACGAGACGTACAGTGCGAGCTTTACAGCCGCGGGCGCGTCGGTCTTCCCCTATGCCAACAGTGCCACGCCGGTCGCCATCTCGAATGCTTCATTCACTCTGTCCACGCCGCTGAGCGGCACTTCGCTCCCGGCCGGGGCTTCGGCAACTCCGTTGCTCGCCGATGCCTCGGGTAACGCTCTGTCGCTAGTTTACGACTTCGGCGACGGCCGCCAATACCTGACTCAGACTTTCGACAGCAACCAGTACCTTACACATGACCTGGTGCTGGCCTACGGCTTGGTCAACTGGGTAACCAAGGGCATCTTCCTCGGCGACTACCACGTGTACGCCGCCGCGCAGGTAGATGATTTCTTCATCAATGACTCGGAGTGGATCCCGGGAACGCCCTGCACCGATCCCATCACTCACGACCGCACGCCCCCAGACGCTTCATCGCTGCCGGTATTCCGCCTCACTTCCACGGATATGACGTCCCTGGTGACCTGGCAGAACAGCTTGCAGACCGATCCCATCACCACTGGTTTCAAACTGACCATGGCCTTCAATGGAGTCGGCACCACGGGCAACATTGACTGGACGGGACTGCGTACCGCGGGCCGCACGCGCGATACGCTGATCTCCAACCTCTCGAGATACCAGGGTTCCTTCCACTGGATCAGCCATACCTACGACCATCCGGCCACTTTGAATGGTCTGCACAAGTCCGATGTCGGCGGCGACACCGATACCCCCCAGGTGGACGACATCGACCTGGAGATTCTGACTAACATGTACGTCGCCAACGGCACTGGCCAGATGCTGGATACGGATCTCAGCGACACTACCTCTCCAGCTGGCGTTGTGCCTCTGATGTTCACTGATTTCAATCCCATCAACCTGGTAAGCCCGGGTGTCACCGGCCTGAACGATCCGCTGGTTCCCACTTACCTTTACGCCAACGGCATCCGCTACGTGGTGACCGACACCTCGGTGATTGGCCAGCCCAACAACGGGCCGAACCCCTCACCCAACGTCGGCATCGTG
Organism: Terriglobales bacterium; assembly: GCA_035500455.1. Lineage (GTDB taxonomy): Bacteria > Acidobacteriota > Terriglobia > Terriglobales > Acidobacteriaceae > DATJXG01. Next base: position 2,363 of record DATJXG010000484.1, on the reverse strand, counting down.
AACAGCTTCGCCCCCGGCATCTACGAGGTGCCGCGGTATCCCAATGACGTCTATTACAACGCCGCGAACTGGGCGGACGATCAGGCGGAATTCCACTGCATCTACAACAATCCGGTACAGCCGCCTTATGACACCTATACCGCGGCGCAGATTCTGGATTTCACCAGCACTCAGTTTGTGGTGAATATGCTGAAGGGCGATATGAATCCCCAGATGTTCCACCAGCCGGATCTGCACTTCTCCAACAACGCAGCGGCGCTGGGATTGACGGGGACGCACACCTCTTCGCTGATCAGCGACACTTACAACCAGACCTTCACCAAGTACAAAGCACTGTACAAGCTGCCGATCCTCAGCCTCACTCTGGACCAGTTGGGACAGAAGATGCAGGACCGGAATAACTACAACCTGTCGGAAGTCACGGCTACGATCACTGGCGTGAACAGCGCGACTCCGCAGATCAGCATCACCGTGCCCACGGGGTCGAGCGTTACCAGCGCCAGCATTCCGGTCACCGGATTGAATAGCACTGGAGCTGAGACGTACGGAGGAACGCACATCTCGCACATCACGGTGAACGTCGGTCAGACTATCACTCTGCCGGTGCAGTAGAGAGCCGAGTCAACAGTAGGGGAATAAGGAGGAGCAGAACCTGGCTCCTCCTTATTTTTTGCGCCGGCGTTTTCAGGAAATCCTCAAGGAGATTGTTCTCTTGCGTACTCGGCAGGTTGAGCACTGGCAAAGTTCACGAGAGCCCCACAAAAGAAACGGCGTGCCACGCCCCCGAACTGCAAGGCGTGCACGCCGAGAAGACGAACTGCGACGAACCCTATTGCTGGTAGGCCCCCGCATCCACCGAACTGCCGGTGACCCGCGCATTGCCCGCCAGGTCCGTCGCCCCGAGTACCGACGTCCCCAGGTCGCTGCCCGAGCCGATTGCCGGCGAGGTAGCGGAGATTCGCAGGTCCGGCGTAGTCAAGCTGAGGAACTGCGGATCGATGAACTGTGAGTGCGCGTCGTTACCGCTGGCGGACTGAAACGCAGCCAGGCCGCTGTGATCTCCGCCCACCCACATGAAGTCCGCCGAAGCGGCGCCTCCGGCAGAAAAAAAGATGTTGAAGTCGCTGACCACAGGATCAGGCGTGCTGTTGGTGAAGTTGTCGATCAGCAAGCCCTGCGACGTGGAGTACACGATGTTGTTCTTGAACACGTTGTTGGTGGCGTGGAACTGAATCTGGAACTCCCCGCTTCCCGTGTTCTTAGTGTCGTTCTCGAACAGGGTGTTATTGACGATGGTGCAACTATCGGTTCCGCCCACGTTGTTGGCGTAGCCGCCGATCGAGATGCCCACGGCATTGGCGTTGTACACCACATTGTCACGCGCGGTGACCAAGGTGGTGTTGTGTCCGCTGTGCTCACTGGCCATTTCGATTCCGATATCCACGTTGTGAATGACGTTGCGCTCGATCACAATCTGCGAGCCGCCATCGACGTAAATTCCGTTGGCATCGTAGTCATTGCCTTCGCCGGCATTGTTCTTGGCGCTGATATTGTAAATGGTGTTGTCGCTGATTTCGCCGTTGCGGGCAAAGTCCACGGCGGAGGGTCCCACGCCCTCAAAGCCGATGGCGTCGATGGCGATGTTGTCGTTGTCGTGAATCAGGTTGTGGCTGATCACAAAATTAGTGACGTTGCCGTCCACATTCACGGACTCGCTTTCACCGGTCTTCAGGTTGAACACCTCGTTGCCGCTGAGGGTGACCTGGTCAAGCGCCGTCGATCCGCTGCCGTACACCGCGATGCCGAAGGCGTTGCCGTTGGCTTCCGAAGTGGTCACGATATTGTGCACTGAGTTGTTGAGAATCTGAATGTTGCTGCCTGAGCCGGTGATCCAGATACCTGCCGGAACCGCGTTGGCGTTGGAAGTCTGGAAGTTCTGGATTTCCAGCCCGCTGATGGTTACATAGGTGCGGCTGACGATGTTGATCAGCCCCTGCACGTCGGAAGTAGAAGGCGTGAGCGAAGTGCCGTCAATGATGGCCTGCTCGCCCGGAGCGCTTTGGAAAGTCACCGGGCCCGCCGTGGCCGAACCCGAAACTCCTATGGTCACCGACTCGTTGTAAGTTCCCGCATGGATGTAAACCGTATCACCGGCCTGCACCGTGTTGGCGGCGTGCTGAATGGTTTTCCACGCCGCGGCAGCGCTGGTTCCAGTGTTGGCGTCGTTACCGGTGGTAGCCACGTGGAAGATGTTTCCCGCGGCCGGAGCGACTACGGTTACGGTAGCCGAAGCTGACACCAGAGAGTTGGAACTCAAAACCGCGCTGACCGTGACCGTCGCAGGATTCGGCACCGTCAGCGGA
>DATJXG010000483.1:0-5219 GCA_035500455.1 Terriglobales bacterium | reverse complement strand
GCGGAGTGTGGCACTCGAAACGCGCCCGTTCTAGACTGGATTGCTGCCCTGGCCAGCGCGGCGAGTGCGCTCGGATTTTGCAAATCCCCGTTGCTCGCCCGGTCTCCGGCCCGGGAGGTGATTCATGAGCACCACGGTCCGCCGTCCCGCTGTTGCTGGCAGGTTCTATTCCGATCAGCCCGGGATTCTGCTCTCCGATCTTCGCTCTTATATAAATCCAGCCGTCGAAACCAGTCCCGCCATCGGCTGCGTCTCGCCTCATGCCGGTTACATGTACTCCGGCCACGTTGCCGGAGCGGTTTATTCCGAACTCGACCTGCCGCAACGCATCCTCATAATGTGCCCCAACCACACCGGCCGCGGCCAGCCGTTGGCCATCATGAGCCAGGGGGCATGGGAAACTCCGCTGGGAAACGTCCCCATTGACACTACGCTCGCCCGGGCCCTGATGGCACGCTTCCCGGCTCTCACCGAAGACGCCGAAGCGCACCGCTCCGAGCATGCCATTGAAGTGCATCTTCCCTTCCTGCAAGTCTGCCGCCGGGATGCTACGTTCGTGCCCATCGCCCTGGGGACCGGCCGCTTCGAAATTCTGGAGCAATTGGGAGAGGCGGTGGCCGAGGTCGTGTCTGCGCAGAAGGAGCCGATACTGCTCATCGCCTCCAGCGATATGAACCACTACGAGAACGACGCGATCACCCGAATCAAGGACCACAAGGCCATCGACCGCATCCTGGCGCTCGATCCGCGCGGGCTCTTCGAGGTAGTGCACAAGGAAAGCATCAGCATGTGCGGTTTCGGCCCAACGGTGGTGATGCTTACCGCGTCCCGCCGGCTGGGGGCCACTCGCGCCCGGCTGGTGAAATACGCGACCTCGGGCGACGTTTCCGGCGACCGCGACATGGTGGTGGGATACGCGGGGCTGGTAGTCACGTAGCGATCTTCGGTTGTCGCTGTTCTTTGTGTTCTTTGCGGTGGATCAAAAATCGCCAGGGACGCAAAAGTAGCGCGACCTAGCCCGCGGAATCCTTTACACCCGTCGAGCCAGCGTGTTATTCTCGAACAGCTTACAAAGACAAAGAAAATTGAAGACAGGAGTGCATCAGGTTAGTGCTAGCCAGAGAGCAAAAGCAAGCCCTCATTGACCAACACCGCACGCATCCCACAGATACGGGCAGCCCGGAAGTGCAAATCGCGCTGCTGAGCGAGCGCATTGGCCAGTTGACGGATCACTTCAAAACGCACCAGAAGGACCACGGTTCGCGCCGCGGGCTCCTTATGCTGGTGAGCAAGCGCCGCCGCTTGCTCGACTACCTCAAGAAATACGATTCCGACCGGTACAAGAACGTCGTCCATAAGCTGGGCCTGCGCAAGTAATTGCAGAACTTCAACTTATGCAGTTCGGAATTGTGCCCCGCCCCGGGATGGGTGGAGTGAGGAAGTTTACCAGGTGCGTTCACCAGCCATCGCTATCGTAGCCGCTCGTACTAGCTTGAAATCGTGCCGCCCACCCAAGTCGCACACCGCATTCCTGCCTGGAAGGAACCATCCATGAAACATGAAGTAAGTGTTGAACTCGCGGGAGGGAAACGTCTCTCCTTTGAAACCGGAAATTTAGCTAAACAGGCCCACGGGGCCGCGGTCGTTCGCATTGGAGACAACGTCGTCCTAGCCACTGGCGTGGCCAACCCCGACCCTCGCGAAGGAATCGACTTTTTTCCCCTCACCGTTGACTACCGCGAATATACCTATGCCGGCGGACGCATTCCCGGTGGATTCATCAAGCGCGAAGGCCGGCCCAGCGAGCGCGAAATCCTCACCAGCCGCATGATCGACCGCCCGGTGCGGCCGCTATTCGCCGAAGGCTTCAAGTGTGAGACGCAGGTCATTGCGTTTGTGCTATCCGCCGACACGGAAAATGATCCCGATGTAGCTGCGATCAACGCTGCATCCTGTGCGCTGACAATTTCTGACATCCCCTTTCTCGGTCCCATCGGCGCGGTGCGCGTGGGCCTGGTGGACGGCCAGTTCATCGTCAATCCTACTTACACGGAAATGCGCGACGGCCTGCTGAGCATCATGGTCGTAGGCACGGCCGAAGGCATTGTGATGATCGAGTCCGGCGCCAAGGAAGTGAAGGAAGAAACGGTGGTGGACGCGATCGAGTTCGCCCATGCCGAGATCAAGAAGATTTGCGCAGCCATCAATGAACTGCGGGAGAAGGCCGGTAAACCCAAGCGCCAAGTGACCCCGCCTGATTTCGACCAGGCCTACTACGACTCGCTCAAAGCCAAGATCGGCGCCGACCTCACCGACCGCCTGGACACCCAGAAACATCCCAAGCACGAGAGTTACACCCTGGTCCGCGAACTGAAAAAGCAGTTGCTGGCGGAACTGCCTGAGGACGACGAAGATGCCCAGGAGAAGCTGAAGCACTACTACGAAGCCCTGCGCGAGCGTATCTTCCGCGAGCAGGTGACCAACCAGAAGCGGCGTCCTGATGGGCGCGCTTTTGACGAGATTCGCGAGATTTCTATCGAGGTGGGAGTTCTTCCCCGCACCCACGGATCGGCCATCTTCACTCGCGGCGAGACCCAGGCCCTGGTCACCACGACTTTAGGCACCAGCGACGATATGCAGCGCCTGGAAGTATTCGAAGGCGAAGCCAAAAAGCGCTTCATGCTGCACTATAACTTTCCACCGTTCAGCGTTGGAGAAGTGGCATTTCTGCGCGGCGCTGGACGCCGCGAGATCGGCCACGGCGCCCTGGCTGAGCGGGCGGTGAAGATGATGCTTCCCGGCGAAGACACCTGGCCTTACGCTATGCGCGTGGTTTCAGACATCCTGGAATCGAACGGGTCAAGTTCGATGGCGACTGTTTGCGGCGCAGCACTCTCGCTGATGGACGCAGGCGTTCCCCTGAAGGCTCCGGTCGCGGGCGTGGCCATGGGGCTGGTGAAAGAGGGCGATACCTACGCCATCCTGACTGACATTGCCGGCGCGGAAGATCATTACGGCGACATGGACTTCAAAGTTGCCGGCACCAAGGACGGCATCACCGCGCTGCAAATGGATATCAAGGTCGCCGGCATCACGGCGCAGATCATGCGCGAGGCGCTGGCCCAGGCGCAGCGCGGGCGGTTCTTCATCCTCGACAAAATGAACGAAGCGCTGGCGGCTCCGCGCGAGAAGGTTTCGGCGTATGCCCCGCGAATCTACACCCTGCAGATTCCGGTGGACAAGATTCGCGACGTGATTGGGCCCGGAGGCAAGATGATCCGCAGCATCATCGAGCAGACCGGGGTAAAGATCGACGTGGAGGATTCCGGCAAAGTCAACGTGGCGTCGAATGACGAAGCGTCGGCTAACAAGGCTTTGCAGATCATCCGCGACCTCACGGCCACTGCCGAAGTGGGCAGGACTTATCTCGGAACTGTCACTCGCCTGGCTGATTTTGGCGCCTTTGTTGAGATCATCCCCGGCACCGACGGCCTGCTGCACATCAGCGAAGTCGCCGAGCACCGCATCAAGGACGTTCGTGACGAACTGAAAGAGGGCGACCAGGTACTGGTGAAGGTGCTGGCGGTGGAAGGCAACCGCATCCGGCTATCGCGGAAAGCCATCCTGAAAGAGCAGCGCGCCAAGATGGGCGGCGGAGAAGCTCCGCCGGAAGGTGGGGTTCCCGAAGGAGTTGCAGCAGCGGCTCCAGCTCTGACCATCGAAGGCGGCGGGGATTTCCCGGACGAGCCCGAGCCCAACTTCAATCGTGACGCCGTTCCCCACGCCAGTGGCGATCGCCCGGAGCGTGGCGGCTTCGGACGCCGGCCAGGAGGCGGAGGAGGCGGCGGCAGAGGCCGTGGCCGCGGCGGTCGCAACGGACGCGGCGGGGGTGGCGGTGGCGGGCATCATGGCGGTGGAGGCCACGGCGGGCCGAGAAGGTAAAAGCCAGCCACTGATTTTCACGGATCGATAGGAATAAGAATAAGGCCGCGAGGAGACTCGCGGCCTTCGTTCAGATAACTGGCTTACGCTCGGCGCGTCACCCGGCCCGTTCGCACATCGACTCATCTTATCGAGTCTTCCAATACTCCTTTAAACCTTGTCATTCCGAACCGGCTTCAGCCGGTGAGGAATCCGCTCTTTTTAGGGCGATGCACTGTCCCCAATCAGCGGCAAGATCTTGCCAGGCAGGGTTGGCATTCTCAATCAGCGCAACTTTTTTCTCGCGCCGCCACTTCTTGAGCTCAGTTTCCCGAGAGATGGCATTGTTCACGTACTGAAAACTCTCAAAGTAAACCAGCCTGTTTACGTGGTATCGCCTGGTGAAGCCGTCCTGATCACCGGCTTTATGCTGCAGCACCCGAGCCAGCAGGAAGCCTGTCATCCCGACATAGAGAACACGACCCTTGCTGGCCATGATGTACACGTAATAGTGCTTGTCGCGGGGCATAGAGCGGATTCCTCACCGGCTGAAGCCGGTTCGGAATGACAACTGGTTAAGGAAGATAGACAAACTTTGGCGGAAGCCGCAAGGTCACCGTTCACAACCCCGAAGCCGTTTTGCTGTGGAAATCCTGCGGCTATGCCCGTACCGGCGCAGCCGCGCGTTTAGGAAGAATGGCGCCGATGCGGCGGATTTGCGCGCCCACGCCGCGCAGCTTTTCTTCGATGTGCTCGTAGCCCCGGTCGATGTGATAGACGCGGTCGATGATCGTCTCGCCGTCGGCGACCAGCGCCGCCAGCACGAGAGAGGCCGAAGCGCGCAAATCGGAAGCCAGCACCGCGGCGGCGCTGAGCGGAGTCCGGCCCCGCACAACGGCGCGGCTGCCTTCGATCTTGATGTTTGCGCCCATGCGCACCAGTTCCTGGGCGTGCATGAACCGATTCTCAAAAATATTCTCGGTGATGATCGAGGTGCCGTCCGCCTGCGTGGCCAGCGCCATGTATTGCGCCTGCATGTCGGTGGGAAAGCCGGGATACTCTTCTGTCACCAGATCCACGGCGCGCAGGGGAACATCTCCCATTACGCGGACCGAGTCTGCGGTCACACTCGTCTTCACGCCCGATTCTTCCAGCTTCTGTAACAGCGCTCCCAAATGGCCCGGGTCGCAGCCGGCTACATTGAGATCTCCGCCGGTGAGCGCGCCGGCGATGATGAAAGTGCCCGCCTCGATGCGGTCGGGAATGATGCGGTGCTTGGCGCCGTGCAGCCGGCTCAC
>DATJXG010000482.1:0-2255 GCA_035500455.1 Terriglobales bacterium | reverse complement strand
GCCTGGTCGAGCGATCCCCAGTTCACCCCGATGCGCACCGGCTTCTGGTTCTCCACCGCCACTTCGATCATGGTGCGGAAGTTGGCGTCATCCTTACGGCCGATGCCGACATTGCCGGGATTAATCCGGTACTTGGCCAGCGCCCGCGCGCACTCGGGATACTTCTTCAGCAGAATGTGTCCGTTGTAGTGGAAGTCGCCGATGATGGGTACGCGAACGCCGAGCGCGTCGAGCTGTTCAACGATAGGCGCAACCGCAGCCGCAGCCGCTTCATTGTTGACCGTAACCCGAACCAGTTCCGACCCAGCCCGCGCCAGCGCAGCCACCTGCTGGACAGTGGCAGCAACATCGGCGGTATCGGTGTTGGTCATGGACTGCACCACGACCGGTGCATCCGATCCCACCCGGACGCCGCCCACCACCGCGGTAACAGCTTTCCTGCGCTGAATATTAGCCATGCAGAATCTTTAGTTTAGCAGAAGGCGTGTTGGCGCGCGCGTCCCCGCGCCTGCGCCCCTCGCATCAAACTCAACCTCTGATTTCTTTGCCGCTCTCCACGGGCGGAGCCTGCCCCTAAGCGAAATCGAAAGGGACGCCCGCGCCTACGTCGCGGCTACTCGTTCTCTCGCAGCACCACCGAAACAATCTTCCATTGTCCTTCCCACTTGGAAAGCGTGATGTAGTCCACCCAGTGGGCAGTCACCAGCTTGGCGGAGGCAATATCACCGTTCACGTCGAGCACAGTGATCTCTTCTTTCCGATCTGCGGGGCGTGTGACGCCGGTGGAACGCACCTCCTGCAGGATCTGCAGGCCGGTGGTTTCGGTCATGCGAAGCTGCCCGTTCGATTGGCTGATGGTGTGCTTCAGATAATGAGGATGCAGCGAGCGCTCAAAGCGGGCGGCATCGGCCGTATAGTAGCCTTCAATGTAGTCGGTGACGGTTGAGCGAATGCCTGATTCATCGCTGGCCTGCGGGCTGGCGGCCGGGCAGGTGAGAGAAAGCACAAACACGGCTGCGGCGAGCGCAACGTACTTCATGGCAGATATCTCCTTAGTGGCTGGCGTGCGGGCGCCATCATTATCACGCCGGACTGCGAATCTGCAAACCACACCGAAGGACGTGTCCGCCAAACGTGGACGAAACCACCGCGCACCTGGCACGGTCGAGCTGCCCCGGCCCCTGAAGGCGCCGCCCGACGTGCCCCAGGCGCAAGTCCGCCAGCTGCCGCCGATTGAGCCTGACTAACGGCAACCCGATCGCCGATTCCGTTTCCCGACGAGAGCAAGACTGCCCGCGCTGCATGTCCCAAGGTCTCCCAGAGTTCCCCGGAATCGGACGCAAGCGCGAGGACGCCCGCGCCCACTCTCTTTCTCTATTTTTCGGCTGGCGGCGGGGATGGGCTCATCACGTCCATCACGCACTTCCAGGCTCCATCCGGTTGTTTTTTCCAGACGGCGACGGAATGGCTCTCCTCGATGACCGGCTTGCCGTCGGGGCCGTTGAAGGACATGCGGTCACTGCCGCTGGAATACGCCATGTCGCCCGAGCGGGCAACTTCTACCCGCTCCGTCTTCCAGGTGATGGAAAAACCCGGCGTGGCGAAGGCTCCGGCGACATACTTGCGGATCGCCTCCTTGCCCACCACCGGGGGCATGCCGGGAGCGAGAATAGTGGCGTCGTCGCTCCAGAACGGAACGGTACGGTCCAGATCGTGCGCCGCGGCCCCCGCCAGCCAGTCAGCGTCGGTGCGGCGGATGGCGGCTTCTTCGGCGGCAAGGTCGACCTTGTGCCGGCTACTGCAACCTGAGAATGCCACGATCGTGATCCCGACTGCGATGAGGAGATAGTACTTTGTCATGTTTAACTCCAGCGCGCGTTGTGCCGCCGCCGAGTGTAGCGCAACAGCTGTCAGCCTTCAGCACCGGGCCCCGATAAATGTAGGCGCGCGCGTCCCCGCGCGTGCGGAGCCCAGCATGCCGCTGACGAACTCAACGGAACCCTGCCAAGTAAACTCTTCCGTTCAGAACTACCCGCGTCGTACTGCCCCGGTACGCCAGCGTCCCCGGAAATCGGGCGCAATCGTGGGGACGCGCGCGGAAACATTACGGCACGTCCAGATCCAGGGCGTAGATCTCCTGGCTGCCCACATCGCGCGTCACTAAAGGCGAGTCGTCGGGAGTGAGGCCGGTGAGATGCCCGCCCAGCGTCGGGGCCAGGCGCACGCCGCTCATGCTGGTTACCAGTTCGAGGCGT
>DATJXG010000481.1:0-14375 GCA_035500455.1 Terriglobales bacterium | reverse complement strand
TCTTTCTCCACGCACTCGCGCGCGGTGTGCGCTACGTGAATGGATCCGGGCCCCACCAGCAGCGGCTGTCCCCAATTGCTGAGCGCGGGAATGTCGGTGGTGAAGGCCGCCACCATGGTGGGCAAGCCTTCCAACGTTCGTAGGCGGACGAAGGGAATTTCCAGAGTGAAATCAACCTCCGCCAAATCGCCTGCCGTTTCCAGTATCTGGCGCCGCAGTTCCTCTGACGGTCCCACCAGGCGATAGAGCAACAACGCCTTGGCTTGGTCAGAGATCACGTTGGGAGCGCAGCCGCCCTCGATCATCCCGATGTTCAGGGTGCAGGGCCCCACGCCTTCGGTGCTGGGCAAAGGCATGGCGCGCAATCTCGCCAAGGCCTCGATCAGCTTGTCAATTGCTGATTCTCCCAACTCCGGGTAAGCCGAATGGGCCATACGCCCGCGCGCCGTGACCTCCACGCGCAAGGCTCCCTTGGAAGCAACTGCTACGCGATTGTCAGTCGGCTCGCCGTTGACCAGAAACTTGCAGCCGTAGGACTGCTCATTCGCTACCTTGGCTCCCAGACTGTCGCGCTCCTCACCGACCAGGAAGAGAAGGCCGACATGAACGCCTTCCGCGCGCAGCCGCTCCGCCGCTCCCACCTGCGCCGCAATGATTCCCTTGGCATCGCACGAGCCTCGCCCATAAATCCGCGCCGCATCTTCCGAGGAAGGAATGAAAGGCGGGACCGTGTCCATGTGGGTGGAAAACACAATCGCCGGGTGCGGCTGCTCCGGCAAGGTGGCGAAAACATTGTTCCGGCCCGGTTCCACTGGCATTTTCACCGCCCGATAGCCCAGCTCGCTCAACATCTTCTGTAGGAAGTCACCCACCGGCCCTTCATTTCCTGTGATGGACTCAACATCCACGAGCTGCCGCGTGAAAGAGACGACATCCATGGCAGAGAGAATATCCTACGAACGCAACCGCGACCACCGCTCGTGTAGGGGCGGGGCTTGCCCCGCCCCCGCGAGTGGAGCGCACAATATCGAGGTCTTGGACGTCGGGATTCGACTGGGATTAAACCGCGGGAGCTTTGCCGCTTTGGCTCGCTTCGCTCGCTGGGCGGGCAAGCCCCGTCCCTACACGGGCAGGGAAGGCTGTACTATGCATTTGTGACGCACGAAACTGCCGCGATCCGGTCTCTGTTCCTTGAAGGACCTGCCGGGCGCCTTGAAGCCTTGCTCAACCAAGGCGCGCCGGACGCGACCCACGCCGCGCTGGTCTGCCATCCGCATCCGGTTTATGGGGGAACGTTTCACAACAAAGTCGTTTTCCACACCACGAAAGCTCTGCACAGCTTCGGTTTCCCCGTGTTGCGCTTCAACTTTCGCGGAGCAGGATTGAGCCAGGGAGAGCACGACCACGGCCGTGGCGAGATTGAAGATGTCCGCACCGCGCTCGACTGGCTGCATCGTGAGTTCCACCTTCCAATGATCTTTGCTGGATTTTCCTTCGGTGCCGCCGTGGGTTTGCAGGCGGCCTGCTCCGACGACCGCGTAATCGCCGCTATCGGCCTTGGCCTTCCGATCGCTCCCATTGACGACCGCAGCTACGACTTCTCGTTCCTGCATAACTGTGCCACGCCTAAGTTGTTTGTCAGCGGTTCGCGCGATCAGTTCGGCCCGCGGGCAGCATTGGAGAAGATAACGGGCACGCTTCCCGGGCCCTGCAAGCTGGCGTTTATCGAGGGCGCCGACCACTTCTTTGAAGGCCGCTTGCGCGAACTGCGGGAGGTCATCGAGGCTTGGGTCCGTGAGAGCGTCCTGGTGATAGGCAAAGCCGTATAGCTGCAGTGCTTGCTCCGCCCGGCGAGCGAAGCCAGCAGACTCCTAACTTTGGCATGCAATCAACACCTCCCGCATGTTTCTTAGAGGAGGCTCGCTTCGCTCGGGGGACCGGGCAAGCCCGGGGCAAGCCCGTCCCTGCACAAGCGTGCTGTTTATAATCGCGCCATGCCGATTCCAGCCGGCGATAACGTCGCAGAAGAAATGCGCGCTGCGGCCCGCCGCATCTTCGACGCTGCGCTGAGGGAAGCCAGCGTTGACCGCGCCTTTGAGCGCCACATCGATTGCGAGCGCGGGGTGCTGCGGGTCTTCGATGATCTCTACGATCTCAACGCATACAGCCGGGCGTTCGTCGTCTCCATCGGTAAAGCGGCGCACACCCTGGTGCAGGCTCTGGAATCGCGCGCCGGCAGCCGCTTTGAAGGCATCGTTGCCTGTTCCACTCAGCCCGAGTCGCAGGCGCGCGGTTTCCGCTATTTTTTCGGCGGCCATCCCACGCCCAACGCCGAGTCGGTGCGCGCTGCTGCAGCTATGCTCAAATCGTTGGCTGGATTAGATGCCTCATCCCTCGTGATCTACCTGTTGAGCGGTGGCGGCTCCTCCATGGCCGAGCGGCCGGAGGATGACGAAATCTCCCTCACGGACCTTGTGGCCACATACCGCGCCCTGGTGCTTTGCGGCGCGCCGATCGCCGAGATTAATGCCATCCGCAAACATCTCTCCGCGATCAAGGGAGGAAGGCTCGCCGTTGCCGCTTATCCCGCCAGGCAGGTCTCGCTGCTGGTTTCCGATGTCCCGGACCTCACCCCGGATGCGCTCGCGTCCGGTCCCACCATGCCGGATTCAACCACTGTGGAAGATTGCTACGCCATTGCCACCAAGTACGGCCTCCTGGAGCAGTTTCCCGCCTCCGTACGAGCGATGTTCGCCCAGCGCACGCTGGAGGAAACTCCCAAATCCGACCACCATGCCTTCGTCGCTTCGCGCTGGTGGACGTTGCTTTCCAATCGCACCGCCGTCGATGCCGCTGCCGCAACAGCAGAGAAAGAAGGGTTTCACGTGGAGATCGATAACAGCACCGACGATTGGGACTATGCCAAGGCGGCCGAATATCTGCTGGGCCGCCTGCGCCAGATGCGTGTCGCGTCCAGCCGGGTATGCCTCATCTCCGGCGGTGAAGTGACGGTGAAGGTTTCAAACGGCGGGGTGGGCGGCCGCAATCAGCAATTTGCCCTGGCCTGTGCGGAGAGAATTGCAGGAGAAAACATCGCCGTGCTGAGTGCCGGCACCGACGGCATCGACGGCAACAGTCCGGCCGCCGGCGCCGTGGCCGATGGCACAACCAAAAGCCGCGCTGAGGCCGGCGGGATTGACCTTGAGGCATCCCTGCGCGGCTTCGACGCCCACACTTTTTTCAACGCGTTGGGCGACACGATCATCACCGGGCCAACAGGAAACAATCTCCGGGATCTGCGGATTCTGCTAGCTCATGGCACGGACACTCCTGTCCGCGAGGTCTGAAGGGAATCTGTGGCGGACGGAGTGGCAAGAAGTCACGAAGATTCAAAGAAAAGCCCCAAAAGCGCGGCCCGGCGCGGGCGAGTGCCATGGCGCCTCGCCCGCGCTCTGGACGGCTGCCCGAGCGGCACTTGATGACCCGGTCTGGGGGAGGGGCTGGAACCGGCAACCAAGTCCGCACTCAGGCAACCGAACTCTTACCAAGCCTGGCTCGATCCTTATGCCGCGCACTTTGTGCCGCGTCCCTTCGTGGGATCCCGGCACATCCTCCCACAACCGAAGTCGATGTCTCTATGGCCAGAGTCTAAAGAGCCCGTTTCTCCCAACTTGCTTCTGCAACACTCGAAAAGTGGCGGCTGAATGCAGTATCGGCGGCGAGGCCCGATGGGTCAATGAACGAAGGTAGTACCCTGAAGGTCGGGGAGGAGCGGTTCATCCGCCCAAACTGGCCTACAAACGAAAACGCCCCAGACTCCGGTTAGAGTCGTGGGACGCTCGTCGAACAGCCCTCCCCCAGAACTGCTCAAGCGCAGACTAGTGAATCAGGCCGTTCGACGGAATGGCCCGCCCGTGCCATGCGCGGCACAGAGGAGCCATTCGGACTGATACTGAGAACTGAGATCTGACAACTGACAACCGGGAACTGGCTTTCACCCAAAGTGTTTTTCGTGGCGCTCGCAGCCAAGTAGCCACCGTCGCTTGTGCCGCGAGAGATGGCCCGTTCCCCGGAAATCCAGCGTGGCTGTGGGCGGTGGCCGGAGTGCCCCCGCCAAAATTTTGGTAGTGGGCAGTTTTCAAAACTGCCCACTACCAATATTTTTCCGTGCTTGCAACCGGGCGGCATTCGGCGCTAGCATTCGCGCTGCTGGTTGCTGGCTCGTTTCATCCCCACGATCCGAGGTGATGTATGAAGCGTCATTGGCTTTCCGCCGTGCTGCTGCTGCTCGGGGCGTCCTCACTATTCGCGCAGCTGGATAAGATCACGATTCCCGCCGGCACGCCCGAAGATCAGGCCCTGCAGGAAATATCCAAGGAAAACGATGGCGACAAGCGGGCCGCCATGTACGAGAGCTTTGTGCAGAAGTTCTCCGCCAATCCCGCCGCGGTAGCTTACGGCAATTGGCAACTGGCCCAGGCCTACCAGGACAAGGGCGATCTGCAGAAGGCGCTCGACTACGGCGCCAAGGCGCTGGCCGCCAGCCCCCACGACATGGACATCCTGGTATTACAAGTGGGCCTGGCCCAGCAGTTGAAGGACAACGGCACCGTGATGAAGTACGCCGCCCAGGGCGGCGAGGCCTACAACGCCATCGGCAAGCAGCCCAAGCCGGCTGGCACCAGTGACGCCGATTTTGCCGCGGAGAACACCGACGCCAAAACCTCAGCCCAGAGTTCCTACGAATTTCTGGAAGCCGCGGCTTACAATGCCATCGTTTCAGCCGCCGATGCCAAAACGCGCGTGGCCTACATCGAACTGTTCACTCCGGCCTTTCCCGATTCCCGTTTCTCCGAAGCCGTGACCTCCTACGCCATGATGTCGTTTTCCGAACTGCATGACATGAACCGGCTGGTCTCCTACGGAGAAAAGGTGCTGGCCACGAACCCCGACAACCTGCCAACTCTGCTTCTGCTGGCCAACGCCTACGTCGATGACCCCAAGCCCGGCAGCGTCGCCAAGGCAATCGGTTACGCCGAGAAGGCAATCGCTGCCGCCAAGGCCGACGCCCCCGACGCCGACCGTACCCGCAAGGTTTCGGCTGGCGTGGCTCATTCCACCATTGGATATGCCGATATGAAGGAAGACAAAACGCAGGCGGCGATCGCGGAACTGAAAACCGCAACCGCGCTGCTTAAGGGGCAGGATGACCAGGCTTACGCCGCGGCCCTTTACCGCCTGGGCTATGCCTATGCCAAAGTCAACAAAGTAAGTGACGCCCGCGAAGTACTGACCGAGGCGGTGAAATACTCCGGCCCGGTACAGCAACCTGCTCGCGATCTGCTGCTCAAGGTAAACGCCGCGCGCGCCCAGGGAAGATAACGGCACGAAATGGGAGCCAGGCCGCGCGGGTTTGCTGAAGACTGAAGACTGGCGACTAACGACTACTTCGCCAACTCATCCGACAGCATGCGCGCTTTGGTTGCCAGATTCGACGCCTGCTGAACGTCTCCATCCGCGGCGGCGCTCTTCGCCTGCTGCATGTAAGTTTTAATCTGCTTCACCATATCCTGCTGGGTGGAATTCAGCTGCTTAGTTGAAATCTTCTTTAGATTCTCTTCGGTTGCGTCCAGCAGCTTGTTGGTATTCTCGAGCTTGGCGTCGGTTTGTTGCTTGCTGAGGGAAGGGGAGAATTCAATTTCCGGATCGGTGGCTCCGCCATTGTGAATCACAACCTTCGGCGGAGCGTCATCAGGGGAGCCGTTCTTAGGCGCGGGCTTTTTGGCAGAGGTTACCTTCCTTTTCGGCGCGGATTTCGATTGCGTGCGCTTCGCAGCCGGCTTTTTGTGCGCCGGAGGTTGGGCTTGAGGCGTGGATGAAGCTGGCGGTTGCTGGGCCGTGGAACTGTTCTCTGACGTCGGCTGCGATGCGGAGGGCGTAGCCTGAGGAATGGCTTCTTGGTTCGACTTCTGCGTTTGCTGCGTTTCCGCCGTGGACGGCGTGGTGGTTTCTGACGGCGTCCGGCTCTGGCTTGGCTCGTGATGGGGCAATTCCACGGAAGCTGTCTGCAACACGCTGGCAGCGTTCCGCCCTGGCGCAAACATCCCCGAAGGCGCAGAAAGCACAGCGTAGAGCGCGGCGATGATGGCCAGAGACATGTCAGGCAACCCAAGCGATCCTCTGAGGATTGTAATCCCTGGCGGGAAGTGTGAGAAGAAGTGCCAGCGAGGGTGGTTGCCGAGGTGCCTTCTCGGCGATCTCGGCGGAGTTCCTCTGCGATCTCCGCGTCTTAAGGTTCTTGCTGCCGCTAAATCAAACCCTAAAACGCCGAGAACATCCTCCGAGTTCGCAGAGTTAACTTCTTGCGGCTGCTTCCTTCAGAGTTTCGGAACGCGCTTCCACCAAGGGAAGCCGCAGGCGGAAGGTTGTGCCTCGTCCCTCCGCCGATTCAAAGTCCACTGAGCCGTAATGCCACTGCATGATCTGGTAGGTTTGCGCCAGGCCGATGCCGGTTCCTTCTTTCTTGGTGGTGAAATACAGCTCGAAGACCTTCTCCTGCAGATCGGCAGGGATGCCGCCACCTTCGTCACACACCTCGGTGACTACGCCATCCTCATCGCGCCTCGCCGAAATAGAGAGCGTCCCGCCCTGGGGCATCGCTTGCACGCCGTTGAGCACGACATTCAGAATGGCCTGCTTCATAAAATCGGAATCCACTTTCACTGGCAGCGGCTCATCCGGCAGGGTGCTTTGGATGGTCACGCCATGCTGCCCAGCGTCGGGCGCCGCCAGCAGGGCAACGTCCTCCAGCACGCGGCGCAGGTCGATGTCATCTAAATGCAAGTCGCGCGGGCGAGTGAAGTCCACCAGAATCTGCACCACCCGGTCGAGGCGGTGGATTTCGCTGCCGATAATATCCATGTGGCGGCGGGTGTCCGGATCCACCTGCTGCAGCTTGTTCTGCAACAGTTGCAGGTGCAGCACAATGGCGTTGATCGGATTCTTTACTTCGTGGGCGACGCCGCGAGTAAGGCGGCCGCTGGCCGAAAGCCGCCGCGACATCTCAATCTCATCTTCAATACGGCGCACCGACTCCGGATCGCGAATGGTCAGCAGGGCGCCAATCTGGGTGCCGCCTTCCTGGATGAAATCCAGCGTCACCTGGACGCGCTTGCCGTTGCCATGCTCGACTTCCCGCTGCGCTACGTTGCGGCGCAACTGAAATGCGTTGAGGAGAACGTCGGCCAAGGGCGTGTTGGCGGAGAAGATTTCCTTGGCGGTGCGCCCCAGCAACTCCCGCCGCGGCCGGCCCAGAAATCCTTCGACCGAAGCGCTCACCAGCACCACCCGGGAATCTCGGGTGAACAGCATCAGGCCGTCCTGCAGGTTGGCCATGATCTGGTCCACGTTGTCTTTCAGGGCAGAAAAAATTTCCTTGGCGTCGCGCATCTGCCGGCCCAGGTGGGCGATCTTAAGCGTCACCAGCCCGTATTCGTCACCGGTCGGGCCTTCGCTGATGGGAGCGGCGTCGCCGGCGGTGACGTTATCCAGGCTGCGGGCGATGCTCTCCAGCGGCCCTAACGCCAGGTTGGAAAGGGCGGCGGCCAGAATCAGCGATACGAAGATGGCGGCTGCCGAAAATACCACCGCGTGACGCAGGTGCGGCGTGATTTCGTTCTTCAGGAAGACGGTGGAAACTCCCACGCGAACCGTGCCGAAAGGTTCTCCGTTAAGTTGCAGCGGCAGGCGTACGTCGTACACGGCGGGAGGGCTATATACCAGGCGAAGCTGCTCGCGGAATTTGGCGTTCACCACGGTGTCAAAATCCGGGCGGTCGGGGACGTGCTTGCCGATCAGTTCCGGATTGGAGTGCAGAATCGCCTTGCCGCTGGCATCGACCACCGCGGCATCGTAGATCGTCGTCCAACTGCCAACGACTGATTCGAGCATGACGTTCAAATCGCGGTCCGTGCCCAGGTAGTAGGAGATGCCCCGCCGCACCGCCGCCGGATTGTTGGTATCCACAGGCGTGCTGCTCAGGTCGGGCGCCGCATTGGTGGCCAGGTAAGCCATCTCCGAGGTAAGTTGCGCCGCCGTATCCTGCGCCATGATAATGCGCTGGCGGAGCAACTGGGAGATGTAGATGTAGGACGCCCCTGCCGCCAGGGCCGTGGCCATGCAGGTGATTCCGATAACGATTTTGGTTCGACGACGCATTGTTGCCCCGGCTGCTCGCCGGTTCAGGCCGCGGTAAAGCGGCATGCTCACTCGCCCGGCGGAACCGCCGGCGCTAGTTCTACGACTCCGGTTCCAGAGCGGCTTCTGCCGCGGCGCTGCCGTACTCCTTCAGTTTGTTATGCAGCGTCTTCAGGCTGATGCCGAGAATCTCGGCCGCCCGCGTCTTGTTGTTGTTGGTAGCCTCGAGAGTTTTCAGGATCAGCTTCTTCTCCGCCTCCTCCACCGTGGTGCCGACGCCCAGCCGCACTGCGTCTGGATCCTCGGGTGAAGTCCGCAGCGTAACCTGGCCGAATCCCGGCGGCAGATGCTTGGTCTCGGCGACCGCGCCTTCACAGACGATCACCGCCCGCTCCAGCGTATTCCTCAGCTCGCGCACGTTTCCCGGCCAGGAATAATTCTGGAACTGATTCAGCACCGCCTCGCTGACGGTCGCAACCTTGCGCCCATGCTTGGCGTCCATTTCGCGCAGCAGATGCTGCACCAGGTCGGGAATATCTTCCTTGTGCTCCCGCAAAGCGGGCATGTGAATGTTGAAGACATTCAGGCGGTAATAGAGATCGTTGCGCAGTTCGCCGCGCGCCACGGCGTCTTCCGGCACCTTGTTGGTGGCGGCCAGCACGCGCACGTCCACCGTGGTTTCCACTTTGCTGCCCAGCCTGCGGAACTTGCGGTCTTCCAGCACCCGCAGCAGCTTGGCCTGAGTACCCACCGGCATCTCGCCAATTTCATCCAGCAGCAGCGTGCCCCCCTCCGCCAGTTCGAAGCAACCGGTGCGGCGTTCCAGGGCGCCGGTGAATGCGCCTTTCTCGTGGCCGAAGATTTCGCTTTCGATCAATGTCTCGGGAATGGCTGCGCAGTTAATGGCGATGAATGGCTTGTTGCGGCGGGGACTGAGTTCGTGAATGGTGCGCGCCACTAATTCTTTTCCTGTACCGCTGGCGCCGGTGATCAGCACCGAGGCTGTGCTCGGAGCCACCATTTCGACCAACCGGAACAGTTCCTGCATTTTCTTGGACGATCCTACCAGGCTGCCCAGTGAGCCGGCGTCCCGCAGCTTTCGGCGCGTGACCTCCAGTTCTACTTTGGTGCCGAGCAGCGCGGATGCATTCTGCAAGATGGTGCGAAGGCGGTTGGTGTCGATGGGTTTGGTGATGTAGTCATACGCCCCCATGCGCATGGCCTGGACGGCGCTGTCGATGGTGCCCTGGGCCGTTACCACGATCACCGCCATGGTGCGGGAGTCGCCCGCCAGCCTCTCCAGCAGCTCGAGTCCTCCCATGCGCGGCATCTTCATGTCGGTGACCACGATTGAGGGGGACCAACTGGTGGCCTTTTCCAGGCCCTCGGCGCCGTCGCTGGCGGTTTCGGTGCGGTATCCCCAGGCAGAAATCAGCTCCGCCATGCCGGTCCGTTCATTTTCTTCGTCTTCGACGATCAGGACTCGTTCCTGGTTCATAGATAGAAGTCACAGAAAAAGCTCAGCGTAAAGGCGCAAAGGGCGATTCATGAAGAAAGGTTCATGAAAGCAGCTTTATCGTGAAAGGTCCAGAAGCAATCCTCTGCTGCACGTCCCGCTTGGGCAAGGAGTACCCTGGGCGTAATTATTTAGGTTTTCTTCGGTTGCCGCAAGTTGTGGCGCGCTTTTTAACAACATCCGTCTCAAACGAAAGATCGAGGCTCCAGAGGTGCTCTCCTGGCGCGTGGCAGGAATGCAGCCAAGAGGCCAGCCCAGGGCGCGCACTCAGGGAGTCAACAGCGCCTCCACAAGTTGCCACAAAACCTCCAAACCCTTGCTATTCTTCAACTTGGTGATAGACTGCGAGAACAACAACATGTTGTTCGGAGATGGCATCCTAGGGACGCTTTCAGTTCACTCGGAGGTTTCTTGTATGTCACGCTGTAGCAAGACCGCAATGAGGCGTGGATTTGCAGCTTTGACGTTGGCGTTGCTCACCCTCCTGGTGATGGTGGGCAAAGGGTTTGCGCAAGACGAAACAACACCTAAATATGAACTGTTTACCGGATACCAGTGGCTGAATCCGGGCGGGACCGTGCCCACTCCATTTCAGCCCGCAAACGCGCCGGTTCCATTCAAACTGCCATCGTTGACTCCTGGTATTGGCGCCAGCTTCACCTACAACGCAACCCCCGTGTTTGGACTGGAAGGAGATTTCGGCCACAACTGGGAGGATAACGTCCGGGAGAGCACGGGCTCGATCGGCCCCCGCGTGACCTGGCGCTCAGAGGGAGTGAACTTCTTCGCGCACAGCATGTTGAGCTACAACCGGCTGCAGCTGAAGGGACTCACTCCCAGCAACGGCATTGGCGCTATCGTAGGCGGCGGCATGGACCTGAAAATCTCCAAACCTGTCAGCATTCGCTTGTTTGAAGCGGATTGGGTTTGGGCCGCGCATCACTTCCCGGATGCCGCCGGCCCTGCCGACCCAGATCTTCGCCGTCCCCACCTCAATGGCGTCCGCCTGCGTACCGGACTGGTGTGGAACTTCGGCGGGGCGCCCCCGGTACCTATCGCAGCGGCTTGCTCGATACAGCCCTCCGAAGTCATGGTGGGCGAGCCGGTGACGGCGACCGCGACCGCCAGCAACTTCAATCCCAAGCATACTTTGACCTACACCTGGAGCAGCACCGGAGGCAAGGTTTCCGGCAAGGACAACACCGCCAGCATCGATACCAACGGGGTCGCCGGCGGCAGCTACACCGTCACCGCCCATGTGACCGATCCCAAAATGAAGAACGGCGGCGAGGCCAGTTGCACCGCCAACTTCACGGTGAAAGAACCGCCCAAGAATCCGCCGACGATGTCTTGCTCGGCCAGTCCAACTTCAGTACAGGCCGGCGGTTCAGTCACCGTCACCTGCAACTGCACCAGCCCTGACAATGTTCCGGTCACGGTTGGGGGATGGACTTCAACCGCGGGAACGGTCACCGGAAACGGCAACACCGCAACGCTGAACACCACCGGAGCTTCGCCAGGTCCGATCACCATAACTGCCACCTGCACCGATCCTCGTGGGCTGAACACGAGCGCCTCGACCGAAGCCACTGTGGAAGCTCCGCCTCCGCCGCCCCCGCCGCAGGCCAGCAAGCTGAGCCAATGCGACTTCCCCAACAAGGTGAAGCCGTGGCGGGTGGATAACACCTGCAAGGCAATCCTGGACGACGTGGCGCAGCGCCTGCAGCACCAGCCCGACGACAAGCTGGTGATTGTGGGCAACGCGGAACCAACCGAGAAGCGCAAGAATCTGGCCGGGGAACGCGCGGTCAATTCCAAGGCGTATCTCTCGGGTGGCGAAGCCAAGCAGGGAATCGATCCCAGCCGCATCGAGGTGCGCACCGGCAGCGCGGGCACCAAGACCGCAGAGTACTGGGTGGTTCCCGCAGGAGCGACATTCTCCGGAGAAGGCACCGAGCCTGTGGATGAAAGCAAAGTGAAAGCAGTTCCGGATCATCCGCATGCGGCGGTGAAGAAAGCCAAGCCGAAGGCGCAATAACCTTCCGTATCAGATGATGCCGGCCGGGATCAATGGTCCCGGCCGGTTTTTTGTTTGCAAGAATTCAGAAGGTTTTCCCCGCTCGGGGCAATGCCTCACCCCGGACAAAATTCCCCCTCAATTACTTCTCACGAACAAAAGGCTCGCCGGCAATAGGGCGCGGTACCGCAGATGCTTCGAGCCAAGGTGACTGGCTGACCGCGATGGCAGCAAGTCTCTGCGTCCCCCTGAGTCTTCAGTGGTTCATTCCGCAAAACGCGGAAACCGCTGAGACGGCGGAGGGCTCAGCGGCAAGACAAAGCATGAACTGCGCGCACTGCATGAACTGCGCGAACTGAAGGAGCACGCCTTCAGAGGGGGGCCAGCGAACTCTTATGCCAGGACGACAACGTCCCACCTGCTCTTGATCTGAGGCGGAACACCGAAAACCAGCGCGCCGTGGCCGCCCAAGGCCAGCAACTCGGGCCAGCAGCCGCAGTGTGCCCAAACCCCCGTGCATGGAGGCATGGAAATGACTCGTGTACAAGCCCTCTCGATCGTCTTTTGTTTCGCGGTGGCTGCGGCCCTCCCACCCACTGTAACCGCCCTGTGGAGCGACTCGTCGAGCAGCCCCGCGGAAGCGCCCACCGGATTTAAAACTCCAACCTATAGCGAAGGAGCCGGGTCGCACAGCGAGAGCAACGGCCTGCCCGAACCCCCCGGCGACAGCTTCGCGCAGGATCAGGAAACGTTCGAGGAGTCCGAAGGCGTCAACGATGGACTCGGCCCGGTATTCAACGCCCGCTCCTGCTCCGACTGCCACCAGAATCCGGTCACCGGGGGAAGCAGCCAGGTCACCGAGTTCCGCGCCGGCCACGACGGCCGCCGCAACCAATTCATCAACCCGTCGGTCACAATCGCGGACGGCAACGCCACCATCCCCAATCGCTCGCTGATCAATGACCGCGCCATCTGCCCCAAGGCCCAGGAGCTGGTTCCTGAGACCGAGGACATTCGCACCCTGCGCCTCTCAGTGAACTTACTTGGCGACGGCTTTGTAGAAGCCATTGACGACAACACTCTGCTGCAAATCGCCCAGCAGCAGGCCACTCTCAGCGGCGGCCGCATCGCCGGGGAAGCCATCCAGGTGCCAGTGCTGGAAGCTCCGGGGCAAACCCGGATCGGCCGCTTTGGCTGGAAGGATCAGCATGGCAGCCTGCTTTCCTTTGCCTCCGATGCCTACATTAATGAGCAGGGCATCACCAACCGCCTGAACCCGACGGACACCACTCAGGTCTGCAAACACACCACCGACCCCGAGGATGGGCCCGACGAAAACGGCCTGGACGATATCGACCACTTCGCGACATTTATCCGCGGCACCCTAGCGCCGCCGGTCGATCACCACCTGGCACAAACGCAGAAGGTGCAGAAGGGCCAGCAAATCTTCTCCGACATCGGCTGCGCCATGTGCCATATTCCCTCCATCACTACCGCTCCCGCGGGAACGATCATCAACGGTGGGACTTTCACCGTGCCCGACGCTCTGGGCAACAAGATCATCCATCCTTTCGGCGATTTCCTACTGCACGACGTGGGCACGGGAGACGGCATCGTACAGAATGGCCCGCCCGATACCGCCAACAAACTGCGCACCGCGCCCTTGTGGGGACTGCGTACCCGCAGCCACCTCATGCACGATGGCCTTTCCGTCACGGTGGAGAATGCAATTCTGCGTCACGATAACGAAGCCAGCCAGGCAGTGCGGGCTTTTAAGAAACTCAGCAATCGCGAGGAGGACCAGTTGCTGACCTTTCTAAATTCGTTGTGAAAGCAGTGCAGGCGCGGACCCGCAGGCTGCGGAGGTTTTTTGCCGAGAGCTTGAGGGACGCCAGCTTGAGGCAAGCCGCGCCTAGAGTTGATCGATCTTGGCGGCCATGATGAAGTCGCTTTCCGTCAGGCCATCAATCTTGTGGGTCCAGAGGGTGATTTCGGCTTTGCCCCAGGTGAGAAGAATATCGGGATGGTGCCCCTGGCTTTCGGCCAGCTCGCCTACGCGATTGACGAAGGCCAGGGCCTGCCGGAAATCGGGGAAGGTGAAGGCGCGGGTGATGTGGTGTTCGTTCACCGCCTTCCACTCGGGCACGAGCTGAAGAATGCGTTGCAGCTCCCGGCCCTTCATCGGGGGGACGCCGCCTTTGCACGGAACACAGGTTTTGCTGGCTAGCTCAGACATGGTTTGAGTGTGCTCCTGCCCGCTGCAAGGAAGCAAGTCGCGAGAAGCCTTCTTTGCGTCCTTTGCGACCTTTGCGGTGAGCTTGTCTTACCAGCAAAGATCGCAGAGCAAAAAAGGCAACACGCTTGTACTCATGCCACCGGCGCTTGCATGCCTGGCTTGAAGTAGCGCTTGATCCAGATCATGTAGCCTAGAAATCCCACCGTGAAGATCAAGCTTGACCAGAGCACGGTCCCGGAGCGCATCGCTGGATTCGCATGCATCATCTCTACCTGCTTCTGCGGCATTCCCATTCTTGAGTATGCTTCGAACAGATTTCCCTTCACGATGGTCAAAGTGCTGGAGACCAGACGCAGAGCCAGCGCCCCGACTGCGACCCACCATGCCACCCGCTTCAACCGATAGAAGGC
>DATJXG010000480.1:0-34829 GCA_035500455.1 Terriglobales bacterium | reverse complement strand
CGCCCCAAGCCAGCAATCAGTTCCGCGCGCGGCCTGGCCGCGTTCCAGTCAAAGGTCATCCCGGTCCCACCCAACTTTACAGGAGAGCTGGAGTCCAAAAGAAAAGCATGCACGGATTCAGGATGCCACATCATGACCCAGCCCTCGGCCATTTCCTGGCCAATCGAGATCGCAGCCAGCACCTTCAGGTTGGGCCGTTCGGCCACCACCAGATCCGCGACGCGGGGATCCTCGTTCGCGCCGTGCATCTGGACGGCCGTGAGACCAACGTGGTCTGCCACCTCGCAGATCGAATCTTCCGTCTGGTCGACAAATACCCCGATTTTTTCAGTTTGTGCCGGCAGCTTGCGGACGATGGCGCCGGCTGTCCCAGGATCGACCCGGCGGGGGCTCTTCTCATAAAACACGAATCCCAGCGCGTCAGCGCCAGCTTCTACCGCAGCTTGCGCGTCCTCGAGATTAGTGATGCCGCAGATTTTGACCCAGGTCATGGTGGCGTTAGTCGCTGGTGCCGATCGCTTCGCCTTTCGCCCGAGTGAAAAGGGATCCTTAACTCCCAGCCCGTTTGGTGGAAATAGCCCTCAGATCCCCGTTTTCCGTTCTCAGACTTTCGGATGGCGTTTACACCGGTTCGATTGCCGGGGACGCTTCGCTCAGCAGCGTGCGCAGTGCATCGCCCGGCGACCGTTCCCTCATCAGCGACTCACCGATCAGAAAAGCGTCGTATCCGGCGGCGCGCAGGCGCGCCACATCCCCGCCGTTATGGATGCCGCTCTCCGCCACGCGGACTACATTTTTCGGCATGCGCGGAGCAAGGCGGATGGCGGTTTGAATGTCCACTTTGAAGGTGCGCAGGTCGCGGTTGTTCACGCCGATCAGGTCGAAGCCGGCATCCAGAGCGCGTTGCAGCTCTTCCTCATCGTGGACTTCACATAGCACGTCGAGAGAATACTCTCGAGCCCGGGCCGAGAAGACGGCGAGTTCAGCCTGCGACAATGCAGCCACAATCAGCAGGATCGCATCGGCGCAGTTAGCGCGCGATTCCAGCAGCTGGAATTCATCGACCATAAAATCCTTGCGCAGGCACGGCAGCCGGGTGCTGCTGGACGCGATGCGCAGATTCTCCAGCGAACCCTGAAAGAACTCTTCATCCGTAAGAACTGACAGCGCAGCCGACCCCACCGCTTCCAGTTCGCGGGCGAGACTTGCCGGTTCGAAGTCTTTGCGGATGAGTCCGCGCGACGGCGAAGCTTTCTTCAGTTCCGCGATAATGGCTGGGCCAAGCCGGCTCCCATCCTCCAGGGTCCGGCGGAAGCCGCGTGGAATGTGCTTTTCTGCCGCCCGCTCCAACGCCCGCAGGTCGGCGCTGCGTTTGCTTTCGGCGACACGCGCGCGCGTAGCGGCCACGATCTGTTGCAGGCTGGCGGGCATACGAATTCGATGATTATACGGGAGGGAACGGAGCTTAATCTTGCCCGCGGTGGAAGATCCGCTTGCTGACGCTGGGCCAGAATTCCTTGAAAGCATTGCCGCCCATGCGGCCGAGAATTCCCCACATGCTGCGCATGGCAGCATCGCGGGCGGTGGCTTCGCTGTCGGCACGCCACGCATTGGAAAGGAAATTGTTGCCCGGATCGGCGATAAATCGCGCATAGGCTGGAGCAAGCTGGCCCTGACTACGGCGTGCGGCGAAAGTCATCAGCACCACATGGCCGATTCGCCCCCTGATCGCGGTCCCCTGCGGCGCCGGGAAATAGCGGGGATCTTCTCCCCACAATGCGCCCAGTCCCGCTTCCATGGCATTTCCCGTCGCCACGCCGGTAAGGCGCATGCCGTAGCGCGAACCGAAGCCATCCCAATGCGGGCCATATTCGACTGGCTTGTCGCGTGCCGTGCCAATGCCCGCGCTGAACAAGCCGCCGGCTAGGCTTTCCGGGCCAACCGTGCTGCGAACGAACCAACTCAACCGCTGCCGGCCCGTTATCGGTGCGTAGCCCGGCTGCGATGACACCGCCGGAGGATCCGGGAGAGTGGCCGCGGGCTGAGTCGTCTGTGCACTTGCGAAGGCCGATCCGAGCAGCAGAGCACAGGCAAGATTCAATCGTCGGAAACTCATAGTCCTTATGCTTAGAAAGTGGATGCGTTGCCTTGGATCTTAATCGTATCTACGGAAGTGGGCGTGATCGATTTCCCGATACGCAAGAAAAGGAAGCCCGGCTAAGCCGGGACTTCCTTAGAAAATTGAGAGCTGCTAGGAGGCGCGACGCTGTCCGCCCTGCTCCCGCTGGTTCTGCTCTTCAGGATTGCCGGCAGGATTCTTCTTGGACGGATCTTGCGGATTGCCCTGCTGCTCTCCGGTGTGAGTGGGCTGTTGCTGGCCGCTCTGGCCGGATTGCCCATGCTGCTGCGAAGTGCGGTCCTTCTCGAGTTCGTTACCCATGGAAAAACTCCTCTAAGCAACGCCGGATTTCAGCGCCGCGCGAATTTAGTAACAACTCTTAGTTGCCGCGATCTCCGGCGAGGTTGGGTGAAAATAAAATTCTTGCATTTACTAAATCGGAAATTGTGCTAGCTATGCGCGAGGGATGCTCAGAGCAGAAGAATCGGAGCCTGCAGTGTGGCGCGCGACGAACTTGTCCCACACCCCTAAGTATTTTCCCTGCGAGGCCAGCGTGAAGGCCTGTATATTTCCACGCTGTGCTTCCCCTAGCCATGTTGGCCATCGCACCATCGTCTCCAGAAGGCGATGCCTCCGGCTCGAGGTCGCGTTTCGAATTCTCCAGCAGGTGGGCGCATTGGCTTCACGCCGTGCTCGCTGGGCTGGTTTGCCTCGTTCTTTTGGATGCGTTGTCCAGTTGGGGCCAGCCACCGAACGTAGTAGGCGCGGGAGCCTTCTTCTTGGTGATGACGCTCGGGCCGCCGATCGCCGTCTTGTTTTGTACTGCTACCTACTATTCCTACCGCGCACGTTCCGACTGGCGGCTGATCGCCTTGTCACTGGTAGCGGCCGTAATGATCGCGGAGTGGTTTGTTGCGATCGAGCCCAGGCTGCTCTCCATCCTTCTGGATGGACTCTACATTGCCCTGACTGTTTTCTTTACCGTGCGCTGGCGGGTTCAGACCCGGCAAAAAGCTGGGTGAGCAAAACCAAACTGGTGCCGAAGAAGGGACTCGAACCCCCACGCCCTTGCGGGCACATGGACCTGAACCATGCGCGTCTGCCAATTCCGCCACTTCGGCAAAGTGTCTCCCGTGGGC
This sequence comes from Terriglobales bacterium, assembly GCA_035500455.1. Classification (GTDB taxonomy): domain Bacteria; phylum Acidobacteriota; class Terriglobia; order Terriglobales; family Acidobacteriaceae; genus DATJXG01. The sequence goes on along the minus strand of DATJXG010000480.1, from coordinate 31,571 downwards.
GAACCGCCCCGAGGATAGCAGGTGTGCGGCCCTGCGGCCGCCTGCCAGGAAAGAACTGCGAACCTATTCTTGCAGGGGCGGCGTAGAGTGTCAAACCCAGTCGTCAGTCGTTAGTCGTTAGCCGCTGGCGCGCCCGGCCTCTGGCCCAGCAGTCATATCGACCATCGGACTGGCGCACGGCTTCAAAACAAGCCGACGGCAACAAGCCAACGACGAAGGACCAACGACCAACCAACGACCAACCATCAAACTTCCTGATTGCGGACGACTTACTTGCCCTATGACCATCGTAATCACTTGCTGCGGTCGTGCCATTGCTGGCCCCGAAGGCGGACTCCTAGAATCGGGTCGGGGCAGTCTGCACCGGCGTTCCCTGGCGCCACCGACGAGCATGGACCGGACCGAAATCAGCAAACGCATTGAGCGCGCCGAAAAGCTGCTGCAGAAGGGGAAGACCGCCGATGCCCTGGGCGAATACCTCCAGGTTCTGGCGGCCGATCCGCATAACGACATTGTGCGCACCACGGCCGCCGACGTTTGCCTTTCCCTGCAGCGTATTCCTGACGCCGTGCGCTTGCTGGGCGAGCTGTTTGAGCACCAGATTCAGTCCGGCGATGCCACCCTCGCTAGTCTCACTTACAAAAAGCTGGCGCGCTTTGCCGATCCTTCCTGGCAACAGAAGATACGTTTCGGGCAATTGCTCGAAAACTCCAATCGCAAATTGGCCCTCGAAACTTACAACAACGCCCTTGCCGAAGTCTCCAAGCATGGTTCCCAGGTGGAACGCCTCGCCGTGCTGAGAAAAATTGCCGCCCTCGATCCCAACGAGCCAAACCTCCTGCAGTTGGGAGAGCTTTCCTCGGAAGCCGGCGACAGCAAAGGCGCGGCCGCCGCCTTCCTGCGCCTGGGCCGGCTGGTGGACTCGGCCGGCGCCAATCCGCGGCAATGGTTCGAGCGCGCCTACTCGCAGGATCCAAGCGACGCGCAGATTGCCTTAGCCTGCGGCACCTGCCTGCTGGCCGCAGGCGAGGTTCAGACGGCTGTAACCGTGCTCGAACCTCACGTCAAGACGCAACCCTCGCCGCCAGAATTGCAGGATACCTATGCCAAGGCCCTGGTGGCCGCGAACCGTCTCAGCGAGGCCGAACCGCTCCTTTGGCAGATGTTCGAAAGCAATCCCTCAAGGCTGCCCGAAATTGCCAAGCTCATCGGACTCTTTGTTGACGCCAGCCAGGACGCGCAAGCCGTCGCGCTGGCCCGCAAACTGGAACAGATCCAGCGCCGCCGCGGCGAGCGCCAGGCATTTGTAGCGTTAATGCAAGACCTCACGGCCACCCATCGGCCCTCCGCCCCACTTCTGGAGTACCTGGGCGAACTCTTCAATACTTCGAACCGGGAGAGCGACTACAGTCAAACCTTGCTGAAGCTCTTCGACCTCTATGTGGAGAAGGGCGACCATGCCCGGGCTGCCGACTGCCTGGACCGGGCCGCGGAAGTGGACGCCTACGAATCCGGCCATGAGCGCCGCCTGGAGCAATTGCGCGGTAAGATCAACGAGCAGAAGTACAACGCGATCGCATCGCGCTTCTCCGGCATGTCGCAGTGGACCCCAACGACCACCCATCATGACGAACCCACGTTGGGCGCCTCGGCGCTGCAGGATCTCATTCTGCAGGCTGAGATTCTGGTCCAGTACGGAATGAAGGCGAAGGCCCTGGAGCGGGTGCAGCGCATCCAGGAGCTATTTCCCCACGAAGAAGAACGCAACGAGGACCTGCAGCGCCTGTACCTGTCGGTGGGAATTTCTCCGCGACGGGCCGAGCCGCCGCGCCCGGCTCCAACCACTCCCAAGCCGGCGCCCCCTCCGGCTGCGGCTCCTCCGGCGCAGCACCCCGACGTGGACCATTTCGCGCGCGTGGCTGAAATCACGCAGAAGCTCTATCGCCAGACCAATGCGGATGCGGTACTCTCCGCTGCCGCAGGAGAGATCGGCCAGCAATGGAACGTCAGCCGCTGCGTAGCCGTGCAGCGCAAGCCCGGCCTGGCCGCCACCGCCGTAAAAAAGTACTGCGCCGAAGGAATCGAACCGGGAGATGAAAAGACCCTGGAGAGAGTTGTAGCCGCGGTGCAGGAGCTGGCCATCAGCCGCGGACACCTCAGCATCGCGGATGTTTCCTCCGCGCCCGAATTGCTGTCGGTGCGGGAGGCTCTGGTGGCGTTGCGCGTCTCCTCGCTGCTGGCTCTGCCGCTGAGCGAAGGCCCGCACCACATGGGCGTTCTGCTGCTGATGCATAATCGCCCGCGGCTTTGGAGTCCAGGCGACGTTACACTGCTGAAAACCTTAAGCGACCAGATCGTGCTGGCCCTCCACAACGCCGGCCTGCGCCGCCTGGTCAAGAATCTTTCTGTCACCGATGAGCGCTCCGGCCTGATGCGGCGCGCCTCGTATCTCGACATGCTGCTGGGCGAGACTCGCCGGTCGCTGCAGCAGAATACCCCGGTCACGGTTGTCCTGTTGCAGATGGGGAAACGCGGCTCGTTGGAGAAGACTGCCGGCGAAGTAGCGGTCGAGAACCTGATGGAGGAAGTCGGCCAGATCTGCATGGCCAACATCCGGCAGAACGATGTTGCGTTCCGCTATGAGCCAACTGCGGTTGCGCTGGTTCTGGGAGAAACCAATGAAGAAGTGGCGCTCATGACCGTGGACAAGCTGACGCGCCTCCTCGCCCAGATCCCGGCTCCGGGAAGAGACGAAGCAGTTCCATTCTATGCGGGAATCGCCGAGGCGGTAGTGCGGCAGGGCTTTGACGCGGTGGATATCGTCACCGAAGTGATCAATCGCGTCGAGCAGGCGCTGGAGAATGCCATGGCTGAGGGACCTGGGAAGGTCGTGTGTCTCGCCGCCGCCCTGGTGAACGCGGCCGTGGCCTGAAGATTCAAGTTTCACGATCGCCGATTTTCAAAAATCTTGCCGCGCCGTCTTTTCAAATTGGAAATCGCCAATTGAAAATTGGCATTCGCAAATGGCCCTCTCTCCCTCCGGCTGCTAAACTGCGGCATAGGTCGATTCATATCCTGATTCTTGTCCTTAAGGTGAATTCATGTTGAAGCCAGGCGAGATTGCTCTTGTCAGCGGCGCACGCACGCCTTTCGGACGCCATTGCGGCAAGCTGAAAGACTTCACCGCCCAGGAGTTGGGCGCCATCGCGGCGAAAGCTGCGATGGAGCGGGCCGGGGTCGAGCCGGGGCAGTTCGATCAGGCCGTCTTCGGCAACGCGCAACAAACCTCGGGCGACGCGCTTTACGGCGCGCGCCACGTGGCGCTGCGCGCGGGCCTGCCCATTGAGACTCCTGCCCTGACCGTCAACCGGCTGTGCGGTTCCGGCATGCAGGCGATCGTCACCGCGGCACAAATGATCCAACTGGGCGAAGCCAACGTGGTGCTGGCCGGCGGCATGGAGGCCATGTCGCAAGCGCCCTTTGTGATTCGCGGCCGCGACGGATTTACTCTCGCCCCTGGCGGCAAACTGGAGGATTCGCTGCTCGCCACCCTGCACGACACTTATTGCAACTTGTACATGGCGAATACGGCGGAACTCTACGCTTCACAACAAAGCGTGACCCGCGAGATGCAGGATGAATTCGCTCTGCGCTCTCAGCAACTGGCCGATGCCGCATACAAAGAGGGTCGGCTGCAGGAGGAACTCGTACCTGTACCGTTGAAGAATTCCAAGGGCGAGCCTTCCGGAGAAACATTCAGCGAGGACGACCACCGCCGCCCACAGACCACGCTCGAGGGCCTGGCCAAGCTGAAACCGGCGTTCGGCAAGAACGGCACCGTGACTGCGGGCAATGCCAGCGGCATTGTGGATGGCGCCGCTGCGATGGTGGTGATGTCGCTCGATGAAGCCACCAAACGCGGCCTCAAGCCTATGGGACGAATCGTGAGCTGGGGGATTGCGGGAGTTGAGCCCAAGGTGATGGGGAGAGGGCCGGTGCCGGCGTCGAAGATCGCAATTCAGAAGGCCGGGTTGACCCTGGATTACATTGATTTGATCGAAGTGAATGAAGCCTTCGCGGCGCAATATTTAGCCGTGGAGAAAGAACTCGGTCTGGACCGCGAGAAAGTCAACGTAAACGGCGGAGCGATCGCCCTGGGTCACCCGCTGGGAGCGACGGGGACGCGGCTGGTAATCACGTTGCTCTACGAACTGCGGCGGCGCAAGAAAAAATACGGGCTCGCGACGGCATGCATCGGCGGCGGACAGGGCATCGCCATGATCGTGGAGAGCCTGAACTAGGGCGGATGAGGACGGGCTCTCGAGCGGAACGGGTTCCTGGGTGAGGACTAGCTCTCGACTGGAGGCGCGTACCGAGAGGGGAGAGGCCCCGATCCGCCACGGGGCGCAGCCCCGCATACAAGCGCACTCCCCATCCTGTCATCCCGAGCGCCGGCCGAGCCGCGCAAAGCGCGGTGAGGCCAAGCGAGGGATCTAGGTTCTCGGCGGCAAACCGTAAGACGGAGTTTCCCGGCTTCGCTCGGAATCACAAGCCGCCTGGGTATGCAAAAGGAGAAAGCTATGCAGATCCAAAAAGTAGGTGTCCTCGGTTGCGGGCTGATGGGCTCCGGTATCGCCCAAGTCGCCGCCATGGCTGGCTTCGACGTCACCGTCCTCGAAGTCGAGCAAAAATTCCTCGACAAAGGCTTCGCCGGCATCGAAAAATCGCTGGCGAAATTCGCCGAGCGCCCGCCCGAAAAAGGCGGCATCACCGCGCAACAGAAAGACGCCATCCGCGCTCGCCTGAAAGGCGCAACCAATCAGCAGGACCTCGCCGATTGCGACATCGTCATCGAAGCCGTCATCGAGAACCTCGGCGAAAAGAAGAAAATGTATGCCGTCCTCGACGGCATCGTGAAGAAAGACGCCATCTTTGCCTCAAACACTTCATCCATCTCGATCACCGAACTGATGTCGTCCACCAGGCGTCCTGAGCGCTTCATCGGGCTGCACTTCTTCAATCCCGTGCCCCTGATGAAACTGGTCGAAGTTGTCCGCACCATCGCCACTGCCCCCGACGTATTCGACAGCGCCTACGAATTCGGCAAAAAACTGGGCAAGGTCCCCGTTCGCACTTCGGACAAAACCGGCTTCATCGTGAACCGCCTGCTGGTGCCGTATTTGCTCGACGCCATCCGCGCCTACGAAGAGGGCGTAGGCTCCATCGAAGACATCGACAACGCCATGAAGCTGGGCTGCGGCTATCCCATGGGGCCATTTACGCTGCTGGATTTTGTGGGACTGGACACGACTTACTACATCACCCACGTGATGTACGACGAATTCAAAGAGCGGCGCTTCGCCTCGCCGCCGCTGCTGAAGCGCCTGGTCATGGCTGGCTGGTATGGTAAGAAATCCGGGCGTGGATTTTACGACTACGCCGATCCCGCCAACCCCAAGCCCAACAAGCTTTGATCTGTGAATCCCGGCCTCAATGGGCGGACGCGGCTTTGGCGTTGGGGATGTGTTCCAGAGCGCGTTCCACCACAGTCTGCAGTTCCCGCGCGTACTTCACTTCACGCCCTTTCGCCAGAATCTTCTTGGCTTCATCCGCGCTGAACCAGGTGGGATTGCGCATGGGTTCAGGCGAGGGGCCGGCGCGTTCCACTTCCATCAGAAAAGCCTTCACGACATATTCCTCCACCCCGGGCGGCTTCCAGAAAACGCCTTTGGAATGGATGTAGAGATGAAAGTGGCGGGGCTCAATCCGGCCGCGCGCGCCAGCTTCCTCCCACGCTTCGCGCTCCGCCGCCTGGCTGTGGGAAAGATCGGGCATGGGATCGCCCTTGGGAAAGGTCCACTTCTTGCCGCCGTTGGTGTTCACCAGGAGAAATTCCACCGACGAACGAACGCGATAACACACTGCCGCCACCTGCAAAGGTAAAGCCGAATGTGAGAGGTTGCGGTTGGGCATCAGTCTCGGGCCACTACACCCAGATTAGATGATAGCCACGGAATGTTGCAGAAATGTTAATGTCCTGCCAGTTACCTTCGGGACGTAGGCAGGCTCAGACCTTGACTTCCTTGCCCTGCAGCATGTGCATGGTACTCAACATCAGCGAGATAACTTTCTCGTCACCGATCGCGGTATTGATCATTAGGTGGTAGAGGGCGCGGGTCGGCCAGTCAGCTTTGAAGTAATGTTTGACGAAGGTAACGCGGTCACGATCCACGGTGTTCAGCAGTTCCTCCGCTTCCTCCTCGCTCTTGCCGGCGGCCAGGACCCGCCGTAGCTTTTCCGCGCGCGGAGCGTAGAGGAATACGTGAAAAACATCGGCGCGATCGCGCAGGAAGTAAGGCGCGCCTCGCCCAACCACCACACAATTACCCTCGGCGGCGGCTTTCTGAATCACCTGCTCCACCAGCGCCACCATGCGGTCGGCGTCGAAGGCCTCGATTCCCCGCACCGGCAGGCTGCGTTCGTAGCTGCCGCGCCAGAAGACCTTGCCCAGGCGATGAAATGTGCTGTCCATGTGCTCATCGCAGCGGGCCACCGCTCTGGGATCGACGCCCGCCATCGTGGAAATTTCCTGCGTTAGTGTGGTGTCCCAGAGCTTCCAGCCGAGGCGTTCGGCAAGCTTGCGCGCAATCTCTGCCGCGCCCGATCCGAACTCCCGTTCAATGGTGATCACGCGATACATGAGCTTCATCGTTCGGATGACGCCGGATGCTAACTAATGCGCCGCCATGGGGCCGCCGGGCTTGGTCTTCTTCATCACAAACACCAGCGGGATCATAACCAGGCTCGATACCGCCAGCAGCCAGAAGCAATCAATATAAGCCAGCATGCTGGCTTGCCGTGCCACCATATTTTCCACCAGGGCGTACGCCTTGTGCAGTCCGTCGGCTCCGACCCCGCCCATTTGTGCCGCCAGACCGGCCACGGTGCGCCGCAAATCGGGGTTCGCCGCCGACAGGTGGCTCGACAACTGCACCCGGTGGAACTGCTGGCGCCGTTCCAGAATGGTTGTCACGAACGAGATGCCGACGCTTCCGCCAATGTTTCGCGCCAGGTTCATCAGGCCCGAAGCGGCATTGTTCTTTTCTCTGGGCAAATAGGCATAGGCCGCGGTATTGATGGGCACAAACAGAAACGCCAGACCGGCCGCCTGATAAATGCGCGCCATCATGGCGGTGTGAAAGTCGATCTGCAAGTCGAAGTGGGTCATGTGGAACAGCGCCAGCGAGAGCGATGCCAACCCGAAAACCATTAACCGCCGGGCATCGTACTTCGAAAGCAAAAAGCCCACAAATGGCAGGATCGCCATAATGACAAGCCCGCCAGGGGTTAGCGCCATGCCCGCTCGTTCGGCGGTGTAGCCCAGCAGGGTCTGCATGAACAAAGGCAGCAGCAGGGTGCTGCCCAGCAGGACAAAGCCCAGCATGAACATCAGGAAGTTGGCGGCGGCGAAGGTGCGCTCTTTGAATAAATGGAGATCAATAATCGGGTCTTTATGATGCCACTCCCACAACACCACAAAGATCAATGCCGCCGCGCTGATCAGAGAAAGAGCGAGGATGAAGTGCGAATCAAACCAGTCGTCGCGCTGGCCCTTGTCGAGAACCACCTGCAATGTACCCAGCCCCAGCGCGACCATGCCCAGGCCGATGTAGTCGATCTTGGTCTCCGAGAGCTTGCGGCGGCGAAAGTATGGCGGGTCCTGAATGAGGCGCGAAGTCAGCAACAAAGAAAGGATGCCGACCGGAATATTGATAAAGAAAATCCAGCGCCAGGAATAATTATCGGTGATCCACCCGCCCAGCGTCGGCCCGAGTGCTGGAGCAGTGACCACGGCAACGCCATAGACCGCAAACGCCATCCCGCGCTTTGCTGGCGGGAAGGTATCGGCCAGAATGGCCTGTTCGCTGGGCTGCAAACCGCCGCCCCCGATTCCCTGCATGACGCGAAAAAAGATCAGCATTCCCAGGCTGGTGGAAAATCCGCACAGAAACGAACTCACCGTAAACAAGGCCACGCAAGTCATGTAGAAGCGCTTGCGGCCCATGATGGAAGACAGCCAGCCGCTCAGGGGCAGAACGATCGCATTCGAAACCAGGTAGGAAGTGAGCACCCACGTGCTCTCATCGACTCCCGCCGACAGCCCCCCGGCGATATGCGGAAGCGCCACGTTGGCGATGCTGGTGTCCAGCACCTCCATGAACGTGGCCAGGGTAACCGCCAGGGCGATGATCCAGGGATTGATGGCGGGACGCTCGGCCTCCATGCCCGCGCCACTCAAAGGGACCGAGGCCGCACTCATCTGATCCAGACCTTAACGTCCACCGACATTCCCGGCCGCAGGAGGTGCTCCTTGTTCTCGCCGGGTTCGAAGGTGATCTTCACCGGAATTCTTTGCACCACTTTCACGTAGTTACCGGTGGCATTTTCTGGCGGCAACAGGCTGAAGCGCGCGCCGCTGGCGCCGGCAATGCTTTGCACGTGGCCTTTGAAGCTGCGTCCATAGGCGTCCACGTCGATCGTGGCCCTTTGTCCGGGCCGCATTTCGCGCAGTTGCGTTTCCTTGAAATTGGCCGTCACCCATAGGCCGTCGAGCGGGATCACCTTCATCATTTCCTGCCCGGGCTGAACGTTCAGCCCGACATCCACTGTGCGGTCGCTTACGATCCCGTTGACCGGCGCGGTAATGGTCGTGTACTGCAGGTTCAGTTCGGCTTGATCGAGCAGCGCCTTCTTCTGCGCGGCCACCGCCTGCGCCGCCTGCGCCCGCGAGCGCGTGGCTGAGACCTGTTGCGGGGCGGTCGCGGTGTTACGCAGGGCAGCCTCCGCTTCCGCCAGCTTGCTTTGCGCCTGCGTGACCTGGTGCTCGGCCGCGCGCGCAGCGGCGTGAGCTGCGTCAACCCCGGCCGCATCGGCGGCGGCCGCCGCCACCGCCTGGTCATATTGCTGCTGGGAGATTTCCTGCTTGCCGATGAGTTCCTTGTAGCGCGCCAGATCCTGCTGGGTCTTCACATTGTTGGCTTCGGCCTGCTGCACCTGGGCGCGGGCGGCGTCGAGTTGCTGCCGCGCTACGGCGATACCAGCGCGCGTGCTTTCCACATCGGCCTGCGCCGATGAGGTTTGGCTGCCTGTGCTCACCGAAATAATGGGCACGTTGACCTCGGCGGCCTGGGCCGCGGCCACCGCGTCGGCATAGTCGGCTTTCGCCTTCTCCACCGCAACCTGGTAATCGCGGGGATCGATCTGCACCAGCGGTGTGCCCGCCTGCACGTACTGGTTGTCATCCACCAAAAGCTTGATCACATGTCCGCCGACGCGGGCGCTGATGGAACTGAGGTGGCCGTCAATCTGAGCATCGTCGGTCGATTCGTAGCTGCTCAGATAGCGCCACAGAAAGAACCCCCCGATCACCAGCACGATGCCGCCAACGATCAGGGCCAGGCGGAAGCGTGGATTGCTCTCCGTGATGCGCCGCCAACGCAGATCTTTTTCCGAGGCGGGCAGCGGCGCCTCAGTTCTCGGCGCGGCTGCTGACTGCGGTTCGCGTGCGGGCGTTTCTGTAGTAGTAGGTTCCATAAATTTACTGGCGGTTCAAGAACTCCAGCACGCCCTTCTCGGCATAGCCGATGGCATGCGCCAATTCGACTTTGGCCAGGTTGTGAGCGTAAAGGCTTGAAATATAGCTTTCGTTGGCCGCAGCGACCGATTCCTGGGCCTGGACCACTTCCAGGTTATCGACCACTCCCGCAGCAAAACGGTCGCGCGCCTGGTCGAGGGTTTGGCTTGCCAGATCCAACGTGCTGCGAGCCACTTCCACCTGCTGGGCCGCAGACTGCAGGTCGAGCAGCGCACTGCGCACTTCGTAATCGATCTTGCCGCGCAGATCGTCGAGCTGTGAATTGTACTGCCGCAGGTTGGCCTCCGCCTGCAAGGCGTCAGCATGCGCCTTTCCCCCGGAAAAAATGGGAATGTTCAGCGTGCCCGCCACCTGAAAGGTGCCGTGCGAACTCCCCGGATTCACCCCGACCGCGCCGTAATTGGCGGCAACATCGACGCTGGGAATGTGCTCGGCGGTCGCCGCCTTGCGGAAGAATTGCGCCGCTTGGATCTTAGTGAGCGCCGATTGATAGTCGGAACGCGAGCTGTAGGCCCGCCGCAGTGCCTCATCGATTCCCATCGCGGCCAGCGGTTCGTAGGGTGCTTTCGTGGTTAAGGTGAATTCCTGCCCCGGGGCAAGCCCGATCACCCGCCCCAGCGTGAGCTTCTGCTTCTCATAGGCATTGCGGACCGCAATCAGTTGCTGCTGCCGGCTCTGCAGTTCTACCTGCGCCCGCAGGCTGTCGATCGCCGGAATCAGCCCCGCCTTCAGCTGATCGGAGGATTTGCCATAGAGTGCTTGTGCCGTTTCCACTTGTGCCTGCGCCGTATCCACCCGGGACGCCGCGGCAATCGTAAGGAGATAGGCATTGCCGACCGCAAGCACTACAAAATCGCGGGCATCGTTGTAGCTCTGCTGCGCCGCTTTGACGTTGAGGGCGGCGCCACGCTCACGCTCCAGCGCGTGCAGATCGAAAACTTGCTGTTTCAGGGCGAAGTGCGCGTCAAAGTAGTTGAAGGGGCCGATCACGCTGGGGATGCCGGGAATGAATCCGCGAAAGCCCAGCGCAGCCAGATCGGTCTGCTGAACATTCTCGCTCACGCTGGCGTTGAAATTCGGAAGGAGATTGCTCAGCTCCTTCCATCTCTCGCCGTGAACGTACATGGTGTTGTCGCCCTGGAGCAGCAGGCCCAGGTTGCTCCGCAGGCCGCGTTCTACGGCGTCCTTGAAAGAAAGAGGAAGCACCCCGGGAGTCGGCTTTTCCTCCGGCGCGCTGCCCGAAAATGGGCTGTCAGGCGACAGCGAGAATCCGCTCCCGGCGCCGGTTGCGGCCGAAGGCGCGGGGACGCTGCTCTCGTTATCGCTTTGCGCCCGGGCAAGGGCCGAGCCAAAAACCAGGCCGGCCGCCAGGCAGCAGGCTACGATCAAGGCCTGAACTATCCGGGCGCTCACAGAGAAAGACAGCGCCGGCGTCCCGCCGGCATGGGCGGAAACCGAATACGGCGCAGCTGGGGCGGATGAAGTTAGCGGCATCACGGTTGGCCAAGACAGCCGATAAACGATTGCAGGATAACAAAATATGTTGATTCAGCCCGGCGATCCTTGGATGCAAGGATTCATCCAGGAGTCTCCTCTGCGGTTCCCGCAGCCTTCTCAGGGTTTCCCATATTCTGAAACTGGCGCCCGGAATCATTCAATTCGATTCCCCACGCTTATACGGGTGCAGGATCGCATTGATTTCGCAACCCACCAGAAGGGCGAACCCAGCCATATAGATCCACAGCATCAGGATGATCATGGCAGCGAGATTGCCGTATGTGGCGCTGTAGCTGCCGAACTTGGAGACGTAGAATCGAAATCCAATCGAAGCGAGCGCGATCAGAGTGGCGGCGACTACATTCCCGGGCGAAATAAACCGGAACTTAAGGTCTACATCGGGTCCAAACCGGTAAGTCACGGCAAGAGCCAGTAGCAGCGCGGCGGCGAGGATGATCCAGCGCAGAGTCGCGAACAAGATGAGTAATGCCCGGCTCCATCCGATGACTGAGGCCAGCCACGACTGAACCACCCCTCCGAAGATCACCAGCGAGAGCGACCCGATTGCCAACAGAACGAAGATCATCATCAGAAGAATCGCGGCACCCCGCGCTTTCCAGAAGGGCCTCCGGTCCTTGACATCGTAGACAACGTTGAGCTGCTCCATAATTGCGTAAATGCCAGTGGATGCCGACCAGAGCGTAAAGATCAGCCCGAATGTCAACAGTCCTTTCTTTCCTTCAGACGCGACGTACCGGATGGTTCCTTCGAAAAGGTTTGCAGACTGCTCCGGCAGAACCTGGTGGAGAAGATCCAGTATGGCCTGCTGCAGGTGGGGGATGGAGAGGTAAGGAAGCAGAGAAAGGACAAAGATCATCGCCGGGAAAACCGCGAGCAAAAAGAAGTACGCAAGAACGGCCGCACTGTCGAGTACGTGGTCGTCCTGAATTTCACGCAACAAATCCCTTGCGAAATCTATCAACCGCCTGCGAAATGGACTGCTCGTTGTGGAAACGCTCCTTTCCGCTCCTTGCGATCTCAGCGTATCCCTCGCCGGTCACGCCGTCTGCGTCAAAGAAGTCGACGACGGCATCTGGCTGGTCAGTTTTATGAATTACGATCTCGGCGATATTGATCTGGAGGAGAAAACTTTGCAGCCTTTGCAGAACCCCTTCGGGCCGAAAGTGTCACCTATGTCTCCGGAACGGACAAAGTAAGGTGTTTGGTCGGGGCGATAGGATTTGAACCTACGACCCCCTGCGCCCAAGGCAGGTGCGCTACCAGGCTGCGCTACGCCCCGACTCTGACTGCTTCACCGATTCTAAATCACTTCTACGAGGCTCACCACAGGTGGCGCTCTCGGAGAACTGGATCTCTTCGCCCAAAATACCTGGTTCGCCTCGTTCCCTGAAAAGAACCTAAAGCCTAGAGAGGAATTGCCGATCTGCCCTTTGTGCTCTCTCGAAATCCGGGTGGGGGAGCATCGTGAGCGCGACTGAACCGCCCAGCTAACGCCGAAGGATGCATATCCAATGAGTAGCGCTGCGCCTGTACTTTCCGCAGACCAGAGTGCGGGCGCATTCGCGCCACCGGCGCTGCTGGCCTCGTTGCAGGACGATCTCCGCGAACTGAATGCCGCGGGGGCCAGGCAGTTTCTGGCGCTCGCCGGCAGCCTGCAAAGCATAGCCGGACACGCGCGTGATATCGCCGCTTTATCGCACCAATTGGCCGAACTCACCGGTGCCGGCGAATCCGATGAGGCCGTTGCCACTCTGCAGCAAGTGCTGACCGAAGCAGCGAGGGTGCAGACGCTGAGTCAGGACAGCCGCGAGAAATTTCGCGAAATTCTCTCTTGCGTGGAGCACTCACGTCCCTCCTTGACCCGGCTTATAAAGCTGCCCTTGCTGCTCAACACCGTGGGAATCCTCTCCCGCATTGAAGCCAGCCGCCTCACCGATGCCTCCGTTAATGCCGCCAGCCTGACCTCTGGGGTGGACAAGGTCGCGGAAAACATCGGGCGGATCGTGGCCCAGGTAGCAGGGGAGGCGGCGACGCTCACTGGCGTGGTATCGCAGGGCGCCCAGCAACTGGATGCGGTCGAAGAGAAGCAGCGCCACCAGACCGCCGATCTCATCAGCCATGGCCGCAATTTGCTCGATTCTTTTCGGGCGCGGTCGGAAGCCTCCAAAGCTGCCGTAGGCAAGATTGATGAACAATACGCGAACATTCACAGCGCGACCAACAGCGTGGTGCTGTCACTGCAGTCTGAGGACATCGCGCGGCAGCGGGTGGAGCACATCCAGGAGGCCCTGGAGCAGGTCTCTGCGGCTGGGAGCTTGCTGGGTTCCGAGAATGTTCTCTTTCTGCAGCGCTCGCAGCTGTTTACCGCCCGCAAACTTTTGTCGGATTCTCTGGCTTCCATTCTGGACAGTCTTCGTTCCCTCAACCCCCGCCTCAACAGCCTCACTGCCGAAACTGCCGCGTTGGTGTCGCAGACAGACGAGGATGGGGGCTCCTTTGCCGCCACCATTAAGGAGGAACTGGGAATACTCAGCTCGATCCTGGGGCCCTACTTCTCCTCCGCCCGGGCGGTGGCCTCGACGGTGGAGACAATTCTGCCCGCGCTTACTGCTATGACGAGCGCCGTGAACGAGGTGGAAGAGATCCAGGCTTCCATCCGCCTCATGGCGTTGAATGCGGAAGTCAAGGCGGCTCACCTGGGCGAGACGGGAGCGGCCATGGGTGTGCTGGCCTCAGAGTTGCACAAGATCACCGGTCAGAGCGACGGCGACTCGCGCATCATCCTGGGATGCCTGCTGGGCATGGATGGGGTACTGAAAGCGCTCGCCAGCCAGGGGGTCACATCAAATATTTCGTTCCTGATCTCCTCCGAAGGTGACGATGTGAAAAAGGGCATTGACCACCTGGTGGAAGCCATTGTGAACTCCGGGCGGGAGACCTCCGCCAGTCTGGCGGTGCTGCAGCAGAAGACCGAGGTCTTACGCCACGAGTTGGCCGGGGCTTGTGAACTCACGGAGCAGGCGAATGGAGTCATCCAGGGCTTTGACGATGTTCTGGAGAGATTGGACCAGACTCTGGAGCAATTAGGGTGGAAGCCCGACGCGCCTCCCGCGCCCGAGGGCGCCGCAGCCAACCTCAAGAAGCTGTATTCCATGCACGAAGAACGCCGTGTTCATGAGCAGGCCTTTGGTATTTCCCCGGCGGACGCGACCCGGCCTTTGCCCCAGCCGGCCGCGCCGGGCAGCGAACTGGGGGAAAATGTCGAGTTGTTCTGAAACACCGGAATCGCGGTTCTCGTCTGGAACATTTCCTGCGCCGCCGCGATCGTTGCACGGCGCCGGCGACGCGCTCAGCGCTTGCCCGCCAACCGGAGGACCGCGGGGGCCATTCCGTCCAGCGACGCCACTTCTTCCGCCGCCCCCAAAGCGATCGCTTCACGGGGCATTCCAAAGACGACGCAACTGGCCTCGTCCTGGGCCACGGTGTGGGCGCCGGCTTGCCGCATGGCCAGTAATCCCCGCGCGCCGTCCGCCCCCATGCCTGTGAGAATCACTCCGATGGCGTTGGCGCCCAGGGTCTGCGCGCAGGAATGAAAAAGGACATCCACTGAGGGCCGATGGCGGTTGACCGGTTCTCCAGCAAAAATGCGGGCTACATTCTTGGCGCCGTCGCGCGCCACCTCCATCTGAAAGTTGCCCGGCGCCAGCAGGGCATGGCCGGGCAGCACGGTGTCTCCATTCTGCGCCTCTCTCACCCGCACCCGGCAGAGCGAGTCGAGCCGGGCGGCGAAGGAGCGTGTGAACCCCGCCGGCATGTGCTGCACGATTACAATCCCTGGCGCGTCTGCGGGGAGCGGCGTGAGGAACTGAAGCAGCGCCTCGGTGCCGCCGGTCGAGGCGCCCACGGCGATCACCTTGTGGGTGGTTTTGAAGCCCAGGGAGGTGGCCGCGGCAACCGCCGGACGCTCGTTCCTGGCCTGTGGCGAAGCTGTAGGAGGTGCGGCGCGCGCCTTCCGCCGAACATGGGCGGCTGCCGCCATCTTTACTTTGCCGACGATTTCTTCCGCCTGCTCCAGCGTCCCCGATTGAATATCCAGGTGAGGCTTGGTGACGTAATCCACCGCACCCAGCTCCAGGGCGCGCAGGGTGGTTTCGCACTCCCCTTCGGTGAGCGAAGAAACCATCAGCACCGGCATGGGATGCACCCGCATCAACTCCTCGAGGAAGGTGAGCCCATCCATGCCGGGCATTTCGACGTCCAGGGTAAGCACGTCCGGTTGCAGGCGGGCGATTTTTTCCCTGGCGCGAAAAGGATCAGCCGCGGAGCCGACGACTTCAATGGCGGGATCCTGGGAAAGAATCTCGCTCAATAACTCTCGCATCAGCGCCGAATCGTCAACAATCAGAACTCGGGTGCGGTTCATGGGGTTAGAAAAGATCGATTCCGCTGGCATTTACCTTCCGGGAAGCGCGGTAAATGCGGGCCTCGCAAACTTCTTCGCGGCTCAGGAGCTTCGCGGTTTCATCGCGCGGGACCTCATGGACGGTCGCTTTGCCGGTTCTGGTATAAAAACGCACGGTCACGGCCCGCGTTCCCCCCAGCCGGTAGGCGTCCACCGTGATCCCTTCCCGTTCGAGAAACGTGAGAGTGAACGAGGAATTCAACTCGCCCACATTCATCACTCCCGTTGAAAAGCGCAGCATGGTGGCTCCTCCGAAGACCTTCGCCCGCAGGCTTTCCTTGCGCCCCCCCAGCTTCATGATGCGGTTGATCAGCAGTTCCATGGCATTCACGCCGTAGCGCGTTGCCAGGTCGTCGTCGCGCGGCTCGATGCGTCCGGGGAGCAGAATATGATTCATTCCGCCAATGCCGGCGATGGGATCGAACATGCACGTAGCCACGCACGAGCCCAGGAGAGTCGAAACCAAAGTAGGGGTATTACTGGCGAACACCCCTCCCATGGGGAGCCGCACGCTGGGTATCTCCTGATGTTCGCTCTTCAACCGCCGCTCCTTTCGCTGCGCACGCGATACGCCGTGCGGCCGATGGGCTCGAAGCACTCGCCCAGCCAGAACAGGTTTTCGGAATGCCCCGCGAAGAACAGCCCGCCCGGTTTGAGGCATCGCCCGAAACGCTCCAGCACCCGCCGCTGGCTGTCACGGTCGAAGTAGATGATCACGTTGCGGCAGAAGATGGCGTCGAACCGTCCGCGAAATGGCCAGGGTTCTTCCATCAGATTGAGCCGGGCGAAGGTCACCAGGTTTTTTACCGCTGGTTTCACCTGCACAAACCCCTCATGTTCGCCGCTCCCGCGTAGGAAATACTGTTTAAGCGCGCGCTGCGGCAAATCGCCGACCGACTCGAGGGGGTAGATACCAGCGCGGGCGATATCGAGAATGTTGGTGTCAATGTCGGAAGCCAGCACCTTGATGTCCCAGGCGGGAACACGCTCCAGCGCCGCCAGGATGGTCATAGCGATCGAGTAGGGCTCCTCCCCGCTGGAACACCCCGCGCTCCACAGCCGCAAGGAAGACGGTGTGCCCTGGCTGGCGCGCTGCCGGGCAGGGACCAGGACATGCTCAGTCAGGAAATCAAAATGATGACTTTCCCGGAAGAAGGAGGTCTTATTGGTAGTGACGGCGTTGATCATCTGCTGCAGTTCGTCGCCGCGCGGATCGTCGTTCTGCAGGTGCTGGTAGTAGTGGATGAAGCTCTGGTACTGGTAATGGCGCATGCGCTTCATCAAACGCGCCGTCAGCAGCGAGCGCTTGGTGTCGCGCAGGCAGATCCCGGTTTGCGCGTAGATCAGGGCGCGGAACAACTCGAATTCCTCATCCGTGAGCGGGACTTCGGCGGGCGTCAGCATACAAATTTCTGCCGGGCGGGAGCGGCAAGCGGTCAGCTGGGTTTGGCGGCTTCCTCGGAGGGAGGCGAAGCAAGTTCATCGGCCACCGCCAGGTCTGCCTCGCTGAGGAGGGTATCGAGATCGAGTAACACGGCGATCTTTTCGCCCGCCGAAACCATGCCGCTGATAAAGCGGGTGTCAGTCCGGGCGCCAAAATCCGGCGCCGGCCGCAGTTCTCCGGGTCCGACGTTCAACACGTCGGAAACTGCGTCCACCAGCAATCCCATGATCCGCGACCCTACGTTGATCACGATAATGACGTTGAACTGGGTGTATTCGATCGCCTCCATGCCGAAGCGCTTGCGCAAGTCCACGATGGGGACGACGGCTCCGCGCAGATTCATGACGCCTTTGATATAGGCGGGCGTATTGGGAATGGGAGTGACTGAAGAATAGCCCTTGATCTCCTGCACCTTCAGCAGTTCTATGCCGTACTGCTCCGCGCCCAGAGCAAAAGACAGGTATTGGCTGGCTGCCGTGAAGCCTGCCTGGGAGTTGTCCGTAGCCATCGCTTCCATACCGGAGTGGTTCCTTTCCTGGCGCGTCGGGGTCGCTGCGCTCGTTGTGACTAGAACTCCTGAAACGCGCTGCTGTCGTTATGGTCGTGGGGAGTGGCCTTGGGCATCGGTGCTGCGGCCACCGCGCCTCCCTCCGCCCCGGCCGCCGCCTGGCGTGCGCGAGGCCTGGGGAAGGTTTGACCGCTAGCCGCCGTTTCCCTGCTCGCCGTTCTGGGAGCCGCAGGCCGCGCCCCAGCCTGAGCCGCCGCTCTCCCGTTCGTGTCCACCCGGAATTTTGCCACCAGCCCCTGCAACTGGCGCGCGTGTTCGGAAAGGCTTTGCGCGGTGGCGGAAAGCTCTTCGGTCTGCGAGGAATTAGTCTGCGTCACCTGGTCCATCTGCATCATGGCCTTGCTTACCTGGTCGATGCCGGTGGACTGCTCGCGCGAAGCGGCGGCGATTTCTCCCACGATGTCGGTGACCTTCTTAACCGACCCCACGATTTCGCGCAAAGTATCGCCGCTCTTGTTTACCAGGCCGGAGCCGTTCTCTACCTTGCGCACCGAGTCCTGAATCAGGTGCTTGATTTCCTTGGCCGAGGTGGCGCTGCGCTGGGCGAGGTTGCGTACTTCGGTGGCCACCACCGCGAAGCCCCTCCCCTGCTCGCCGGCGCGCGCCGCCTCCACCGCCGCGTTCAAAGCCAGAAGATTGGTCTGGAAGGCGATCTCGTCAATCGTAGTGATGATCTCGACGATGCTCTTGGAGGAAGCGTTGATTTCCGTCATCGCCGCCACCGCCTCCGATACCACCGCTCCGCCATGCTCGGCGGTATCGCGGGAGGCGCTGGCTACCTGGCTGGCCTGCTTGGCGTTGTCGGCATTCTGTTTTACTGACGAAGTAATCTCTTCCATGGTGGCGGTGGTTTCTTCCAGACTGGCGGCCTGCTCTTGGGCGCCAGTGGCGAGTTCCTGGGACGCCGAGGCCAATTCCGCGGCGGCCCCGGCCATGCTCTCCGCCGATTTGCGGACCTCGCTGAGCGCCCCCCGCATCGATTCGGTAGCCCGCTTCAGCGCGTCCGCCATTTTCCCCACCTCGTCCCTGGTTTGTATTTCCAGGGATGCGGTCAGATCTCCTTCCGCCACCTTCTCCAATACACCCACCGTAGCCAGAAGCGGTCTGGCGATCAGCTGCGCGATGAAGTAGCCGATGCTCAAGCTGAGCAGAATTGCCACTCCCAGCAGTCCGGTCAGTTGATTGCGCATCTTGAGGTAAATGGCATTGCTCTCCGCATAGGCATCCTGGCCATGTTTCTCTTTGGAGTCGCTGACTTCCGCCACGTTGCGGTCAATTTCATTTCGAAAGGGGACCGCTTTGACCACGGTCTGATTGGCTCCCTTTTCGTCGCCGGCGATCATCTGGCGCACGGTTTCCTTTACCTCCGCCTCATACAGCGGCACCAGTTCCTGAATCCGGTCGACCTTGGCCTTGTTCGCGTCGGTCTCCAGCGTCTTCTTAGCCTCGCCCAGTTCTTCGTTGACTTGAGGGAACAACGTCGTGATGGCGTCACTCATCTGCTGCATTTCCGCCTTGTCGGAAGAGCCCAGCACCGTGCGGGTGTCTCGCCCGATCTTGATGAGGTCGATGTTGACCTGTTTAATGGCCGACAAGCCCAGCAAGTCATGCTGGTAGAGCGCCTCCAGTTTCATATTGATGGCATGTGCGGCGGAGATGCCTTGGTAGCCGATGATCACCATGAAGGCCGAGAGCAGGGCAAAGGTAAGCGCGAGCTTGGCCACCGTCTTGAGATTCTTGAACCAGGTCATGGATGATCACCTCGGGAATCGGTCAGTTGATCCGGCGGGAGCGCGGCCATCAAGGCGCGGGCATGCCCGCGGGAAGCGGGCCCCGCGGCTTTCCGCAAAAGCCGCCTGTGATCCGGCGGGAGCGTTCCACCAGCCCGGCGACATCCAGAATCAGGGAGACGCGCCCATCCCCCAGGATGGTGGCTCCCATCGCCCCCTCCACTTTGCGGAAGTTGGTCTGCAGATTCTTGATCACCACCTGTTGCTGGCTGAGCAGTTCGTCCACCAGCAACGCAAAACGGCGGGTTTCGTGCTCGATCACCGCCACCAGTCCGCGCCAGGCGTCGGTAATTTCGCTGGGCACGCCGAACAGCTGATGCAGGCGCAACAGCGGCAGCGGCTCCGTGCGTACCACCACGACTTCTCCCTGCCCGGCGACCGCGCTCACCTGCTGGCGCGTAGGCTGGATGGATTCCACGATCGAAACCAGCGGCAAAACGTAAATCTGGTTCCCCACGCGCACCAGTTGGCCATCCAGCACGGCCAGGGTGAGCGGCAACCGGATGATGACCGTCGTGCCCTGCCCCTCGCGGCTCTTCAGCGAAACGATGCCCCCCAGAGCTTCGACGTTCTTGCGCACCACATCCATCCCCACTCCCCGGCCGGAGACCTCGGTGGCTTTTTCCGCCGTGGAAAACCCGGGCTGGAAAATCAGCGCCTGAATCTCTTCCCGGCTCAGCTCCTCGGAGCCGGTGAGCAGGCCGCGCTCGATTGCCTTGCTGCGGATGCGCGCCAGGTCCAGGCCGCGGCCGTCGTCGGAGACCTCGATGATGAAGTTGCCGCCTTCGTGCCGTGCCTGCAGCCGGATGACTCCCCCCTCCGGCTTCCCCGCGGCCAGGCGCTGCGCCCCACCCTCGATGCCGTGGTCGGCGGAGTTGCGGATGAGGTGCGTGAGCGGGTCCATCATCCCTTCGAGCACGCCCTTGTCCAGTTCCGTCTCTTCGCCCGTCATCTCCACCCGGATGGACTTGCCCGAACTTTCAGCGATGTCGTGAACGATGCGGGGAAGGCGCGCAAATATGGTGCCCACCGGCAACATGCGCACCGCCATGACCCGTTCCTGCAGTTCGCGGGTGTTGCGGCCCACTTCCCCCAGCGCCGCGCGCAATTCCGGCAGCCGCGCAGGAGTAAAGTGGTCGGCGATTTCCACCGTCATGGATTGCGCGATTACCAGCTCCCCGACCAAGTTGATTAACTGGTCTACCTTCTCGGTGGAGACGCGGATGGAAGCTGAGTCGCGGCGATGCGGGCCTTCCCGCCGCTGGGCGGAGGCAGTGGCCGGTTTGTTCGCCGCGCTCTGCTGTTGCTTCCCCAGGCCGCGCGGAGCTTGCGCCTCAATGGTGATCTCCGCCCCATCTTCAATAAATGCAAACACGCTCTCCACTTCCGAGAGTTCCCGCTCCGTGGTGAGCCGGATATTCCAGGACAGATAACAGGTATCGGGCTGCAATTCGGCGAGTTCCGGCAAGCGCGAGAGATCGGCGGCGACTTCTTCGAGAGTCCCCAGGTCGGCCAGATCCCGCAGCGCCAGCAGCGGGTCCATGCCCTCGCGAAAAATGGCCGGCGATGGCCGGAAATGAATTGCGTAAGTGGAGCGCCCGCCAAATTTCACCTGGGGATCGTGAGCCCGCATTCGGGGCGCGGGTTCGCTGGCAAACTCGCCGTCGCGCTGGGCCACCGCCAGTTTTTCCAGCAATTGTTCGGCCTCGGGGCCCGGAGGAGTGCCGGCTTCGGCGGCAGCCAAAAGGCCGCGCTGCACATCGCAGGCGCGCAACAAAAGTTGGACGCGGGGGTGGCTGGCCTCTACTTTCCCCTGCCGCATCCGGTCCAGCAGTTCCTCCAGGCGATGAGTGAAGCGGGTGAGGTCGTCGAAAGCAAAGGTGCCGCTTCCCCCTTTGATGGAATGCACCGCGCGGAAAATCAGATTCAGCACTTCGGGCTTTACCGGCTCATCCGGGGCCGCGTCCAGCGTAAGCAGCGCCGTTTCCATGTTGTTCACATGATCGGCGGCCTCCTGGAAGAAGGTCTGGCGGAATCGGCTGAGATCAATCTTCATCCTCTGGCACCCCACTCCTGACCTGCATCTGCCCCGACGTCTTCCAGGCGGTGCCTCTCAAGGCAGCACCTTCGCCACCACCGTCAGCAGTTTGGGCGGATCGAAGGGCTTGACGATCCAGCCCGTAGCCCCCGCAGCTTTGCCTTCCATCTTCTTTCCCGTCTGGCTTTCGGTAGTCAGCATGAGGATGGGGACGTATTTGGTGGCCGGCAAGGCCCGCGCCTGCCGGATGAAGGTGATCCCGTCCATCACCGGCATGTTCAGATCGGTGACGATCAGGTCGAGAGCCTGCCCCTCGATCTTTTTCAAGGCGTCCTGCCCATTCTCTGCTTCGAGCACTTCGAAGTTTGCCTCGCGCAGGGTGAACGAAACCATCTGCCGCATGGTGACGGAGTCGTCCACCACCAGTGCTTTCTTAGGCATTGCTAACCTCAGCCGATGCCGGCGCCGCCGGCCGCAAGGGAAAGTAGTCCGCCAGGCCGGCCATTTCCAGGTAGTTGCGCACTCGCCGGTTGTCCTTCAGTACGCTCAGGGAGAATCCCCGCTGTGCCAGCCGCCTCTGCAGCGCCAGCAGGACCTGCACTGTCGCCGCGTTCACATGCTCGACCCGTTCCCAGTCCACCGCCACATTCCGGTCAGGGTTGGCCTGCAGTAGCAGCGCGTGCAGCCGGGCGCACGTTTCCACCGAGGCGCTGCCTTGCAGCAACACCACCGCAAGCCCGTCGCACTCCAGCAAGGAGACTGTCGGTTCTTCCATCCCCACCCACTCGCACTCGCAATGCACGAGCCGAAACCGGAACTCGCTATAGCTTGCTTTGTAATCGGCAGAATGGCGCTACGCTTTAGAGCCGGGCAGGGAAATACGTGGACCAACGATCAGAGTCCCAGGGGATAAAGTTCTCACGAGCATGCTCGAGGGCTGCGATAAGTGCCCTCGAATGAGTGTGGCTTTTGCCATCGGTAGCGGAGGTAGCGTGCTACCGTTCGGACTCAGGATTGTAGTGTTTCAGCTTCGTTTAAGGCGAACTGGAACACGATAGGACGCGGTAGTAAAAGAAAAGCAGGAAACGCTCCCTGAACAAATCAGGTCACCTGCAGGAGCAGAAGTGAGCGCTGTGGTGGATTCAAAAGGGTTAATCTTGGGCATGCGCGTCCTGGTGATCGAGGACGAACGGCGGCTCGCCGGCAATATTGCCCGCAGCCTGCGCGAAAGTGCCGGCTATGCGGTCGATTGTGCCGATGACGGTGAGGAAGGGCTATACATGGCCCATTCGAATCCGTATGACCTTGTGATTCTGGACCTGATGCTGCCGCGGGTAGAGGGCGGCGAGGTGCTGGGACAACTGAGGAAGGCCGGCCATGCGGTGCCCGTTCTCATACTCACGGCTCGGGACGAAAGGGAGTCGGTGGTCGCATTGCTGAATGCGGGCGCGGACGATTACCTGACTAAGCCCTTCGATCTGGGAGAACTGATCGCGCGGGCCAAAGCCCTGATCCGCCGGGGAAAGGGACAAAGCTCCCCGGCCTTGAAAGTTCGCGATGTGGAGATTGATACTGCGAGCCGCAGAGTGGTTCGCAACGGCAAGTCTGTAACGCTCTCGGCCATGGAGTACCGCGTGCTGGAATACATGGCGCATCGAAAGGGAGCGATCGTTTCCAAGACGGAGCTGTTGGAGCATCTTTACGACTTCAACTGGGAGCGATTCAGCAACGTAATCGAGGTGTATATCTCAGGGTTGCGGCGCAAACTCGAAGACAAGAACGGCGACCTGATTCAGACTCTCCGCGGCCAGGGCTACCTGTTGCACGAGTAATATGCGAAAGCTTTCCATTACGCGCCGCCTCATCGTTTCGATTGTGTTGACGCAACTGGTGCTCACCGGCGCGGTCGTCACCCTGGCCACCTATCTCACCGAGTGGCAATTGCGTAACGCCTTCGACGCTGCGCTGCATGGCCGCGCTATGAGCATCGCGGCGCTGGTTCGCTTCTCCGAGGAGGAGCCTCCCCGCCTGATCTTCGATAACTCCATGGTTCCGCCACCGCTCGATAACGGACACCGCGACCTCTACGAAATTATTGGCGCGGATGGCCGGCTCATTACGAGATCAGCAGATTGGAAGAGTGATCTGCCGCTGGATACTGCGACTCGCTCCTTCGCCTCAGCCCGGGTCGGGGATCAGGAATATCGCGTGATTCGCTTGAAAGATATTCCCGTACTCGACTCCGAAGGACCGGAGACCGCAAACTCGGCAACCATCACCGTGCTCTATGCGGCTTCCACGGAGGAGATTTGGAAGCGCGTCTGGGCGGTGGCGATTCTAATGTCTATCGGGAGCCTGGTACTGCTCGCAATCGCGACTGCAACCGCGGTTTGGGCCGTGAGACAGGGGCTTTCACCGCTTTCGGCGTTGGCCGCCAGCGCCGGCCGGGTCACCGCCCAGGACTGGCAGCTTCACGCTCCGCCAGACGCGCTTGCCACCGTAGAACTGGCGCCCCTTACGGAAGCTATGGATCGAATGCTACTTACCCTGCAGCAGGCCTTTACCTCACAGCGCGAGTTTGTGGCGAATGCGGCGCACGAACTGAAGACGCCGATTGCGGTGTTGAAATCCACGCTGCAGTTGGCGCTGCAGCGCCCCCGAACCGCGGATGAATATCTCAGCCAAATGCGGGACGCGCTGGATGACGTAGAGCGCCTGGAATTGCTCACCCATTCGATGCTACGGCTTGCCCGGGCCGAGCAACTGCAGGAAAGACAGCGGCGCCATGATTTGCCCGTAGTGGACCTTGCCGCCAGTTGCGAACAGAGCGCCGAGCGCTGGCGGCCGGTGGCGGAAGCAAAGTCAGTGCGAATCCAGGTGGAAGCGTCGGCAGGTTCGGAGATCCACAGCGATCCGGATGACCTGGAGCTGATCTGGAACAATCTGCTCGATAACGCCATCCGTTACAGCCCGCAGGGCGCCGAGGTTCGCGTTTCCGTCTCGAGAGATAACGGGAACGCCCGCGTCGATGTGGAGGACCAGGGCCCCGGCATCGACGAGCAGGAACTTAAGAACATCTTCGATCGCTTCCACCGCGCCGACGCATCTCGCTCCCGCGAAACCGGCGGCTACGGTTTGGGATTGGCCATCGCCAAGGCAATGGTAGAAGCCTACGGAGGAGAGATCGCCGCGCAAAGCCGCCACGGAAGCGGTACTACATTTTCGGTTCGCCTCCCTGTTCATTCGTAGTTTTCAGCTTCGCTTAAGCTTCAAACTGCCATCCTGCACTCCACGGAGTGTGCCGTCGTGTTCCGAAAGATTGCAGTCTGCCTACTCCTGTTCGTTTCTCTGCAGGAGTGGGCTCAAACCGATGAGCCCGCCGCACCGCAGGCCTCGTCTCCCCAGGCGCCGGCGGCGTTGACTCTGGATGACGCCATCCGCCTGGCAAAAACGAATGCTCCCCAGTTCCGCGCCGCCCAGGTGGAGGCCGGCATCGCGCAGCAGGATCGAGTGCAAGCCCGAGCCGCGCTCCTGCCGGGACTTTCGTACACGACCGGGGCCATCTACACAACGCCGAACGGCACCGCGACGGGAGCTTTCGTAGGGGCAAACGGGCCGCGGGAGTATCTGAGCCAGGGCGTGGTTCACGGGGAGGTGAGCTTTACTTCCATCGCCGACTTCCGCCGGGCAGGGTACCTGGAGGCGCTTGCCCGTGCAAGAACAGAGATCGCCGCTCGGGGATTGGTCACGACCGTCGTAACGGATTTCTATGGCGTCATCGTCGCCCAGCGAAAATATGAGAACGCGCAGTCAGCGGCGAATGAAGCGCGGCACTTTGTGAAGCTGAGCCAGCAACTCGAAAACGGAGGCGAGGTCGCCCACTCGGATGTAATCAAGGCCCAACTCCAGGCCAACGATCGCGAGCGTGACGTGCAGGATGCGCAACTCGCCGCTGAACAGGCGAAGCTCGGTCTGGCGGTGCTCATTTTTCCTGATTTTAGGCCCGACTACCAGTTGGTAAACGATCTTGAACAGGCGCCCGCGCTGCCGGAATTCGGGCAGGTGCAGGAACTGGCCGGGCGCAACAATCCGGAGATCGCGGCCGCAAATGCGGCGCTGCAAGCCTCAAAGCAGGAAGTGGCGGCTACGGTTGGCGGACACCTGCCCTCAATCTCCTTCGACTTCTCTCGCGGGATCGATGCCAACCAGTATGCAACCAGGACCGACGGCATCCACAATCTTGGCAACCAGGCTGTAGCGACCCTGAACCTTCCGATCTTCGATTGGGGAGCGATCCAGAGCAGGGTAAAACAAGCGCAATTGCGGCGCGATCTGGCACGAGTGGAACTGAGTGCCGCGAACCGAACCGCGCTGGCTAACCTGCGTATGTTCTATAGCGAGGCACAGACCGCGCGCGGGCAAATCGAATTATTGAAGCAGTCGTTGGACCTGGCGGCTGAAAGCCTACGCCTGACCACCCTTCGTTACCAGGCGGGCGAAGCGACGGCGCTCGAAGTGGTGGACGCACAAAACGCTTCCCTGCTGGCGCAAAACAACTACGATGACGCAGCCGCAAGATACCGCGTCGCCCTGGCGAATCTTCAAACGCTCACGGGGAGCTTCTAGGCATGCGCGCAAGCGTCGATCACGCCGTCCTCGTGCTCTGTTTGCCGCTGGCGATGCTCGTCGGCTGTTCCAGCCATGAATCCGAGCCCCAGCCGGTGGTTACCGTGCAAACTGCGCCGGTGCAGAAAACTTCGCTGCAGCAGATAGTTACCTCGGAAGCTGTGCTGTTCCCTAAGAACGAAGCAGCCATCACTCCCAAGATAGTCGCGCCTGTGCGGCGGTTCTATGTGAACCGTGGCTCGCATGTGCACAAGGGCCAGTTGCTGGCCGTGTTGGAAAACCGCGACATCTCCGCAGCCGTTACCGAGAACCAGGGTGCCCTGCAGCAGGCTCAGGCGCAATACGAGACAACCACTCGCGCCTCGATGCCCGAGGATATGCAGAAGGCTGAACTCGACGCCAAGGCGGCAAAGGAGGCGCTCGATGCACAGCAGTCTCTATACGATAGCCGCCAGAAACTTTTCCACGAAGGCGCGCTGCCTCGCAAGGACCTGGACCAGTCGGCGGTTGCCTTGGCCCAGGCGCGCGCGCAAAGCGAAGTGGCGAACCAGCATTTCGCCTCGCTCCAGGCAGTGGGCAAGCAGGCGACGACCAAATTAGCCGCCGGCCAGCTTGCGTCGGCGGAAGGGAAGTACAAGGGCGCGGAAGCTCAGCTCAGTTACAGCGAAATTCGCAGCCCGATCAATGGAGTCGTTACCGAACGTCCCGTCTGGCCCGGAGAAACTCCTCCTCCAGGCACGCCGCTGCTGACGATCATGGATACCTCGTCTGTCGTGGCAAGGGCCCACATCCCCCAGGATCAGGCAGCGCTATTGAAGCCCGGCGACGCCGCAACCATCTCCGCCCCGGATGTCGGCTCTGTGCCCGCCAAGGTCACCATCGTCAGCCCGGCGCTTGATTCGGGCAGCACGACCGTCGAAGTATGGGTCGAAGCCGAGAATAAGTCCGGCGCGCTGCGACCGGGTTCCACAGTGCAGGTAGCGATCGTAGCGCGCACCATCGAAAATGCTGTCGCGATTCCCCAGCAGGCTCTGCTCCAGTCCCCCGGGGGCGGCGCGACTGTGATGGTGGTCGGCCCCGACAGCAAAGCGCATCAGACCGAGGTCGAGACAGGAATTCGCAGCGGCGAACTCGTCCAGATCACAAAGGGCCTTCAGCCCGGGCAAACGGTGATCACCACCGGGGCCTACGGGCTTCCCGATAACACGCAAGTGAAGATTTCCGGCCAGCATCTGTCTGGCGAAAAACCCACGGGGACTGACTAGGCGATGAAGATTCCCGGCTTCCTTCGCCTTCCCCCCAGTTCAGCGCCCGCAGACCGCCGTTACTGGTACGCGTGGTACGCCAAGCCGGTCATTTTCGTTACCCTTGCCATCGCCCTCGCCGGCGCCTACATCGCATTCAGCGTCCCCATCTCGGTTTTCCCGCAGACGGATTTTCCCCGCGTCGTGATCGGTGTTGACAACGGGGTGATGCCGATCGACCAGATGATGGTCACCATCACCCGCCCCATCGAAGAGTCCGTCAACAGCGTTCCGGGGATACAGTCGGTGCGCTCCATCACCAGCCGGGGCGAGGCCGAGATCGACCTTTTCTTCAACTGGCACGTGGACATGGTCGAAACTCTGCAACTGGTGGACGCCGGCCTCAGCCGCGTGCGCTCCGAACTGCCCGCCAGCGCCGCCATTACCACCCATCGGCTGACCTTCGCCAGCTTTCCCATCATCGGTTACAGCCTGACCTCCGACACGGTTCCGCAAACTCAGCTCTGGGAAACTGCCACTTACGATTTGAAGCCGCGCCTGAATCGTCTCGATGGTGTGGCCACCGTTGTGGTCCAGGGAGGCCAGGAGCCCGAGTTCCACATCACCCCGAGTCCAGCCAAAATGCTCGCCGCAAATGTGACGGTGAATGACCTGCTCGACGCCGTCCGCCGCACCAACCTCATCGATTCTCCCGGGCTCCTTCCCGAGAACCATCAGCTCTATCTCACCCTGGTTACGGGGCAAGTGCGTGACCCCGGGCAACTCGGAGAGGTCGTGGTCAAAACGACGCCGGCTGGAGTCCCCGTCCGCATTGGCGACGTAGCCACCGTTGAACGCGGCATCAAGCCGGTGTACACCGCGGTTACAGCCAATGGAAAGCCTGCCGTCCTTCTGAACGTTACCCGGCAGCCCGACAGCAACACCGTGCAGGTTGCTGACGAAGTGCACGCTGAGATCGCCAGCATCCGCAAGTCGCTTCCTGCCGGCGTTGAACTCCAACCTTTTTACGATCAATCGGAAATCGTCACTGAATCCATTCGCAGTGTGCGCGACGCCATCCTCATCGGCATCGCATTGGCCTCGCTCATCATGGTGCTGTTTCTGCGCGACTGGGGAACCTCCATCGTAGCCGCCATGGTGATTCCCGTGACCGTGCTGGTAAGTTGCATCGCCATCAAGTTGCTGGGGCTGAGCTTCAATCTCATGACCCTGGGAGGCCTTGCCGCCGCCGTGGGCCTGGTGATCGATGACGCGATCGTGGTCGTCGAAAACGTGGCCCTGCATCGCGAGGCGGGGCAGGACCGCCTGCTGGCCATCCGCAGCGCTCTCTCGGAGATAACCGTGCCGCTGCTCGGCTCAACTATCACGCCCATCGTCGTCTTCCTGCCCCTGATCGGTGTGACCGGTGTGACCGGCATCTTTTTTCGCGCCCTCGCCGTCACCGTATCGGTTTCGCTGCTCACCTCCTTAGTATTGGCCCTTACCTGGACCCCCACGCTGAGCCAGTACTTTATCGGCGGTCGCGGCGCCAGCGGCCCTACTCCGGCTCTTACGCCGGAAGAACTGGAGGCGGTCGAAGAGGCTTCGCTCTCCCCGCGCTTCCGCCGAGTTCTCAACTTCTACGAGCGCTCCCTGAGGTTTGCCTTCGATCGTCCCAAGTGGATTGCAATATTCGCCGCCGCGCTGGTGGCTGCCTCCTATTTCTGCTACCAGGCGCTCGGCACTGATCTGCTGCCGGAGATGGATGAAGGCGGCTTCATCCTCGACTACCTCACGCCTCCGGGAACATCGCTGGCCGAGACCAACCGGGTTGTGGGCCACATCGAGCAGATGATCCGTAATATTCCCGACGTGGAGGGCGCGTCGCGCCGTACCGGCCTTGAGTTAGGCCTCGCGACGGTGACGGAGGCAAATCGCGGCGACATCGCCGTCAAAATGAAGCCGAAGCGCACTCACAGCACCGAGGAGGTCATCGCCGAATTGCGGGCGCAAATCGCGCGGGAAGAACCTGGTATCGACGTTGAGTTTGTCGAAGTATTGCAGGACATGATCGGCGATCTTTCCAACGAACCGGAAGACGTCTTCATCAAACTGTTTTCGGGCGATGCCGCTCAACTGCGCCAGTGGGCGCCTAAAATCGCCGATGCCATCGGCAAGGTTCAGGGCGTAGTCGATCTCCGCAACGGCATCGAGAATACGATCAGCGGGCCGGCAACCGTGTTCACCGTGGATCCGATGGTCGCGGCGCACGCCGGATTTACCCCCGAAGAAGTGGCCACGGACGCAACCGCAATCCTCGAAGGTGAGCCCGCGGCGGTGCCTGTGGTCGCGAACGATCGCGCCTATACGATTCGAGTGCGATTTCCTCAGGCCAGCCGGGCTTCGCTCGCCGACATGGAAAACACCCTGCTCACAAGCGCCGCCGGACACACCGCAACGTTGGGATCGCTGGCCACCATCGCGCAGCTTCCCGGGCAAACGGAAATTCGCCGCGAAAACCTGCAACGCGTCGTCTCGGTGACGGCGCGCCTGGAAGGCCGCGACCTGGGCAGCGCTATTGCCGCCGTGCAGCAGACCGTCTCCGGCCTGAACGTGCCCTCCTCCATCCGGATGGAATACGGCGGCAAGTACCAGGAGCAGCAGCAGTCGTTTCGCGACCTGCTGCTCGTGCTTGTGCTGGCCGTGGTCTTCGTATTTGTCGTACTGTTGTTCGAATTTCGCACCTTTGCTGCGCCCATCTCGATTCTTTGCTCTGCCCTGCTTTCCACGGCCGGCGTCTTCGTTGCGCTGCTGCTGACGGGCACGACCTTCAACATCTCCTCGTTCATGGGCCTCATCATGGTGATCGGCATCGTCGCCAAGAATGGGATTCTGCTGCTCGATGCCGATCAGAAGTATCGCGCCGACGGCCTATCCGCGCGCGAAGCCGCCGTGCTGGCAGGCCGGCGCCGGCTGAGGCCCATCATGATGACCGCCCTGGCGGCGGCCGCCGGCATGCTGCCTCTGGCCCTGGCCCTCGGCGCCGGCTCGCAGATGCTGCAGCCGCTGGCGATCGCCGTAATCGGCGGCATCGCTATTTCCATGGTGCTGTCACTCATCATCACTCCCGCGGTTCACTACTATCTGGCTCGCTCCTGACGGGTGCTGGTTTCATAGATACTTTGGGAAGGGCCGGAGTTCAGCCGTGCCACAGAAGCCCGATGAATGCTGGGCTTTAGTCTCTGTTCCGTTTATTCTAAGCGGCGAAGAGGGTGTGCCAGTCACTTCGCGAAGAGAGGGATCACCCACGACAGTTCCCAGGAGACAACATTGGAACGACGAGACTTTGTCACATCAGCCATTGTCATGGCAGGGGCGGCGTTGAGCGGCGCGGAAATCAGCGCGGCCGCGGCGCAGCCACCCCGCGAGTTCTACCAACTGCGCAAATACACGCTGCAAAACGGTCCGCAGTTAGCTCTAACCCAGAACTACTTCGAGCACGCCTTAATTCCGGCGCTCAATCGCATGTCGATGTCCCCGGTGGGCGCGTTCAGGCTGGATATCGGCCCCGAGACTCCAACCTACTATTTAGTAATTCCGTCACCGTCGGCGGAGGCTCTGGTCACCCTGGACCTGAATCTCGCACAGGACGCCGAATTCATCAATGCGGCAGCGCCGTTCTGGGCAGCTCCGGCCGCTGCGCCGGCGTTCGTGCGCGTGGATAGTTCTCTGTTGTCGGCGTTCGCAGGATGGCCAAAAATCGCCGTCCCCAAAACCACGAAGACCGCGCCGAAAAGAATCTTCCAGCTGCGAACCTATGAGAGCGCCGGCCACGCAGCCCACATTCGCAAAGTCCAGGTGTTCAACCAGGCCGAAATCGCCATCTTCGTGCGCACCGGGCTGGCTCCGGTTTTCTTCGGCGACACCCTCATCGGCCCCCGCATGCCCAGCCTCACCTACATGCTCACCTTCGCAGACACGAACGATCTCGCCGAAAGATGGAAAGCCTTCGTCTCTGACCCAGCCTGGAAAGAACTCTCCAGCCGCCCCGAAAACGCAGACTCTGAGATCGTAAGCAACATTTCTAATCTGTATCTGAGCCCGCTGGACTGCTCGCAAATCTAGCTGAGGCTCAAGAACGCCCCATCCTTGCGATTTTTGCAAGAATCCGGAAACCTGAATCCGGAAAACTGGGGACGAAACCCGGAAACGTGGGAACAGACAGA
>DATJXG010000479.1:0-13435 GCA_035500455.1 Terriglobales bacterium | reverse complement strand
GGCAGCCTGGAGATCGACGATGTTGTTGTAGGACAGCTCTTTGCCCTGAAGCTGGCGCCCGTTGGCTACGCCCACGCCGGAACCGTCGGAATACATGGCGGCTTTCTGGTGGGGGTTCTCGCCGTAGCGTAAGTCGCTGATTTTGTTGAATGAGAGCCTCAGGTTCTGGGGGAAGCCTTCTTGCGGATGAAATTCGAAGCGCCCGTTGGCGCTCACGCTCTCAAGAGTGGAGGCGATTGCCGAATCGTAAGCGGCGGTGGTGGCGAAGGCTTTCTGCGCCAGCCGCCACTTCGTCGCAGCCGACAAGGCCCCACCCGACTGCTCCATTTCCTGGGCGATGGCGGCGTAGTCTACCGGAGAAGTCACGACTGCGACGTCCTGAAAATTCTTGGCGGCGGAGCGGATCATCGACGGCCCGCCGATATCAATGTTCTCGATCAACTCCTCGAAGTGCACCCCTGGCCGTGACGCTGTCTTCTCGAAGGCGTAGAGATTCACGACCACCATGTCGATGGGCTGAATTCCGTGTTCGGCAACCGCGCTGCGGTGAGATGGATCCCGGCGGCGGTGCAGAATGCCGCCGTGAACTTTCGGGTGCAGGGTTTTGACCCGGCCATCGAGCATCTCCGGAAAGCCGGTGATCTCTGAAATGTCCTTTACGGCGATGCCGGAATCGCGCAGGATCTTCGCGGTGCCGCCGGTGGAGATCAGTTCCACGCCGAGGCCGCTTAGCTTGCGGGCGAGCTCAACGATGCCGGTTTTATCAGTAACGCTGAGAACAGCGCGCTGGATTTTCTCCGAACCACGGGATGAGTCACTCTGGGACATGAACAGCCTCGTTTGCCTGAGGTAATGGATGCAACGGAGGGCGCAGTGGGAAATTCTATCAGCAGTCGGGGATCAGTCGTTGGTGGTGGCCGTCAGTCGTTGGTCGTTGGGCGTCAGCTAAAACAACTGGGGCGGATCAGGCCTCGAGCCGGCCGGCGGGGCATTTCTTCGCTTTCTTCGCGGTAATGAAATTCAGAACCGCAAAGCACGCAAAGGGCGCAAAGGAAACCACTACCAAAGCATCAGGCGCTGAGGACTCAGCTGAAGACCGACGACTAACGACTGACTACGTTTTGGCTTTGGCTTTCAGGCGTACGTCGCTGCCCTGGAACTCGACGGTGAATTCCACGCTCTCGCAGCCATACTGTTTGCGGATTTCGGAGGTCTTTTTCTGCACGAAGGAAGCGAAGTTGTCGAAGTTGGAAGAAACATGCTTGCCGCTCTTCTGCTTGGCCTCGGAAAGTGCGCGATACAGTTTTTCTACCCGATCACGCTCGTTGGTAGCATCGGAGCATTGCACACTGAAAACCTCTCCTGCTTGTGGACCGCCGGCCACGGCGGCCAGGGCAGCGGCGCTGACTCCGTACACTTTGTGTCCCTCGCGTTCCGCTGTGCGCACGCCCTGTACGGAGAGCAGCGCGTCCTGCGGGCGGCGGTAGCCTTCCTCGCGGATACGGGCTTTCTTGCGCCACAGGTCGCTGTAAACCGCATATCGCTGCGCCAGTTCGGTATAGCGGAAGCGCTGGGTGAAGCTCATGCGGGCGCCATCGCTGAACTTCCGCAGAATGCCCAACACTTTCCACTCCAGATCGGTGGGAGGCTTCTTCTTGGGGTTGTTAAAGTAAATCTCGTACTCGATTTTCAACCTGCGGAGAAGGGTCTCGAGCAGGGAAAGCTCCTCGTCGATGGCGGCGACGGACATATCCAATTAAGTCTAGAGATTGCATTGGCAGGGCGCGAGGTGCCCGCAGGCCACCGAAGGGATGGTACGAAAGTGTAAGGCGGCACTTAGCTCTTGGCCATTAGCTCATAGCTCTTAGCGGTTTAGAGTCACACCGCGGGGGTGGAAGGCGTGGCATGGCACCCCAGGTTGCCGAATTCCCGGCCTGAAGGGAGCTAAGAGCTAAAAGCTAAAGGCTTAAAAGCTAAAAGCTACTTCGCGCTGGACGCCATCTTCTTCACCATCGCCAGCACCAGCTTGCGGTCGCTGTCGTTCAGGCTGACGGAATAGCGGCGAATCTGGCTGAGGAAGCGGACTTCTTCGTCAGAGAGCTGAGGCAAGCCTTTGGAGCCATTGCTGTTGCCGGACTCGGCAAAGAACTGAGAAAGCGGCAACTCCATCGCTCCGGCGATCTTGGAGAGCGTATCCAGCGACGGCACAGTATGGCCATTTTCTACCCGTGAGAGGTAGCAACGCAGAAGCCCGGTGCGCTTTTCGATGTCGCCCTGCGACATTCCCTTCTGCAACCGGAAGCTCCGAATAGTCTCGCCGATGTTCATAGGGAAATGTTCATTGGGGGAAACTCAACAGGAAAAGCCACCCACCGGAGACCCCGGAGGATGCGTGCATAGTAACCAGTCTGGTACCTGTTGGCAAGAGGAAATTCTTGGCATCATGCGGGCTGGCGGCCAAACTACGTTGATGTTTGATTTGCAAGCAGTTAGGAGTTAGCTATCAGCTCTAGCTGTCAGCTTTCAGCAGTCCCCTGTCGGCCGTCAGCTCTCAGCGGTGAGACCCGGCCTGGAACTTTGCGTTCTTCCCCAACCAGATTGACCGCGAACGATTCCAACGCTAGTGGGGACGAAGGAACACGGGAGTTCACATGGGACGCGGCGTTTGAATGCTGAGAGCTGATAGCTGCCAGCTCCCTTACTTCTTCAGCGTTTCCGCCAGAAATGCCACGGTGCGCTTCCAGGCATCGGCGGTATCGTCTTTCTTGTAGCCGGCTGTGTTGTTGGGGTTTTCGAAGGCGTGGCCCGCGTCGGGGTAGATGTGCACTTCCACTTTCTTTCCCAAGCCCTTCATTTGCGCGTCGAATTTGTTCACGTCATCCGGCGTGATGCCACGGTCCAGGCCGCCGAACAGGCCGAGAATGGGCGCATTGATCTTCTTCAGATCGTCGGTCTCGGTGGGCAAGCTGCCGTAATTAATGACGTCCGCTGCCAGGGTCGGCTCCAACAGGGCGACATCCATGGCATAGCCTCCGCCCATGCACCATCCGATGGCGCCAATGCGGTCGGTTTTCACGTCGGGAAGAGACTTCAAGTAATCGAAGGCGGCGCGCAGATCGCGGTCGGAGCGGTCGTCGGGAACGCCGCGCATGAGTTCGTGGGCGACGTCCGTTGTGGTAGCCACTTTGCCGCGGTAAAGGTCGATGGCCAGGGCGACATAGCCCTGCTCCGCGAGTTTGTCGGCCTGCTCCTTGACCCAGTCGTTCAGCCCCCACCATTCGTGGACCACAATCAGCGCCGGAAACGGCCCTTTGCCCTTCGGGGTGTAAAGCACGGCGTTGACGGTATCGTCGCCGCTCTTATAGGAGACGTCCTTGGCGGTGGCGGCAAAGGAGGACGCGGCGAGAAGAAGAACCAGCAGCAAGCGAGCTTTGTTCATAACCACTCCGTGACCAAGAATGCGGCGCCGGCGTCCCCTAGGCTTCGCTGGGGCAGGCTCTCTGGCGCTCCATCTTTTCAAAGACACCCAAAAAATGAAGCGCCGCCCCGCACGGGCGCCCACGCCTACATTCGAAGCTCCATGTACATCGCGCCCGCGATCGGGTTGGCGCAATAGGGGGCGATTTCCTTGAACCCCAGCCGGCGGTATAGCGCCACGGCGTCGCCCATGACTGGCTCAACCGTGTCCAGCCGCATGCGCCGGTAGCCGATCTGGCGCGCTTCGGAAATGATTCTCTCCGCCAGCGCGTGGCCCAGACCCTTGCCGCGAAACTGCGGACGCAAGTATAGCCGCTTCATCTCGCAGATTTCATGCTCCAGCTTGTGCAGGGCGACACAGCCTGCCAATTGGCTATCACATTCGGCCAACAGCAGGCGGCCTTCTGGAGGCGAGTACTCACCCGGCAGCCCGGCAAGCTCGTCGTCGAAGTTCTGGAAACACAGGCTGAATCCGAGGGACTGCGCGTATTCCAGGAATAATTCCCGGGCCTGGGCGATCTGGGCGGGGGATTCTACTTGCTGGAAGCAAAAGCTCTTAACCGCAGAGGTCGCCGAGAGCGCAGAGGAAAAATTATCTGGTCTTGGTGCCGTCATTTCTCTGCGCCCTCAGCGTCCTCTGCGGCTACAACGGCATTCACCCCATCAACATGCCGCCGTTCACATTCAGCACGTGGCCGGTGATGTATGCCGCCTCGTCTGAAGCCAGAAATGCTACCGCGCTGGCCACGTCGTCCGGCGTTCCCACTCGCCCCAGGGGAATCATCTTCACCGCGTTCTGCTTGAATTCCTCCGACAGAACCGAAGTCATGGCGGTTTCGATGAAGCCGGGCGCGATCGCGTTGCAGGTAATATTGCGCGACCCGACTTCGCGGGCGATGGCCATGGTGAGGCCGATCAGCCCGGCCTTGGAAGCGGCGTAGTTCGCCTGCCCGGCCTGGCCCATCTGTCCAAAAATGCTCGACACGTTGACGATCCGCCCCCAGCGCTGCTTGAGCATGGAACTGATCACCTGCTGGATGCACAGGTAAGCGGAGGTCAGGTTGGTGTTGAGGACCGAGTCCCAATCGGCACGCTTCATGCGCATTACCAGTTGGTCACGGGTGATGCCGGCGTTGTTTACCAGAATGTCGATCTTGCCGAACTGGCTCAGCGCGGATTTGACGGCGGTTTTGATCTGCTCCTCGTCGCCGACATCCACGGAGAAAGCTGCGGCTTTACCGCCCGCGGCCGTGATTTCGTTCACCAGTTCGTTGAGCTTCTCCTGATTACGTGCGGCAACCGCGAGGGCAGCGCCATCCTTGGCCAGCCTCAAGGCGCAGGCGCGCCCGATTCCCTGTGATGCCCCGGTCACCAGCGCGACGCGGCCGGAAAGGCTCATCCCGTTTCCTCCTTGGCGGAACTGGGAATTATATGCGAGCCGGCGAAGCGGAACCTTTCCATCTCTTTGTCGCGTGGTGGGTCTGCCCGTTTTGCGGTGTCGTACCAGGCATGGAAGAGCGGGGGTTCTTCGCGTCCTTTGCGATCTTTGCGGTTGATCATCCGCTGCAAAGCTCGGCAAGGATGCGCAGTGACCCACTATCTTTTGCCGTGAATGCCTCTCCGCCGGGACCGAGGCGCACGCGGGCAAAATCCTAGAACGCCGAGAAAATCCGCCGAGAGGCTGAGGAATCCTTATCCCCGGCGCTCAGGCGGCAGCCTTGGGAGCGGCGTGGCTGGCCTCTTTGCGGAAGAGTAGGCGGAGCAACGGCGGGGCGAGAAAAGTCGTCACCGCGGTCATGAAGACCACGATGGCATAGGTGGAGGCGGTCACGATCTGCGACTGCAGGCCCACCAACGCCACAATCAGCGCCACTTCCCCGCGCGGCATCATGCCTACGCCGACGCGCAATGCTGTCGGCCAGCCCTGGCGCAGCAGCGGCAGGCCGCAGCCCAGCAGCTTGGACACGATCGCCAGACCGGAAACGACAGCCGCGGCGACCAGCACATCGGAGGTGAACAAACGCAGGTTGAGCTGGGAACCGATCGCAAAGAAAAAATACGGTGCCAGAAATTCCGTAATGCCACTCACCCGCGCGTGCAGGTTCCAGTGCGGAGCGTAATCGGCGAACATCAGGCCGGCAAAAAATGCGCCGATAATCGCGGCCATCCCGATGGTGGTGGAAAGCCAGGACAGAGACAGGCACAAGGCCAGGGCAATGATGAGCGACGGGTTCTGCGTGGACAGCCGCTCCACGCTGGGATGAATGCGGCGGACGATCCGCGGCGCCACGAAGATCATGAACAGCGCGAAGGCCGTCGCCTCCGCTGCAAGCACTCCCAGGTGGATCCACTCCAGGCTGGCTCCGGAAGCCAGGCCGGCGACGATGGCCAGCAGAAGCATCCCGAGAATGTCATCGAAGACCGCGGCGCCCATAATGATTTTCGCGGCGCGGGTGGACATCACGCCCAGGTCGCCGAGCACGCGGGCGGTGATGCCCACACTGGTGGCGACCATGGCGGCACCCACGAAAATCGCTTCGGTGGAGGCGTCGCCTCGCCATTTCATGTAGAGGTATCCGAGCAGGAAGGGCACGACCACTCCTGCCACCGCCACCATCAGGGCATTGCGGCCCACCTGGATCAGTTCGCGCGGGCTGGTCTCCAGGCCGGCGCTGAATAGCACGAAAATGACGCCGATCTCTGCGATGGAATGCAGCGTGTCGCTGGGATGAACCCATCCCAGGGCGAACGGGCCCAGCATGACGCCGGCGAGAATCTCGCCCAGCACCCCGGGCAGGCGCAGGCGCTCGAAGATTTCCCCCAGTATCTTTGCGGCCACAAAGATCACCAGGAGTTCCCAGAGCAGCTGACTGGTGTCGTGCGTCATGGATTCAGCATAGGGGAATGAGAATCCGGCGACAAGAAAATGCGGCCAGGTTCAGAGCGCGGGACGCAGGGGCCAGATCAGGACTTCCAGCCGGCGGGAGAAATGCAGGAGCGGAGGCGGGGAAGGCAGCACAATTCCGCAGGCGGCGGCGACTGTATTGCTTCTAATTTCGGCTGCGGCGTTTTGCAGAGGCCACTGCTGATGGTGGACTTCCGCGCGAAGAATGCGGCCCTGGAACGCGGTGTAGAGGCAATAACGTTCCACAAGCCAATGCTCAAGGCTGCCCGGGACGCGAAGCTCCACTGGTTCGACCGGGCGATAGCGGCCGCGGAATTCCGCGGTTCGATCTTTGCGGATGGAATCGTAGATCACCCACTCGCCCTCTTGGTGAACCGACATCTGCGCGTGGACATACGGTAAGTGATAGAAGCGTCGCGCAGCCCACACTGCAGCGCGATTGGCCGCGTCCAAACTGAAGAAGTAAACTCCGGGCTTGCCGCCTAGCGTCACATAAGTGCGGACGTTGAGTTCCGCAAAGCGCGACAATCCCGGAAGCCCGGGCAGGCCACGCCGCCGGATATGGCTCATGTGGAAGGGCACCACTCCGATCCAGCATTGGCCGTCGAAGGTGTCCAGCGGCAACTCGGCCGGAACTATCGGCCGTAATGCCTGTGCTTCGACTGGCCAGTGCGCAAACAGGAGATCGTTCCAGGTCTGGGTCATGGTCCAGGGCTCCGCTGGAAGCGGCCAGGGGCGGTGGCCAATAGACTTGAGGAGCGGGTGCACAGGGCATTTTCGATTTCCGATTGCTGATTGTCGATGGAAAAACCGCGCGGCTGGCGGGTTCTTTTTTTTCTTTCTTTTTGGACGATTCAGCCGGCGTGGATCGGTGCGCTTGTCGAATTGGGAATTGAACCTTTCGCGGCAGCCTCCGTTCCGTTGCCTTCTCACAGAGGCGGCAAGTAAGATTCCTTGGTCCACGAATTGCGAGGTCTGAAGCTATGGCGGAAGTTGTCGAAATGCCTTCCCCTGCCCACACCGATTCTGAGTCTCCCGCGCCGGCGGTTGAGGTCTATGCCGTGTACGGCGCCGAGCCTGAGATTCAGGCTTACGCCATGGCCAAGTACTCACGCTCGGCGCTCTCCATGAAGGAGTCGCTGAAGGAAATCAGCCAGCAGAAGGCGGAGAAATTTCTCAACACTTTCTATTTTCAGTATGGCCACCGCTCGATTGCCGACCTGGCGCACATCGCGCTGGCCATTGAGCGGCTCTCGATTCTGGCGGCCATCGCCGTCGCTGATGAGCAACGCTGGGACGGCCAGGAGCGCTCCACCCGCTACCAGAACTTCAGAAAAAGCGGTTACTATACCCCCGATTTCGGCGAAGCCCGCGTGCAACTCGGCGACTCCACTGCCTCGGCGAAGGACTTCTATCGCGAGACGGTGGAATATCTCTTCACCGAATACGACTCCTTCTCCGAGCGCATGTTCCGCTACCTGGTGGAGATCACTCCCAGGCCGGGCGAAATGAAGCAGGAGAGCTACGAGCGCACGCTGCGGGCGCGGGCCTTTGATATTGCGCGCTATCTTCTTCCGCTGGCCACCAACACGTCTCTGGGAGAGATCGTCAACGCACGGACGCTGGAGTCGCAGGTTTCCCATTTGCTGTCGCATCCGGCAAAGGAAGTCCGCAACCTCGGCGAGCTGCTGAAGAACGCAGCCATCTCGCCGGCTTACAACGTGAACCAGGAATCGTTCCGCGGCCTGGTGGAGCAGATTCGCGCGGTCTCCCCCGAACTGGGCGCTCGAGCCGAGCAGGAACTGCTGCGCGAAGTGCGGGTCGCGCCTACGCTGGTAAAGTACGCCAACCCGAATCCCTATGAGTTCGAGACCCGGCGCGAGTTACATAAGGTGGCTGCGGAACTGATGGGCAATTTGCCTATTGCGCCCGCGCCCCTGGTGGATTTGCTGGATGAAGAACCGCTGGAGATCGAACTGGCCACAACGCTGATTTACGAGCACTGCCACTATCCCTACCGGGAAATTCGCCAGGCGGTGGAAGCGGCAGGGGAGATCATCCGGCGTGAGATCATCGCCCTCGGCCTGCGCCACCGCGGCAAGCACGACGAAATGCTGCGTCCCTTTTCCGCCGGGCAGCAGTTCCGCTTTGACATTTTGATGGACATCGGCGGCTTCCGCGACATGCACCGCCACCGTCGCTGCGTGCAGATCCTGCAGGACTACACCACACTTCACGGATATGAGCGGCCCGAGGACATCGAGCGTGCCGGCCTCGCCGCTCGCTACGATGCGGCCATGGCGCGTACGCGCGCTAGCGCCGCGACTCTCGCCGCGCGATCGGTGCCCGAAGCTGATGAGCAATCGCAGTACCTGATTCCCCTGGCTTATCGCAAACGGGCTCTTTTCAAGATGGACTTTGCCGAAGCGCTCTATATCAGCGAACTCCGTAGCGGGGTTGCCGGGCACTTCTCCTATCGCAATGTGGCCTACGCCATGTACGAAGCGGTAGCAGGACGATACCCGGCTTTAGCGCAGTACTTCCGCGTAACCGACGTCCGCCAGCCGGTGGACCTGTTGAAGCGCTGATTCGTAATCGGACCCCGCGCCTGTGGATTGTGATGCTTAGTCCCAAAACGGGCCAAAATGGTTACCGAAGTCACAAAGACCCCCTCATATTTCGCTATTTCTTCGCTTTAAAAAGCGTGTATACTACGCCGTCAGCGACCCTCGACTAACTCCGCAGACTTTGCGGAATGTTCCCGACTGACGCGACGTAAATCATAGAACATAAAGCTCTTTTGAGAGCACAGGAGCAGCCATCATGGCAGATGAGAGGACCGAAAAGAACCGCGCAGTCGATACCGCTATTTCGCAGATCGAAAAACAGTTTGGCAAAGGCTCGATCATGAAGCTGGGAACTAAGGAAGCCGTAGTTCCCATCTCTGTCATTTCCACCGGCTCAATTTCCTTCGACGCCGCGCTCGGCGTCGGCGGCGTGCCCCGTGGCCGCGTGATCGAAATCTTCGGTCCCGAGTCAAGCGGCAAAACCACGATCGCCCTGCAAGTGATCGCCGAGGCGCAGAAGAGCGGCGGCATGGCGGCGTTTGTCGACGCCGAACATGCCCTTGATCCCATCTATGCCAAGAAGCTTGGCGTCGATGTCGACAACCTGCTGGTGTCGCAGCCCGACTACGGCGAGCAAGCGCTGGAAATTGCCGAGGCACTGGTCCGCTCCGGTGCGATCGATGTCCTTGTTGTCGACTCGGTCGCGGCCCTCGTTCCTAAAGCCGAACTGGACGGCGAAATGGGAGACAGCCACGTCGGGCTGCAGGCCCGGCTGATGTCGCAGGCCCTGCGCAAACTGACCGGCATCGTCGCCAAATCGCGTACCTCTCTCATCTTCATCAACCAGATCCGCGAAAAGATTGGCGTCATGTTCGGCAATCCCGAAACCACCACCGGTGGCCGCGCGCTGAAGTTCTACTCGTCCGTTCGCATCGACATTCGCCGAATCGGAGCCATCAAGGACGGGGACCTGGTTGTCGGGTCCCGCACCAAGGTGAAAATCGTCAAGAACAAGACCGCTGCGCCATTCCGCGAGGCCGAGTTCGATATCGTCTACGGCGAAGGCATCTCCCACGAGGGCGATCTTATCGATCTGGCAGTGAATCTGAACCTCGTCGAGAAGTCCGGCTCATGGTTCAGCTATAAGAGCGACCGCATTGGCCAGGGCCGGGAGAACGCCAAGCAGTTCCTGAAGGAGAACGTCGACATCTGCGGAAAGCTGGAGGCCGAGGTACGCCAGGCTTTGGGACTAACCTCCATTGCCGAAAAGGCAAAAGCTGCTGCCGCCAATGCCGAAGCGTCGCCAACCCCGGCGCCGAAGGCCGCGGCCGGGCGCAAGTAATTCGCTATTCGCTGATCAGGTTCGTATGCGTGTGCGTGTGCCCCAGGTTCGCGCCCTTTCTTTGGGCGCTAACCTGGGTCCTCGAACTCACGGTAGTGGGTTGGTTTGAAGTGACCCACTACCGAACTCACGCCAGAATTGCTTCCCGCCCGCGCCCCGGCATAAAATCGGAACTCGATTACCCTCGCCGAGGTCCATTGAAACGCATCGTCGCCATCTATCCCGGATCGTTCGATCCCGTGACGAACGGGCACCTCGATCTCATTAACCGCGGTTGCAAGCTCTTCGATTGTCTTATCGTTGCTGTGGCACAGAATCCCGACAAAGGTGGCTCGCTGTTCACCGTGGAAGAGCGCGTCGAGATGCTGAAGGCAATGACTGCCCAGATTGAGAACGTGACGGTCGACGCCTTTGAGGGTTTACTGATGAACTACTGCATCGAGAAGAACGCGAACGCGGTGTTGCGGGGCATCCGCGCCGTCAGCGACTACGAGTTTGAACTCCAAATGGCGCTCATGAATCGCAAGATCGAGCCGCGTGTCGAGACCATCTTTATGATGCCGGCGGAAAAGTATTCTTATCTCAGCTCGCGAATCGTCCGCGAAATTGCATCATTCGGCGGCCCGCTCAACGGGCTCGTGCCTGATATTGTGGAAGAACGCTTGCACCGCAGAATCGCCGAGAAGCGTTCCGCCGCGTTTGCCATCCCATCCAGGTGATACGTAAAGGGTCAACGAATGTCTATGACAGAAGTTCAGCTCTCCACTCCTCTCACCAATCGCATTCAGCGCATCGAAGTGTCGGCCACTATGGCCGTCGCCGCTGAAGCCGAGAAGCTGCGCGCCAGTGGGGTCGACATTGTGGACTTCGGGGTTGGTGAGCCGCACTTCACGACGCCGCAGCACATCAAGGAAGCCGCCATTGCCGCAATCAACAACAACTTCTCGCGTTATACGGCGGCGGGTGGCACCGTCGAACTACGTGACGCGATTGTGAAACGCCACGATGCCGATTTCGGCTCTGGCTACAAGCGCGAAGAGTGCATGGCGTCCGTCGGTGGCAAGCACGTTTTGTTCAATGCCATTCAGGTGCTCGTCGACCACGGCGATGAGGTCATCCTGCCCGTTCCCTATTGGGTCTCGTTCAAAGACATGATCCGCTACTCCGGCGGCGAGCCGGTCTTCATCGTCACCGACGAGAAGGATGACTTCACCCTGACAGCCGAGATGGTGGAGCGCGCCATCACACCCCGCACCAAGCTGATCATCCTCAACTCGCCTTGCAACCCTTCCGGAGCTGTAATGAAACCCGAGGACATGACCTCGGTGCTCCGGCTGGCGCATGAGCGCGGCATCTACGTCGTCTCCGACGAGTGCTATGTGTATCTCAATTACACCGGACGCCTCTTCTCCGCCGGCGAGGTCCACGACGTGAAAGATCGCCTGCTGATCGTCGGCTCCCTCTCGAAAACCTCTGCCATGACGGGATGGCGTCTCGGCTACGTGCTCGGTCCGGCACCCATCGTTTCTGCCATGAACAAGTTGCAGAGCCAGAGCACCTCGAACCCAACCTCCATCGTGCAGAAAGCGGCGGTGGCCGCACTGAACGGTTCGCAGCAGTGCGTGGCGGAAATGCGCGCCGACTACATTCACCTCCGCGACAAAGCGGTTGCTGGACTGCGAACGATCCCCGGCATCACTTGTGCAAATCCCCAAGGCGCGTTTTATGTCTTCCCCAACCTGAGCCACTACTTTGGCCGCCACGGCATGAACTCCGCCGCTGACCTGGCGCGCAAGCTTTTACAGGAAGCTCACGTGGCGATTGTTCCGGGTGAAGCATTTGGTTCGAACCAGCACGCCCGCCTTTCGTATCCCGTGGCCGAAAGCGAACTGGATCGCGGCTTGGAGCGCATGCGCCAGTTCTTCGCCAGTTTATAGTTGATATCCTCAATAGAGCGGGTGCCCCACACAAGCGGGTTTTGCTTGTGTGGGGTTTTTCCCGCAACACATCATGTCGGCTCTCTATCCATTCCTCCTCATCCCGATTTTTGACGAACGTCCCTGGGGCGTGCGCGATCTGCGTCCCGTCTATACAAAGGTCGTGAAGGAACCGATCGGCGAGAGTTGGCTTACGTGGAACGACAATCGCATTGCCAACGGCCCCTTTGCCGGCCGCACATTGGGCAATATTGCGACCGAATTCAAGCGAGATCTCGTCGGAACCGTGGCCGTCTGTGAAGATCGATTCCCCCTGCTCGTGAAATTCTTGTTCCCCTCCCAGAAGCTCTCGGTGCAAGTGCATCCCGACGACGCCGCGGCGCAACGTGTTGGCGAACCTTGCGGTAAGACAGAATGCTGGTACGTGCTCGACGCCCAACCCGGCGCGCAGGTGGCGCTTGGGTTGAAGCCGGGCACGACCGTTGCCGATTTTGAAGCCTCCATCCGTGAGAATCGCGCCGAAGACCTGTTG
The DNA here is from genome assembly GCA_035500455.1 of Terriglobales bacterium. Taxonomy (GTDB): domain Bacteria; phylum Acidobacteriota; class Terriglobia; order Terriglobales; family Acidobacteriaceae; genus DATJXG01. The sequence continues at coordinate 675 of DATJXG010000479.1, read as the reverse complement.
AACTGGATCGACGTTTTTGCCGGCGACATGCTCTTCGTCGCAGCGGGAACTGTGCATACGATTGGCGGAGGCATGGTGCTGGTCGAGACCCAGCAGACCTCCGACATTACCTATCGCCTCTACGACTATGGTCGCGGCCGCGAGTTGCATATCAAGGAGGGACTTGCAGCGGTCAAGCTCAACACCAGAGCCGGCAAGGTGACTCACCCGCCCGGCGACGATCCCGATGTTCTGGTGCGCTCGCCGTTCTTTCAGGTGGAGAAGCGGAAGCTAACGGCACTGCTCGACACGCGGATGACGCCAGAGTCGCCGCACATCCTCGTGGCCGTCGATGGCGCCGGCATCGTGGAATCGCCCGGCATGGAGCCCATCAGCTTCGCCAAAGGCGAGGCAGTCGTTGTGCCCGCCAGTGTGACAAGCTATTCGGTGCGTCCGCAATGGGACCTGGAGCTCATGCGTATGTCAGTGCCACCGGGCAACGTTGCGGAACCCCTGACGAAGCTCGGATAATCATGAGTCGCTCGAATTGCGCCGGTCGAACACGCAGCAGGCAAAGGGAACTCTTGGCTAATTCATCGCTCTCCAATTTCTATCCCGTGATTCTCGCCGGAGGCCGCGGCACGCGTTTCTGGCCACTCAGCCGCAAGCGCCGGGCGAAACAACTGCTTCCTCTCA
>DATJXG010000478.1:0-13518 GCA_035500455.1 Terriglobales bacterium | reverse complement strand
GGTCGGTGAAGATTTCTGTGCTGTCGGATGGGTCTGCGTATCTATGCAGGATGGATTCGAGCAGGGCGGGGTTTGGGGAGAGGGCGGCGGGGCGTCCGGCGGCTCGCTGGCTCGTCTGAACGAGTGGCTCTCTGCGCTGGTCTCGCTGGCGGGCAGCGATTTGCTTTTGGTTTCTGGGGCGCCCGCTTGCGTCCGGGTAGATGGGCTGGTGCGCAATCTTGATGCTGAGACTCTGACCGGAGCGGGGATTGAAAGCGCGGTGCTGCCGGCGCTTTCGCCCAATGCGTTGGAGAGCTACCGCCGGACGTTTATTGCGGATTCGTCGTATCGGGTTGCCGGGTTGGGGCGGTTTCGCATCAATCTGCATCATGAGCGGGGGCAGGCGGCGGCGACGATTCGGGCGTTGCCGACCGCGGTGCCGGCGTTGTCGGAGTTGCGGCTGCCTCCGGAGGTAGAGGCGCTTACCCGGCTCACGCGCGGACTGGTGCTGATAGGCGGACCGGCGGGCTCGGGCAAGACTACAACCATGGCGGCGCTGATCAATGAGATCAATCGCAGCGAGGCGCGGCACATTGTCACCATTGAAGATCCGATCGAGTATGAGCATGCGCACTTGCAGAGCGTGGTGGAGCAGGTGGAGGTGGGGATTGATGCGCCGGATTTTCCTTCTGCCCTGCGGGCGGCCTTGCGGCAGGCGCCGGATGTGCTGGTGATCGGCGAGATGCGCGACCTGGAGACCATGCGCATTGCAGTGGCGGCGGCGGAGACCGGGCATCTGGTGTTTTCTACTTTGCACACCACCGACGTAGCTTCTACAATCTCGCGCATTTCGGATTCGTTTCCCCTGGAGCGGCAGAATACGATCCGGCAGGAACTGGCCATGGCGCTGTCGGCGGTGTTTACACAGGTTTTGTTGCCGCGCCGGAGCGGAGGGCGCACGCCGGCGGCGGAGTTGCTGGTAGTGGGGTACGGAGCGCGGCAGCATATCCGGAGGAACGCGCTGCAGCATTTGCATCAGGAGATCACCATGACCAAGAGCAAGGGGTCGGTGAGCCTGGAGGGATCGCTGGCGCGGCTGCTGGCCAAGGGGGAGATTGAGCGGGATGATGCCTTGCTATGGGCAATTCATCCGGATGATTTGAATAGTTTTTTGCGGGCGGCGGAGGTGCGGGGGTAGGCTGGGCTGCCGCCGGTATGACGCCTCCCCACTTCTCGCGCAAAGGGCGCGCGAGAAATGGGGCACCCGGATTTTATCGAGGGCACCGGAGGTGTGGTGTCTAATGGGCCATGAGAATGTTTCGCAGGGCGCTGGTCGTCCGGATGGCGTTTGCGGCGTTTGCGCTCGTACTTGTTCTTGTTTTCGCGATACGAATGCAGCAGTACGTACTTCGCTTCCGGGCCGAGCGTTTGGAACGCGACATTGCAAGCCTCACATTGAGCAGCACGAGTTTCGAACAGACTCAGGTACTCTTTAGACGCTGGGGCGCAGTCTTCGATGACGGCCCCTGCGAGAAAGGCAAGTGCTCCGCCGGAATCGCGCTGGGCGATTTTACGCATGCACACCCAGGTTTTCTGGTGTACCACCAGCGGCTATTGAGGCTCTATGAAATTCTAGGCGGGCGCCCGACTGTGGTGAACGCCCACATCACGATCCTGGACGGGTTCGTGCACAGGAAATCATTTAGCGTGTATACGGACGTCTCGCCCTGCGAGGCTGGTTCGTGCGGCTCTTACGGCTACACCTTGATGGGTGTGAGCACAACCAGCGACAGCATAGGGGTCGACCAAATGAGCAGGCATCCGAGTTACCGAATTGGGTGGCCCGGCGGCTGCGAGATCTGCGTCGAGATTTATGCGAGATTTACGCCTCAAGCTTCTCCCGAAGATGTGGAACGGGTAGGTAGACTTGATTTTTCCTGTGTGACGAGATGGGTGACTCCTTGCAAGACACAGGCAGACATCATGCCGGGCGCGTGGAAACAGGCGGAGAAGGATCGACAGGAGAGTTCCGCAAAATGACGGGGCCACCCGTCCGTTAACGAGGGGTCCACGGAGGACAGGAGTTCGAGACGGGCTGAATCCCGTCCCTACACGGTCCCGTGCCAGGCCCCTCGCTACACCGTCGACGACGATTTACGCCAGGTCGAAGAGGAGGACTTCGGCGTCTTCCTTGCCTTTGAGGTTTACTGACGGCTCGTTGCTTATGGCGGCGCCGTCGCCCTGGCTTAGCTCGCGACCATTCAATTCTACCTTGCCTTTGGCTACCTGCAGCCAGGCGTGGCGGCCGGTGCTCAGGGGGTGGCGGACTTCCTGTTCCGGAGCGAGGAGGGTGGCGTAGAGTTTGGCGTCCTGATGGATGGTGACGGAGCCTTCGGCGCCGTCGGGCGAGGCGACCAGGCGGAGCTTGCCGCGCTTTTCTTCTTCCGGGAAGTTCTTCTGCTCATAGCTTGGCTGGTGGCCTTCGCGGTCGGGGGTGATCCAGATCTGCAGCAGGTGGACTGGCTCGTTTTTGGACGGGTTGAATTCGCTGTGGCGAATGCCGGTGCCGGCGCTCATGCGCTGGCCATCGCCGGGGCGAATGATCGAGCCGGTGCCCAGGCTGTCCTTGTGCTCCAGGGCGCCTTCCAGGACGTAAGTGATGATCTCCATATCGCGGTGAGGATGGGTGGGGAAGCCGCCCTGGGGCGCTACCTTGTCCTCGTTGATCACGCGCAGGGAGCGGAAGCCCATGAAGCGCGGGTCGTAGTACTCGGAGAAAGAGAAGCTGAAGCGGCTGTCCAGCCAGCCGTGGTTGGCATGGCCGCGTTCGGTGCTGCGGCGGAGAGTGATCATTGGGAACTCCTCGTTATAACGACTATCTCAATTCTCTTAGATGCCGCCGGGTCGAAAAGGACTCAGGGCCGGATGCTCGGTGGTTTGGGTTCGGGGGCACTTAACTTTTCCGTTCCGTTTGGGCTTGGTTGCGATTCGCGGCTTGGGTGCATGCGGGCCGGCATTTTTGGGTGAAAACCAGTTGTCAGATTTCAGTTCGCGGTTCTCAGTTTTTCTTTCGCTGGTTTTCTAAGGTGCTAATACGTCCGATTGTTGGGGTTTCTGCCTGGCTGGCAGGCTTCCGCCGATGTAGCTGGCATGTGGAACGCGGCTACGGGCAGGCGGTTGCGGGCAGCGGGGCTGGTCCTGATTCTGGCCGGGTGTGGGGGCGGGCCGCGCGGGCCGGCGGGTTTCGTCAACCATACCCAGCACAGCGATGCCGATCTGTGGGCTTTGTGGGCGGCGGCGCAGCAGAGCGTGGCGAAGCAGATTGATTTGAATCCGGTGCAGCAGGAAGCTTCGAATGCCGCGCCGGAGATTCTCCCGGGCGATGCGCGGGCCCTGAGCGTGCAGCCGCAGCAAGTCGATGTGGAGGGCCAGCCCGACGTCAGCGCGAGCGAGCTTTACGCGGTGGCCGGCGTGGCCCGGGCCGATCCTACGGGGCTGATTGCCTGCCCGCAGCCGTGCAATGTGCGCTTCGCGGCGGCATACTCTCTGTACTCGCGGCGGGAGACCATGTACGCGCAATCATGGGAGTCGCAGGCCAACAATTTTAACTTGCTGGTGCAGTACGAATTCGAGAGCCATATTCTTTATTCGCTAGGATACGACGTGAAGTGGCGGTGAGCGGAGCTACTTGGTTTCGGCCTTCTTCTTATCGGTCTTCTCGGACTTTGGCTTGTCTTCTTTTTTCGCGCCCGCGTCTTTTGTCCTGGACTCGCCCTCAGACGAGGAAGATGAGCTGCCGCTGGATTTTTTTGGATAGTCGGTCACATACCAGCCGGAGCCTTTGAACTGCACGGCGGGCGCGGAAATTACCTGCTCCACCGGACCGCCGCACTTGGGGCACTTCTTGGTGTGGGGGTCAGAGAACTTCTGAATCTTCTCGAAGCGGTGGTGACACTTTTTGCATTCGTACTCGTAGAGTGGCATGGAGTATTGGAGGGCCGAGGCAAATCTTTCGGCCACTCTGAAATTTGATTCTAGGGTTAAGCGGAACGGGCGTCAATTTTGAGCTTGTTCCGAGTGAGCCGGAAGGACACGCGGGGAAATGGCCGGTGATAGACTCGCGCCATGCAGCGGGATTCGGCGGATGGCGGGGGAGTTCTGTATGTCGTGGCTACGCCCCTTGGGAATCTGGAGGACATTACGCTGCGGGCGTTGCGGGTGCTGAAGGAAGCTACGCTGATTGCCTGCGAAGATACGCGGCATACGCAGAAGCTGCTCAATCACTACGGCATCACGGCGCGCACGGTGAGTTACTACGAGCAGAATGAAGCGGCGCGGGCGGGACAACTTCTGGAGGAACTGCAGAAGGGAGCGCGGATTGCGCTGGTGAGTGATGCGGGGATGCCGGGAATTTCCGATCCTGGATTTCGACTGATCTCGACGGCGATCGAGCACGGGATTGCGGTTGTGCCGGTGCCGGGAGCGTCGGCCCTGGTGGCGGCGGTAGCGGCCAGCGGGCTGCCGACCGATTCCTTTCGGTTCGGAGGTTTTCTGCCGGCGAAGGCGGGACAGCGGCGGCAGGCGCTGGAGGAAATCAGGGATTCGGCCTGCACGGAGATTTTCTACGAGGCGCCGCACCGAGTGAAGGACACGCTGGAGGATGTGGCGGCGATCCTCGGGGATGAGCGGCGAGTGGTGGTGGCGCGGGAGATCACGAAAGTCCACGAGGAGTTCTTGAGGGGGACGGTTCGGGAAGTGCTGGAGGCGCTGAAAGCCCGATCTGAAGTAAAGGGCGAGATTACCTTGCTGATCGGCGCCGGGGAGATGGGTGACATTCAGCCGCCGATGGACCCGCAGAAGAGACTTCAAGAGATTATGGCGGAGGAGAAAATTGATCAGAAGACAGCGCTGAAGAAGCTGGCGCGGGAGATGGGGATTTCCAAGAGCGAGGCGTATCGGATGCTGCAGAGGAATAAGTAGCGGTTGCCGGCACGCCGGCGCTACGGTGGGTTGGTGCTACAGTAGGCGGAGTTGCTTTTGCTCCAAGGCCAGGAGCTTTTGCTTGATGGGCAGGCCGCCGCCGTAGCCGGTGAGTTTGCCGTTGCTGCCGATTACGCGGTGGCAGGGGATGACAATCGGGATGGGATTGGAGCCGTTGGCCAGGCCGACCGCGCGCGAGGCTTTGGGATTGCCGATCCGGCGGGCGAGTTCTCCGTAGGAGATGGTTTCGCCGTAACCGATGTTGCAGAGTTCGTCCCACACGGCGCGCTGGAATTCGGTGCCTTCAGGCGCCAGGGGCAGGTCGAAGGCGGTGAGTTCTCCGGCAAAGTAGGCGCGAAGTTGGCGAATCGCCTCGGCCAGAGGCTGGCGATTCCTGCGCCACGCGGGATCGGGCTGAGCCCGCTCTCGCCCGTTCACGAAAAGGATGCTGCGCAGGCCGGCATCGTCCGCGGTGAGCAGGAGCGGGCCGACCGGGCTTTCGAGATTGGTGTAGTTCATCGATTATTTTGCCCGCCTGAGTATGAAGATCATCTCGTCCGATTGGTTGTTCAGCGGCGCTTTTTCAAACGAACCATAATCCGCCACCGGCTCAAGTTCTGCGAGCAGGAACAGCGCCCGCAATTGCGGATAAGTGTAATACGTCATCTTGAAGGCCTCAGATTCTTCCTCAACCAGGGTCTCTCCGACGCAGGTGCGGTAGAAAAACGTGGCGGTGAAGTTCTGCTGGATCTTGTCCAGGCTGTCCTTGCGAAAGAAACGCCGCACTACCCGCGCCGGATCGGGCCCAGGGCGCCACTCCAGTTCCAGAATCTCCTCTCCCATGCCTGTGGCTAGAAGATCGTACTTCGGATAGAAGACATCGAAGGCCAGAATGCCGTTGTGATCGAGGTGTGCAGCTGCGGTGCGCAGGGCGTTTAGCTGGTCGTCCAAGGTATGCATGTGCTGCATAGGACGGAAGGGAATGGTTACCAGGCGATACTTCTTCGGGGCGCGGAAGCTGCGGATGTCGCCGGCAAAGATTGAGACACGGTTGCGGACCTCTGACGGCTCGCGCTCGAGATTTGCGCGGAGTATCCGGAGCATCGCAGTCGAGTTGTCCGGGCCATGGATCTCAATTCCGGCTCGCGCGGTTGGCAGCAGGACACGGCCGGTGCCGCAGGCGAGTTCCAGAACCGGACCACCGATTTCCCTGGCCAAGTTCAGATAGAAGGGGAGGTCAACGAGGTCGGGCTTGGCGGCGTAGGCGTGGTCGTAGTACTTTGCCGCGACTTGATAGGACTCGGCGGGATCAAGCATGGCTTGCGATTGGCCGGCTGACTCGGAGCGCGATCTAGCCGACTGCGGGATGCCCCGATACCGCGGGCTCATCGTGGGTGTGGGCGTGGGCCGCGGCGGATTCCGCGCGGGCCAGGTCCAGGTCGCGCTGCAGGGCGTCCATTACCACCAGGGGCATTTCCGCGCCCCAGGATTCGATTTCAGCCACTTCCCAGTGGCCATTCAATCGTACCGCGCCTTCCAGGTCGGCGGAGAATGCGGCGCGGTAGTCGCCCTCCGCGGACTGTACTTCGCCCAGCTGGCGGCCATTGTGAATGTCATAGGCATGGCGGTTCCATCCCGGGGCAACGCTCACGAATGCCAGGAAAACTTCGGGGGAATCCTCGCCGTAACCGGCGCGGTAGTACCAGGCCTGGGTGGAGTCGGCCTTGGGATGGGGACGCCGGCGGCGTACAACGCTCTCCGGTTCGGCTGCGGATTCGTTGGCCGGGCTGGAATAGAGAATGCGCTGGCAGGAATCGCAGAAGACGATCTTGCTGGCGCTGCGCACTTCATTGTAGGTCTGCGGGCGGAGCATCACCGAGCAGCCCATGCATTTCTGCTCACGTACTTCAGCGATGCCGCTGCCCCGGTACTTGGCTACGCGGTCATAGTGCTGCAACAGGTCCGGATCGAGGGCGCCGCGGTCCTTGTCGCGCTTGGCGTTCCATTCGGAGAGTTCCTTTTCGTCGATTGCGGTGCGCTCGCGGGCGGCGGCCTTTTCTTTCTCGATCTCGGCGGTTTCGGCTTTCAACTCGGCTTCGGCGGCTTTGACGTCTTTTTCGCGCGAATCTGCGTCGAGCATCAGCTCGAGAATTTTGTCTTCCTGGGCGCGGATGTCGCGCTCGGCGAACTGGATCTCGTGCAGCAAAGCTTTGTACTGGTCGTTGGTTTTGACTTCCAGCGACTGGTCGCGGTACTTGGAGATCTTTTGCTGCAAATCGACGATGGCAATTTCGTGTTTGCGGCGGGCGGCTTCGTCGGCCTTGATGGCGGCTTTGGCCTTTTCCAGGGCGGCTTTGGTGCCGGTGAGCCGTTCTTCGATTACCGCCACGCGTTTGGGGAGCGCGGCGATTTCCTCTTTCAGGCGGCGGATTTCGGCGTCGGCCTTCTGCAGTTCGATGAGGTGTTCTACTTCAGGAAGCATCGTGGGAATGCACTCGCATGATTCTAGCATGGGGTGCGGGTCGAATAGCGTGGTTCCAGCTTGAAACGCTGCTGAAGAGAGGCACCTTCGCTGCGTCTCTGTGGCTTGCCCGGCTTCGCCATCGCGCTGGACCCTTCGGCTTCGCTCAGGGCAAGCTCAGCAAGCCCCGTCGCTACACGGTTCGTGGTGGTGCATACTGGGTTTATGCAACGCATCGCTTTGGGGGACTTCGAGCTTACGGCGGTTTCGGATGGAACCTACTACCTCGACGGCGGTGCATTCTTTGGGGTAGTTCCCAAGGTTTTGTGGGAGAAGAAAGTTGCTGCCGATGAGCGCAACCGGGTGCGGACCGGGCTGAACTCGGTGGTGGTGCGGACAGGGAAGCAGACCATTCTGATCGAGACGGGCATTGGGAATAAGCTGCCGGAGAAAAACGCCAGGATTTATGGGCAGCCGGCGAAGCTGCTGGAGAACCTGGCGGCGGCGGGCGTTTCACCCGACGATGTGGATGTTGTGATCAATTCGCATCTCCACTTTGATCACTGCGGATGGAATACAGTGTGGCGCGAGGGCAAGATTGTGCCTACGTTTCCGCGGGCGAGGTATTTTGCGCAGGAGGGCGAGTGGCGGCATGCGCATGAAGGCCAGCGCGACGGCAGCAGCTACTTCACGGAAAACTACGATCCGCTGGTGGAGAGCGGGCAGATGCAGTTGCTGAAGGGCGATTGCGAGATTGTGCCGGGAGTTTCGGTCCGGGTGTTTCCCGGGCATACGCGTGACATGCAGGCGATTGTGGTGCAAAGCGGAGGCAAGACCGCCTGCTACATTTCAGATCTCATCCCTACCAGCGCGCACCTGGAGCTGAATTGGGTGATGGCATTCGATTTGTATCCGGTAGAGACGATCAAGAGCCGCAAGCGGTATTATGCGCAGGCGGTTCCCGGGAAGTGGTTGACGATGTTTACGCATGATCCCGAGGTGGCGTGGGGGGTGGTGGAGAGAGATGAGGCTGGAAGGATGCGGCTCGTGTAGGGACGGGGCATTTCGGTCGGTGTGCCCTCTCAGGATGTAACCGCCGCTCCACACAGTCTGGCTTCGAAGAATTCTTCTACCCTGCTGAGGATTTCCGGGGGGCTTTTCGACTCGTAGATGGCTTTGCGCAGGGCGGCGCCGCCAGGGACGCCGTGGGTGAACCATGACGCGAATTGCTTCATCTTGCCGCTGGCGTCGGGGAGTTCTTCCTCGATCAGCATCTGGAAATACGTCCGGATCATCTGGTAGCGGTCGGATTCGGTGGGTTCGTCGTAGGGAGAGGGATTAGAGAGCGAGACGAGCTCGCTGCGCTCGCTGGACCCTTCGGCGTCGCTGAGGGCAAGCTCGGCAAGCCCCGTCCGTACACGGTTCGTGGTGATCGCCGTGCGGTACTGCTCGATCTGGCGGAAGATCCATGGGTTGGAGGGGGCGGTGCGGCCGATCATGACTGCGTCGCAGCCGGTTTGGGCGACCATGGCGCAGGCGTCTTCGGGGGTGCGGATGTCGCCGTTGCCGATGACCGGGATTTTGATCGCGTCTTTCACCGCGGCGATCCACTCCCAACGGGCCTGGCCGCTGTAGCCCTGCTCGCGGGTGCGGGCGTGCAGCGCGACCGCGCACAGGCCGCAGGCTTCAGCCATTTTGGCCAGCTCGACGCAGACGATGTTGTCGTCGTCCCAGCCGGCACGGAACTTTACCGTGAACGGAATTTTCACCGCCGCGCGCACCGCTTCGAAGATTTTGCCGATGGCGGGCAGGTCGCGCAGCAGGCCGGAGCCGCCGTTACACTTTACGACTTTCTTCGCGGGGCAGCCGAGGTTGAGGTCTACCAGGTCGAAGCCGAGGCCTTCGACGATCTTTGCCGCATCGGCCATGACTTGCGGATCGCTGCCGAAGAGCTGGGCGGAGATGGGGTGCTCGTCTTCATAGAAATGAAGGTAGCGTTTGGCCTTTTTGTCCTTGGCACGGAGGACGCCGTCGGCGGAGGTGAATTCGGTCATGATGAGGCCGCATCCGCCGAGGTTGCGGATGAAGCGGCGGAAGACGGTGTCGGTGACGCCGGCCATGGGAGCGAGGACGGTGGCGGGGGTGATATCGACGCTGCCGATGTGCAATGTACGCGCGGGCGTTCCTTCAGCTCCGCTCAATACAGGCCCCGCCCGTGCGGCGGTGGCTTGGAGGTCTGGTTCTGGGGACTGGGACGCCCGGGCGGGGACGCCCGCGCCTACATTGGGATTGTCCCAGAACTTGCGCATCGGGTTATTTTACGTGAAGAGAGAGAGTCGACGGCACGGGTTCTTGCACACCTCAAAGCCCAAACCTTACAACGCCGAGGGCGCCAAGAACAGCCGCCGAGTGCGCGGAGCGGAAGTATTCACGTGTGCGGCCGGGGCGGAGCATCCCGGAGGGCTTTCGGGGCATCCGCAGATATGGGACAATTTTTCAAGAGCACCTTGCTCTTTTTCAAGGGCAGCTTAAATCTATGGACGAAATCAACAAGAGCTTTGCCCCGGAACTGGCTCCAGGCGAGTCGCGAAGATGGGTCGGGCGGCTGGTGATTGCGGTCGTTCTGGGGGCGGCCATCTGGAATTTTCTGGTGGCGTTTACGGAAGGCCTGGTTCTGCCGCTACTGGCGCGGGTGATGGAGGCGGATTCTCAGTCTCCCCTGTATCTGGGAAACGGGAAAATTGCCGCGCCGGTGCTGTTGACAGCCGTGCTGGAGCTTGGACTGGCGGGAATCGTGGCTGCGATCCTGTATTCGAGGCTGCAGCGGCCGGTGCGGATGGTTCGCGTCGTACGCCGGGTGGCGGCTCCTTCTCCCGTGTCGATGGCGTCCGCTTCTCCGGCTCCGGCACGCCCGATGCCTGCTCCTGCGCAAGCAGCAGCGCCTAAACCGCAAGTTTCCACAACCGAGCCGGAGACGGTGCGGCCGGCGATTGGCCAGGCGGCTGCCGATTCTGCTGTGCCCTCAGGCACTCCCCCGCCGCCGCCCCCAAAACTCGCGCAGCCGGAAACGAAAGCCAAGGCTGCCAAGGCCGTCTATTACAACCTGGTGGGCGAGCCGATCGACTCGGACGAGTAGTCAATAAGAAGGCCTCCGCTCATGCGGAGGCCTTGCAATTCTGAACCACTCCCGAAAATTGGCGAAGCGGCTTACTTCTTCGCGGTTTCCGCCTTCGGTTCCACCTTGGCGTACTTGCGGCGGAAACGCTCGACGCGGCCGGCGGTATCCATCAGCTTCTGCTTGCCGGTGAAGAAGGGGTGGCAATTGGAGCAGATTTCTACGTGGATGTCGCCGCGATGGGTGGAGCGGGTCGTAAAGCTGTTGCCGCAGGCGCACATAACGCGCACTTCGTTGTAACCGGGATGGATGGCTGCTTTCATGGCTCTGAACCTCTGATCGAAGGATTAGATTCTACAGGAGTTATCGAGGATTCAGCAACCGCGCAAGGGTAAGAATCGGAAGAGGTTGTGGGCGTGGGCGGGCGAACCGGGGGCAGCGGCCACAGGAACGTGGATAAGGGATGAACAGGTGAGTCTCGGGAGAGAGAGCGCAGATTCCTCGTCGCCTTTGGCTCCTCGGAATGACAATCTGAATGGCGTGGCGCGTGCGTCCGCACTTCCTCATCGCCCACGGCTGTCCGGAATGACAATGTGGATGGTGAGGGCTGCCTGCAATTTCTTAGCGGCGGTACGCTTGCATTTCGTTAGCGGCTGTATTGGTTTTTCTTCTTGTCCTGGTGGCGCTCCAGTCCCAGGGCGATCAGCCGTTCGATCAGGTCGGGATAGGCCAGGCCTGACGCGGCCCACAGCTTGGGGTACATACTTATGGATGTGAAGCCGGGCATGGTGTTGATTTCGTTGAGATAGATCTTGCGCGACTTGGGATCCATGAGAAAGTCCACGCGGGAGAGGCCGGAGCCGTCCACGGCTTTGAAGGCGGCAACGGCCAACGCCTGCACTTTCCTGGTTTCGGCTTTGGTGAGCTTCGCCGGGATGATCAGCTCGGAGCCTTCGTCAAGATATTTGGCGTTGTAGTCGTAGAACTCTTTGACCGGCACAATCTCTCCGGGCACGGAAGCCTGCGGGTTGTCGTTGCCCAGGACTGAGCATTCGATCTCGCGGGCCTTGCCACTCTTTCCGCCTACGCCTTGTTCGATCACGATCTTGCGGTCGAACCTGGCGGCGTCGGCGATGGAGGGGCCGAGTTCCTTGCGGTTGTGGGCCTTGGAGATTCCTACCGACGATCCCAGGTTGGCGGGCTTCACGAATACCGGATATTTCAGCTTGCTCTCCACCAGCTTTTCAGCTTTTCTGGGCGCGGCTTCCCAATCCCTGCGAAGAATGGTGACGTGCTTCACGATGGGCAGGCCGGCGGCGATGAAGAGTGACTTCATGATGTCTTTGTCCATGCCGGCGGCGGAACCGAGCACGCCCGCGCCGACGTAGGGAATGTCGGCCAGCTCCAGCAAGCCCTGGATGGTGCCGTCTTCGCCAAAGGTGCCGTGGAGGACGGGGAAGATGATATCCACGTTGATGGCACGGTCGGCGATGGGGCGGGCGAGGTGTGAAGCTTCGCTCTGGAAGGGAGCCATGGTTGCTGTCGCGCCCTGCGCCTGCTGCGGTTCGGGCGGCACGATCACCGATTCTCCCTGCGCGAGCAGGGCCGCGGCCGCGGTGGCTTCGGGATCACCGGCGCGGAGATGATGAGCGGCATCAGGGCCGGGCTTTCCCGCGAGCAGGCGCTCGGCATCCGAGGAAGTGAGCCAGCGGCCTTCCCTGGTGATTCCGATAGGGACGACTTCATATTTGCTTTTATCGATGGCATTAAACACTGACGCCGCGGAAAGCAGAGAGACTTCATGCTCTCCGCTGCGCCCGCCGAAGAGAATTCCCACACGAATTTTTTTCATGGTTCCCACTTGTGGAAGTGACGCCTCAATTCTTGCATATCAATGGCTCGCCCGCAGTTGACAAGGGCTGTACCGGGAGGTAACCTCGGCGGGACGGGGCGGCAGATTCCCCCACGCTCCCTATTTTTCCCACGATACAAGGGGCCATTCCATGAGACGAAGATTCAATTCAGCTGCATTGGCGATCTTACTGTGCGCGGCTTCATTGGCTTTTGCCCAGGGGCGTAAAAAGCGCGTGGCGATCATGGATTTCGATTACGCAACCGTACATGGCGGAGTGTCGCAGATTTTTGGCCAGGATGTTGATATAGGCAAGGGCATTGCCGATTTGCTGGTCACCGATCTGGTGAAGGACGGGACCTATTCGGTGATTGAGCGCAAGGCGTTGGACAAGATCATCGCGGAACAGAACTTTTCCAACAGCGACCGGGCGAACCCGGCTTCGGCGGCGAAGATCGGGAAACTGCTGGGTGTGGACGCGATTATTGTCGGCAGCATCACCCAGTTCGGCAACGATACCAAGAACACCAACATCGGCGGAGGCGGCGGAAACTGGCACGGTGTGGGCATCGGCGGCTTCGGCCACAAGAAGTCGAAGGCGATTGTGGCCATCGATGCACGCCTGGTGGACATCGATACGGGGGAAATCCTGGGAGTGGCGGAGGGCAAAGGCGAATCGCAGCGCGAGAGCACCTCGATGCTCGGCGGCGGCGGGAATTGGCACGGTTTTGGTGGCGGCAACGCCGACTTCGGCAGCAGCGACTTCCAGAACACGATCATCGGGGAAGCCACGAAAGCGGCGGTCGATCAACTGAGCACCGGCGTGATCGGGGACAGCAGCAAGCTGGAGGCGCGGACTATCGTGGTCACGGGGTTGGTGGCCGCGGTGGACGGGGGGCAGATCGTGCTCAACGTCGGCGGCAAGGCCGGGGTGAAGGTGGGTGACCAGCTCACCGTGGAGCGCGTCACCAAGGAGATCAAGGACCCCGCGACCGACAAGGTGCTGCGGCGGATGAGTTCTCCCGTGGGCGTCGTTAAAGTGACCGATGTGGATGATGTGTCTTCGGTGTGCACCGCGGTCTCCGGCTCAGGGTTCAAAGTTGGGGATGAGGTGAAGACGGTTACGCAGTA
>DATJXG010000477.1:0-15407 GCA_035500455.1 Terriglobales bacterium | reverse complement strand
GCCTTCTCCGCGTCGGCGGTGATCAGCGACGTGCCCTTCTGCCCGCAGCCCTCGCGCAAGCGGTAGCCGATGATGTTGAGCAGAGGCTTGACGTCTTCACAGTTGGTGACGCGGATCACCCGTTCGCTGCCCGCCAGGTCGGTCAACTCGCGTGCTTGCTGCACGTAGCGGCTGAGCAGGATCAGGAACTCAGTAGGACGGCCGGCCTGATAGCCCTGCGAAAACACATTGCGCGCCAGCAGGGGCATGACTTCATCGGGCGCGATTTTCTGGCTGATGCCGGCCATGCGCAAGAAGGAGCGCAGCGGCCCGGGGATGCTGACTTCCGGCCCGGAGAGCGGCGCGGGCGCAGGATCGGTTGCGGAAGTAGAACCCGCAGCCGGAGTTGCGGCGGCGCGGGCCGGCAAACCGAGACACACATACACGGAAGCCGCGAGAAGAAAAGCAGGCAGGCGAAAACTGGATTTCATGGCTGGAGCCCCTTAGAACTGCGAGACCTCGTTTACGTTGCCCCGGCGCCGCCGAGGAGTGTTAACGATCGCCAGCCTTACCTGAGCAGTTCGGCTGACCCGAGCCCAGAGAACCGCAATACTTCGTGGCACGCCCTGTTGAAGTCGGAGTCAGGTCCTGGATTTCCGAGCACCGATTGCCAGGCCCTTACCGTCGTGTCGGCCAAGATAACTCATCCCTCGCCGTAATCCAAGTCATTTTGAGCCCTTAGGCGCAGAGAATTCTCCTGCGGTTGCCTGACTCCGGAATTCCGCATCTTTTTGTGTGCAAAATTGTGCTCCGAGGCCCAAATCGGCTCTGCGCAAGGAGGACGGTTCCCGAAAAACGACTGCTTTCATTTGGAGGGCTTCCCTGGATTCGGCTTACTCGACTCTTCGAAGCCTGGAAGTTCGTCAATTTGTTGTGGATAAACCGGATTGTCTGCGGGCGCTTGGCTTCCTGGCGGGGTAGGCAGGTTGAACCGCAAAGAACGCAAAGAGCGCAAAGAAAAACATAAAGCCGCTTCCGGCCAAGCCAAGCGATAACCTGAGCTTCTCCCTCGTTCTAGTCGGGTAACTTCTGCTCGCCGGTTACCGTGAGCGCGGCTTCCTGACTGGGGGCGCCGGTTCCGGGTTGTCCGCCGCCCAGGATCACGTGGTAGGCGCCGGGCGCAACTTCGCGGGTTCCCTCCTCATTCACCATGCTCAAAGCGCGCGGGTCAAGCGTGAATTCAACGTGCGTGGTTTCCCCCGCAGCGAGGTGTACACGCTTGAATCCGCGCAGCGCCCGCAAGGGAGCGCCGGGAGTATCGGGGAAGGTCAAGTACAGCTCGGCGACTTCGTCGCCTTCGCGCGAGCCGGTGTTTTTCACGTCCACTGAGACTTCGAGCGAGTCTCCGGCGTGCAACTCACTGCTGGAGAGTTTCAGGTTGCTGTACTCGAATTTCGAATAGCTCAGTCCGTAACCGAAGGGATAGAGCGGCTGGCCGGTGAAGTAACGATAGGTCCGGTTCTTCATGGCGTAGTCTTCGAAATCGGGCAGTTGCTCGATGCCGGTGTAGAAAGTTACCGGCAGGCGTCCGGCGGGATTGTTCACGCCGGCGAGAGTTTGAGCGATGGCGGTGCCACCTTCTTCGCCGGAGTACCAGGCGTCAAGAATGGCGTTGGAGTGCTGGTTCGCCCAGTTGACGGCGAGGGCGCTGCCGTTCATCAAAACGACAACCACCGGCTTGCCTGACTGCTGCAAGGCTTCGAGAAGGTCCTCTTCTTCCCTGGGCAGATTGATGCTGGTGCGGTCGCCGCCTTTGAAGCCGGGCACATCCACTTTCATCTCTTCGCCTTCCAGCTGTGATGTGATGCCGACCACCGCGATCGCCACATCCGATTGCTTTGCCAGGGCGACTGCGTCAGCGACGGGGTCGGCAATGACGTTCATCCACACGAATTTTGTGCCGAAGCCGCCGCGCTGATATTCGATCTTGACCGGGTAGCGATGTCCTTTCTCGAGTTGCAGGGTGGCGGTCATGGGATTGGGATCATGCAGTTCGGCGTCGTCCACGACCAGCTTGCCCTCGAACCAGAGCCGGTTGCGAGAGCCCAGCAGCCCGACGCGGTAAGTGCCCGACTCCGGGGGAGTTAGGAATCCGGTCCAGCGGACGGAGAAATCTTTCATTCCGGCGGGCGGGGTTACGGCGTCCGGCTCGGGATGGAATAACTGCAGATCGACCGTTTTATCCACTCGTGCAACCTTGGGCTTGCGGGCAAATTCCTGGCCGGCGAAATATTCGCCCTTGAGGCCGGGCTTGCCGTCGGGAGTGGAGAGGGCAGAAGCGGGAATGACGTTTTCCACCCGCAGGAAATTCATACCCGGGGCATAGGTCACTTTCGCCGCAGGGAACTGTTTGCGGATGCCCTCGAGCGCGGTCACCGGGTGCGACGCGGTGCCGTTGTAGTTGCCGTGCAGCACGCTGTCCGATTCCGCCAGCGGGCCCAGGACGGCGATGTTTTTCACCTCGCCGCTGAGCGGCAGGGTGCCGTCGTTCTTGAGCAGCACCATGGACTCGCGCGCGATCTTCAGCGCCAGGGCGCGATGTGCGGGGCTGTCAATTTCCGAATCCGGAGTCTGCGCGTACTTCACCATCGAAGGCGGATCGAACATTCCCAGGCGGAAGCGGGCGGTGAAAGTGCGCTTGAGGGCAACGTCGATGTCCTTTTCCGTCAGCAGGCCTTGCTTCACTGCGTCGAGAAATTTCACGTAGTCGGAGTTGCCGGTGGCTTTGGTGAAGAAATCGGCACACTCGTTGTCCATGCCTCTTTTCAGCGAGACGGCGCCGGCTTCGGCCATGCTCTTGGTGAAGTGGTGGCCATTGAAGATGTCAGCGACGGCGTCGCAATCCGAAACTACATATCCGTTGAACTTCCAGGCTCCGCGCAACTGATCTTCGAGAAGAAAAGTGTTGGCGCAGGCGGGCTCGCCATTCACCCGGTTGTAGGCGCACATTACCGACTCCGCTTTGCCTTCGACTACCGCGGCTCGGAAGGCAGGCAGGTAGGTGTCTTCCATATCGTGGCGCGAAACCTTGATATCGATGCTGTGGCGCGAGGGCTCCGGGCCGCTGTGCACGTCAAAGTGCTTCGGCGTGGCGATGACGCGGTAGTACTTGGGGTCGTCGCCTTGCATCCCGGTGACGAAAGCGACTCCCATTCTTCCGGTGAGGAACGGATCCTCACCGTAGGTTTCCTGACCCCGGCCCCAGCGCGGATCGCGAAAGATATTAATGTTGGGCGACCAGAAATCCAGGCCTTCCATGATGTCGCGCCGGCCGGCACGCACCGCCTGGTTGTGCTTGGCGCGAGCTTCGGTGCTGATGACGACCGCCATCTGATGAATCAACGGGGAATCAAAGGTAGCGGCGAGGCCGATGGGCTCCGGAAATACTGTGGCAGTGCCGGCCCGGGCAACGCCGTGCAGCGCCTCGCTCCACCAGTCGTACGCGGGGACGTGCAGCCGAGGGATGGCTCTGGCCTGGTTCACCAGCTGCGAGGCTTTTTCCTCGAGCGTCATTCGCGAGATAAGGTCATCGACCCGCACGTTCACAGGTTGCGAAGGGTCGAGGTAGAGAGGAGTCTTCCCGGGTTGGGCCGTTTGTGCGGCGGCGTGGAAACTTATTCCCAGAAGGATGAGGAGAATTGCGGTGGACTGAAGAATCGAATTACTACCCTGGGGTCCGTTCATCGTGGATCGGCTCCTCCATGCGTAGTCGCCGCGGTCAGCACTGCACCCGTCAGCTACAGAGGCTGACTGTATCTAAATCGGTTTAGAACGATTGCTTGTAGCACGGCGCGAAGGGCGGCGTCAAGGCCGCGGCCTTGCAGTGCTCTTCGATTTTATTCGCGCGAAATTCTACGCGGGCGGCGGCAGCGCCGCATCAACTCCTACGGGATTTCCCGCGGGTTTTTGCCTGTGCCGGTGCCTCTTGCGCGCACCATGGCGAGGTGGTCGCACGCACCACGAGCTGGGGCTCAACCACGATGTAAGCCGGCTTGCCGTCGGATTCCGGGAGCGAGCGCGAAATGCGGCGCATGACGGTTTCCGCCGCCAGTCTGCCCATCTCTCGCAAAGGCTGGCGAACCGTGGTCAAGCCGGGGGTCTGGTACTGCGCGCTTTCGATATCGTCGAAGCCCACCACCGAAACATCTTCCGGCACTCTCAGGCCGAACTCCTGCAGGGCGTGGATCGCCCCGATGGCGCAGACATCGTTAAAGGCGAATAGGGCACTGAAGCGCTGGCCGGAGGCAAGCAGCTCCCGCGTCACCCGGTAAGCGAGAGCGGGAGAGGGCGAATTGCCCTCGATCTGGGTGACCAGCTGGCGGTGTACGGTGACGCCCAGCCGCGCCGCCACTTCGACGATGGCACGCCAGCGTACCTCGGTATCGGGGACAAAACTCTGGCCCTTGATAAAGGCGATGCGGCGGTGGCCCAGCTGCATTATGTGCTCGAGGGCGACTTCCGCCGCGCGCTGATGATCGAGCACGATGCTGGTAGCGCCCGGCACGTGGTGGTGGCTGGAAACGGTGACCACCGGCATGGGCAAGTCGCGAGTCCAGGGAGCACATACCACGATCAGACCGTCGACCGAGCGGTCCAGAAACAGCTGGCAGTATTCATCGATCAAGTCCTGCTTAAATTGGTGGCTGGCGACGAAGTAAAAATATCCCTCAGTCAGCAGGTGTTCTTCGATTCCGCTCATCACCGTACCGGTGTAAGCGTCGCTGACCTCGGGCACCATCACCCCGATGGTGAAGCTTCTTCCCGTGCGTAAACTGCGCGCCAGGAAATTGGGACGGTAGTTGAACTTGCGGGCCGCCTCCAGAATCGCCTCGCGGGTTTCGGGGGCGATGGTTTTGGCCACCGGGGAGTGGTTCATCACCAGCGACACGGTGGTCGGCGCCAGGCCGAGGTGGTCGGCCAGTTGTTTCAAGCTGAAGACTTTATTCGATTTTCCGGCGGGAGACGAAGCGCCGGTCCCGACTTTCCGAGGCGGCATTGACTGGGGAGTTTGGCACAATCGCGCGAGTTGGGCAAGGCTTGAGCGCTCATCTCACTATGAGAATTTGTACTAAATCGATATAGAAGTGATTTAGTTACGAATTTCTGCTTGACAACGATCTGCTATCAAGGATAAAAGCAATCCCCGTGAACGATTACGGTCCCGGATGGCCCTGTTGGCCCGGACCGGCTTTCTGTGGGGTCGCTGGTGGGAAGAATCTGGTGCAAAGAATTCTGGAGGATGGCATGAAATCACTTTCGTCCACGTTTGTCGAAAGGCTTGCCTCGGCTGCCGCGAATCGCAGCCTGCGCCGTCTCGTAATGCTGTGCATGCTGGTTATGGGCTTTTCTTTCCTGGCGTTTGGCCAGGAAGCCACGATTGTAGGAACCGTCACCGACCCGTCCGGCTCGGTGATCCCCAATGTAAAGGTGAGCGTAACCTATCTGGAGACGGGCCAGACCCGCACCATCGCCACCAACGCGTCGGGGCAATACGTCATTCCTGATCTGCATATCGGAACCTACAAGGTGCAGGCCCAAGCCTCGGGGTTCAAGCTGGCCGAGCGCAGCAACGTCGTGCTAAACGTTGGCGACCGCGCCCGGATTGACTTCCAGATGCAGGTCGGCACCACCCAGGAAACCATCACGGTGGAAGCCGATGCGGTGAAGGTGCAATCGGACTCCGGTGAAGTGAGCAGCGTCATCACCGGCCAGCAGATCACTCAGCTCGCCACCAATGGGCGCAGCGTGTTCGAGCTCGAGGCACTGACTCCGGGCGCCTCCAGCATTCAGGCGGACTTCCAGGTTCCCACCTCGGCGGGCGGGGATTTCAATGTGAGCTTCAATGGCCAACGCGTGAGCCACAATCTTTGGGTAATTGACGGCGGCGAAGCCGCTGACCGCGGGGGTGGCGGCGGAGCAGACGTTTTGCCCTCCATGGACGCCATCGCTGAATTCCGCACGATGACCTCGAACTACAGCGCCGAATACGGCCTATCCTCGGCCGGCACTATGACCATGGCGATCAAGTCGGGCACCAAGCAACTGCACGCCACTGCCTTTTATTTCGGGCGCAACGACGCTCTGGATGCGCGTAACTACTTCAACCCGGCCCCCAACAAGGTCGCCGAATTGAGGTTCAACGACTGGGGCTTCAACGTCGGCGGCCCCGTGCAGTTCAAGCACACCGACAATCCCAAGACTTTCTTCTTCTATAACATGGAATGGCGGCGCTACGTTTCCGGCGGGCTGTTCAACGTAACAACGCCATTAGCCAGCATGTACCCGGATGCAAACGGCGATGTTACGCTGCCGGGGACGCTGGGCAATGGCAACGCGCTTCAGGTTGTGGCTCCAGCCAACATTGCGAGCCTGGATACAGGATGTTCGGGTGCGGTCCAGGCGACGCTTGTCGCCGGGCAACCGTTCCCGAACAACAAAATCCCGGGTTGCGCGGTGAGCGCCAACGCCGTGGCGCTGCTCAATGCAGGTATCTTTCCCAAACCGACCAGCGGCTGGCAGTTTATTGGAGGCAATAACTCACCCACCACCGGAAAAGAAGAAATTGCCCGCATCGATCACCAGTTCAATGACAAATTCTCCGTTTTCGGGCACTGGATTTCCGACCAGGCTGCGCAAACCTACGGAACCACCCAGTGGAGCGGCGACAACGTGCCCACGGTGTTCAACACCTTCGGCAATCCCTCGTACAGCACGGTGGTGCATGCGACGTACATCATCAGCCCCAGCTTGCTCAATGAGGTGGCATTCAACTACGACGGCAACCGCATTCACATCCTGCCCCTGGGCGTGTACCAGGCGCCATCCGATTTCACGTTTAACCGCGTATTCGGCGGCGACAACGTGGATAACCGTATTCCCGACATTAATCTGAACGGGAGCACGGGTACCAACTACACGGTGAATTGGCTGCCCTGGAACAACACTGCAGATGACTATCAAATCCGGGATGATGTCTCCTGGACCAAAGGGGCGCACCAGTTCAAGTTTGGATTTGGCTGGGCGATCTACAAGAAGGTGCAGGATTACTTCGCCGAGACCCAGGGTGGCTTCCAGTTCAACGGGTCGGCCACCGCTCCTACCGGATGCGTGGCCTCTAAGACTTCAACCTGCGGACTGGATTATGCCGACTTCGTCCTGGGTGATGCCCAACACTACGCCGAGAATGCCTACAAAGGCGCGGGCCATTGGAACGCCATTTCTCCCAGCGCCTACATTCAG
The DNA here is from genome assembly GCA_035500455.1 of Terriglobales bacterium. Classification (GTDB taxonomy): domain Bacteria; phylum Acidobacteriota; class Terriglobia; order Terriglobales; family Acidobacteriaceae; genus DATJXG01. The sequence continues at coordinate 8,129 of DATJXG010000477.1, read as the reverse complement.
GACAACTGGCGGGCAACGCATCGCCTCACCCTCAACCTGGGCTTGCGCTGGGATGGAATTCCCCATACCTACGAAGCCAACAACAACATGGCGAATTTCTATCCCGGCCTCTACAACGCGGCCAATGCGCCTTTGTGGGCCACGAACAGCGATGGCAGCACAAACTACGGACAGATCTCAGCCTCCAGCCCTGGTTTGGGCACAAGCCCGATTTCTTCGTTGCAGGGTTATCAGTTCTACCTCAACGGTATGGGGCTTGAAGGTAAGAACGGAGTCCCCAAGGGACTGGCGGACGATAGTTGGCTCAATTTCGGTCCGCGCCTGGGATTCGCCTACGACCTGTTCGGTACCGGAAAGACGGTTATTCGCGGTGGTTATGGCCTGATGTACGAACGCATTCAGGGCAACGACATGTACAATGCCGCGACCAATCCACCCTTCGGCTACAGCTTAGGCACAACCAACGTTCTGTTCGCTGACCCGCATGTCACCTGGACTGGCGGAACGGTTACGGTTCCGATCGTGCCTGCCGGAGTGGTGGGAGTCAACAAGGACTACCCGCCGCCGACGACTTCTCAGTACAGCATGGGAGTCCAGCAGGCGATTGGCAGCAATGCCGTGCTGTCGGTGTCTTACGTCGGCAGTGTGAACAGGCACGAGAGCTATTGGCAGGAGATCAACACCCCGCCAGCCGGCGACCTTGCCTGCCTCACGGCGGCGAATTGCCCGACGGGTACGCCTGCCTTCAACGGCCTGGTCACTTACCCCGGCTTCACCTCGATCAAGCAGGCGTTTAATGGAGCCAACGCGCATTACAATTCGCTGCAAACCGAGCTGCGGGGAAAAGTCACTCGCGATCTGACCTTGCAGGCGGCCTACACCCTTTCCCGGGCCATTGATCCCACCACCGGAAGTTCCGGCAACGGCTGGGACCTGGACTGGATTGACAACCCCTACGTGGGCTGGCAGTACGACTCCGGTCCGTCGCTGCTGGATCGCACCCACATATTCTTCGCTAACTTTGTCTATGACATCCCACTGCTCAAGAACAGCTCGAACCGCGCCTTGAAGACGTTTGTCGGGGGATGGGAACTGTCCGGCATCGTGACCATGGAATCGGGGACGCCGCTGAGGATCGCAGTCAACGGGCAGAACGTCGCCAGCATTTTTCCTGGCGGGGATGTAGGCAATCGCCCGGACCTGAGCGGGAGCATCTCCTACCCGAAGAAGGCGACGGAGTGGTTTGACCCCTCCGTCTTCACGCTCCCCGCTGCCGGCGAGTGGGGCAACCTGGGGGCCAATGCGGTGCGTGGGCCTGGCCGCAACAACTGGAACCTGTCTCTCTTTAAGAGCTTCGTGCTCAGCGAGAGCCGGGGCAGCCGGATTGAGTTCCGGGCGGAAAGTTTCAATACCTGGAACCACACCCAGTTCGGCGGAGCGGGACAGAACGGTGGTATTAGCGCTAACTACGGGGCGAGCAACTTCGGAGCAATCACGAATGCTTTCGATCCGAGGGTGTTTCAGCTTGGCGCGAAGGTCATCTTCTGAAACTGCCTCCGCTGTATTCACCTGCCCCGCTCGCGCAATGAGCACGAGCGGGGCATTGTTTTATCGCCCTATGCTTGCGGGGACGGGCTGTTCTGCAGTGATGTAGGCGCGGGCGTCGGCCTCAACTGAGATCTCAATATCGGCGAGATGGCGGTCGTGGTCACGCCCAGTTTCAGGGGCGCTCCGCAAATGGCGCCTCTTTCTCTTACTCTTTTTCTCTTTCTCTTGCTCTTGACGTTGCCGCATCGAGACCACAAACTTGGTCTTTCATCTCCGAGCGTGGTTACCAGGGATAAGTCTTTAACTTGGAATATTTGATTCTCAAATTCTTCGGCTTTTCAGATCCCGCCGGATACTCTGTCGTTAACTCGATCCCGAAAGAGTCCTCGCTGGAAGCAGCCCTGGAAGATGTTGTATTGATCCTGGTAGCGATTTTTCTTGTTGCCCCGCTTGGGATTTCTTCCCTCGCTCAAACTCCCGCGGATGCCGTCGGGTTCGAGCAGCAGGGAAAACTGCCCGAAGCGGAGCATCTCTGGCAAGCGATCATCCAGCGCAATCCCCAGGATGCCGGCGCATTCGCCAGTCTTGGGGTGGTCCTCTCCAGGGAGCAGAAGTACCCGGAAGCTGCGGCAGCCTACCGCAAGGCGCTCGCTCTGCAGCCAAGGCTTCCGGGAGTGCAACTCAATCTCGGGCTGGCGGAGTTCAAGCAAGGACACTTCCAGGCCGCCATCGCGCCGCTCACCAGGGCACTCGCAGCCGATCCCAAAAGCACGCAGGCACGGACGCTGCTCGGCCTGAGCTATTACGGCGCGAAGCGTTTTGCGGAGGCCATCCGGCACCTGCAGCCTGCGGCCGAGGCCGATCCCGGCAACACCGAGTTGCAGCAGACGCTGGCGCAAAGTTGTTTGAGGGCCAAGCACTATGACTGCGCGGTGAAAGAATTCCGCCAGATCGTGCAGCGCAACCCGGACTCCGCGGCGGCGCACATCCTCATGGGAGAGGCGCTTGACGGCCTGGGGAGAACGCCCGACGCCATCGCTGAGTTCCAGGCCGCGGCCAAAGCCACGCCGCCCGATCCCAACGCGCACTTCGGTCTTGGATATTTGTACTGGAAGTCGCATCAGTACGATGACGCGAAGCGCGAGTTCGAGGAGCAGCTCACCCTCGACCCTGGCAACGCGCAAGCTCTGGCTTATCTGGGGGACATTGCCTGGAAACAGAACGATGAGGACGAGGCGATCGGGCGGCTGCAGCGGGCAGTGAAGCTGCGCGGCGATATCCGCATCGCCTATGTCGATCTGGGCGCGGTGCTCACGCAGCAGAAGCGCTATCCGGAAGCGCTGGCGGCATTGCGGCAGGCGGTGAAACTGGACGCCTCTCAACCCGATGCCCACTACCGACTGGGCCGGGTGTACCAGGCGATGGGCAACAACGCGGCAGCGGAGAAGGAATTCGCCCAGGTGCGGCGACTGCACGAAAAGGCGGAAGAAGATATGGCCACGAAGATGTCGGCGGCGGGATCGGCGCCGCAGCGCTAAATCGGCGTGCGGCCAAGGTGGCGGCGGTTCCGGCAAGCATCGTAGAAATCCACTAGCTGTAGCAGGTGAAGCACATCCGCACTATCGTAATAATGCCGGGATTATCGTAATTTAATGCGGGTTTCTGATTCGGCTTGACAACCCAATTCAGGCCAGAGTATTCGATCTAGAAGAGTTGGAAAACGTTTGCTTCGCGCGCCGCGAGTACAATTTGAGCAGACGTTTCCTCCGTTGATCAGCATGTAAAAGCTCATGCTTTCGCATCGACTGTCACCGCAGCTACCAAGCTCACCTTTCGCCAAGGCAACTACGACCGGAGGCGCTCTGCCTAAGGGAGAAATATGAAAAATAAATTTCATGTCGCTTTCATCACGGGATGTGTCTGCGCTTTCCTTCTGCTGACGGGAACACTTTGGGGGCAGGCAAATCGCGCCAGCATCACCGGCACTATTTCCGATTCCAGCGGCGCGGTGGTGCCGGGCGCGAACGTTACCGCCACAAATGTCGAGACTGGGGTGGCAACCAAGACGGTTTCAAACGGCGATGGAATTTACCTTGTGCCAAACCTCCCTCCGGGAAAATATTCGGTGGAATTCGAGCGCGATGGATTTGAGAGCCTGAAGCGCACCGGCGTCGTCCTGTTGTCCACCGAGACGGCCCGCCTGGACACGACGCTTAAGGTCGGCGCGGTGACCTCCAGCATCACTGTGACCTCGGACGCCCCCGTGCTGCAACTGGAAAAGCCGTCGGTAGGAACCAACATGAACGGAAAAATCGTTACCGAGCTGCCGCTCAGCATTTACGGCGGCGGACGCTCGGTGGAGGATTTCGCGGTCGCGATCACGCCCGGCTACTCCCCCTACAGCAGCCCGTATGGAGCCGTTATCAATGGTGGACAGTGGTTCACCAAGGATTACACGGTTGACGGCACTTCGGGTACGGCCAACATTCAGGGCGACTCGATGGAGTCCGGCCCCACGATGGAGGCAGTAGAGGAGCTGCAGGCGCAAACCAGCGGCCTGGATGCGCAAAGCGCCTCCACGGGCGGCGGCGTGATTGCGTTTAACCTGAAGTCGGGGACCAACGCGCTGCACGGCTCAGCCTTTTTGTATGGCCACAACGAACTGCTCGACGCCAACACCTGGACCAACGACAACCTGGGCATCGAAAAGCCGGAGCAGCGGGCCTGGGATTACGGTTTCAGCCTGGGCGGGCCCATCATCAAGAACAAGACATTCTTCTTCGGAGCGTTCGAGCGGTTCCAGCAGACCGACTTCCGGCTGAACAGCGGATCGAATACCGTGCCGAGTCCCGCGTTTCAGAGCGGGGATTTCAGCACGCTGATGGGAGGGGATCTGTGCACGGATTCCGGGGGGAACATTGGCCTGTGCAGCCAAAACGGCGGTACACCACAGATGGTGCAGAATGACGCGGGACAAATGCTGGTAGCGCGGGAGAATATGATTTACGACCCCGATCCGCCAGTCACCTGCACAACGCCACCGTGTCAGTTTACCGGCAATATCATTCCGACCGGCCGGATCAGCGCAGTAGCGCAAAAGGTGAATGCCTTCTATCAAAACTACGCTGCGCAGTTTGGCGGGCTTGATAACAACAGCCGTGGACTCTTGTCAGGATCCCCCAACCAGACTCCCAATCAATTCGTAGTGAAGATCGATCACGTGTTGCGCGACCAGGATCGACTCTCGGGCTCATGGATATACAACCATCGCCCTCGCATCCTGGATGACAGCGGCGGTCTGTGGCAAGACGGAACGACTAACGGGGGGCCATTCTCCAATGCCCGGTACCAGATCTACTGGTCGCATGAGGCGCGCCTGAGCGAGACCCACACGTTCAGTCCCAATCTGCTGAATGTCATCAATTTCACCTACAACCTGGATTACAACGCCAGCCGGCCAACTGATCCGGGCAACTGGAACGAGCAACTAGGATTTGGCGACACCGGGGCCGATAATTTTCCGGAGATTAACTTTTCCGACGCCAATACGGCCTATGGCCACAGTGAGACGTTTCTGGGCAACACCTGGCAGGGGAATCTTTCCGGAGTCAACATCATCACGGGCGATACGATTACCTGGACAAAAGGACGGCACAACTTAACCTTCGGCGGAGACTTTGTAGCCCACCAGGTAAACAGCCGCTCTGGCTCGGGAGCCTTGAATTTCACGTTCACCAATGCCGCTACCCAAGGATTTGGTACCTATGACGGCTTCGCCTATGCCAGCTTCCTGCTGGGACTGGTGAACAGCGCCACACAAAGCGTGGCTTACAACTTGTATGGCCGTCAAAAAGGACTCTCGCTGTTCGCGCAGGACAATTACAAAGTTACCCGCAAACTCACGGTGAATGCGGGGCTGCGCTGGGACTATAACTTCCGTTTCCACGAGAAATACGGCAACTGGGCGAACTTCGATCAAAATGCTATCAGCCCGATCTATGGGATTCCCGGAACCCTGGTCTTCGCCAAGGATGGCGGCGACAGCTTTGAGAAGAACGAGTACGCGAAGAACTTCGGGCCATCGCTGGGCTTCGCTTATCAGCTTCTGCCCAAGACGGTGGTGCGCGGATCGTACGGGCTGATCTACAACCCGGTAGGCGTAACCTTTTTCGGTGGAGTGCCGGATGGCTTCGCGCCGCAGCTAGGGACAAATTCAGCGAACAACTTCAGCTGGGATGCACCCGGCGGGGGAGGCAATTACCCCGGAGTTGTGACCAAGGTGGACGCAAGCACCGATCCCTCTTACATGCTTCCGTTCCCGGTGACGGTTGACCCAAGGGCCTTAAAGCTCGGGTACAGCGAGGCATTCAACTTCGGCGTGCAGCAGGAACTGACGCCTAACATGCGCCTGGAAATTTCGTACGTAGGGAACCGTGGACATCATCTCAGCGACACTGCCCTGGCGTGGAACGAGGGGTCGACCTCAAGCTTCCTGAACCTGGTGAATAATTTTGGCGCGAACGCCTACTATCCCTATGTTTGCAGCCAAGCGGACGCAGACGCCTACGGCATCAAATATCCATACAGCACAGCGGGCGGATTTTGCGCACCGGCGTTGGCGGCCATCGCGCCCTTTCCACAACTGGCTTCTGCCGAGGCGAATTACTGGTACTGGTGTTGCGCTAACCTGAACTACGTTGGCCTGCCGCTGGGGCAGAGTTTTTACGATTCCATGATTGTGAACGTGGTCAAGCGCACCGGGCGCGGACTCACCATGGACATGAGCTATACCTGGTCCCGCCAGGAGGGCGATTCCTTTTCCTCGCAGCAGGACTACAACAATGGCTATACCGGCGTCCAGGACTTCAGCAACATGCGGCAGGCCGCACACGCCATAACCGGTTACGATCTGGCGCACGTGGTGAAAGGCTTCGTTGCCTATGAATTGCCCTTCGGAAAGGGAAGACGTTTCCTGGGGGGAGGAGGCAACCGGTTGGTGAACGGAATCGTGGGCGGCTGGACGCTCACCGGAATTGTGCTCTACAACACCGGCCAGCCCTTCGAGGTCGGAGCGGCAAGTCCTTACTGGCCGTTCTGGGGCAACATCTATCCGCAGTTCAACCTTCAGGGGTTTACGGGGCCTTCCGATCCGGGGAACTTCGTGCCTGTTCCGCCGGGAGGAACTGTGCCCGCCGGCAATTTCTACATGCCCGCCAGCGTCGCCAGCAATCCGCCGGCAGGCGTTCTTCCCCCAACCCCGGCGACTTCGGCATTGCGCTGTCCCGGACAGGCTAACGAAAACGCCAGCTTGTTGAAGAACTTCGCCATGGGCGCGGATGGACGCTACCGGTTGTCTTTCCGCACCGAGTTCTACAACCTCCTCAACCGTCATTACTACAATATCAACGGTTGCGGTGGCACGCGGGCGAGTATCGGCGCTTCTGACTTTGGCCAGATCACAGGCGTTGCCGACGGGCCGCGGCAGGGGCAGTTCGCTATACGGTTTGAGTTCTAACTCTCCACTTTGCTGCCGGGGTGGATGGCGCTCCGGCAGCAGTATCAACCGCCGATAGGTGACCTTGCTTTTTCATCGGATCCTGTGTGTGTGCGCGGCCTGCGCCCTGTGCGTCGGGATGCCCGCTGCCGCCGCCAATTACTACGTTGACTCCAAACAAGGCGATGACAACGGCACTGGCCGTACGCCTGGTTCCGCCTGGAAGACTTTGACCAGGATTGATGCCACCACGTTTTCTCCCGGAGACCACATTCTTCTGAAATCGGGATCGGTCTTTACCGGCCAGCTTTGGCCCAAGGGATCGGGACGCGATGGCGCGCCGATTGTCATCGATCAATACGGCGGAGATGCCAAGCCCATCATCAACGGCTCCGGGTTGGCCGAGGATGCAGTGCTGCTGAAGAACCAGGAATATTGGGAGATCAGCAATCTGGAAATCACCAATCACGGAAAGAAGCCGGCGCGGCGGCGCGGCGTGCACATCGCCGCCGACAATTGCGGCGAGCTGCACCACATTTACCTGCGCTCACTCGAAGTCCACGACGTGAACGGGGCGGATAACGACAAAGTGAACGGCGGCATTCACTATACCGCTGAGGGCGACACCAAGCCGAGCCGCTTTATCGATCTGCGCATTGAAAACAACCACATTTACCACGTGGACCGCAGCGGGATTTTTGGCTGGTCGTCGCATTGGGTGCGGTCGAAGTGGTATCCCAGCCTGGGAATGGTCATTCGCGGAAATCATCTGGAGGATGTCGGGGGCGACGGCATCGTCGTGGTTGCGACCGATGGCGCGCTGGTCGAAGGCAACATCGTGGCTCATGCCAACCAGAGGTCGCAGGGATATGATGTCGGCATCTGGGCCTGGAGTGCCGACCATACCGTCATTCAATACAACGAAGCCTACGGCACCCGCGGCCAGCGCGACGGCGAAGGTTTCGACTCCGACTGGAACAGCCGTGGCACGATCATCCAATACAACTATAGCCACGACAACGACGGCGGCTTTCTGTTGATTTGCGATGACGGCAGCCAGAGTGCGAAAGAGAGCGCGGGCAACAGC
>DATJXG010000476.1:0-14209 GCA_035500455.1 Terriglobales bacterium | reverse complement strand
AACTGCTGGGACTACAACGGCGGCGAAAGCGAAGTCCGCATGGGCAAAGCGCTGCGCGACGGCTACCGGAACAAAGCCTTCCTCATGACCAAGATCGACGGCCGAACGAAAAAAGCCGCGATGGACCAGCTGGAAGAATCCCTGCGCCGCCTGCAGACCGATCATATCGACCTGCTGCAATTCCACGAAGTCATTCGCGATACCGATCCTGACCGCATCTTCGCCGTGGGCGGCAGCCTGGAAGCTGTGCTCGAAGCCAAAAAGCAGGGCAAGCTCCGCTACATTGGATTCACCGGCCACAAAAGTCCCGACATCCATCTGAAGATGCTGAACACCGCCTTCAGTCACAACTTCACCTTCGACTCGGTACAGATGCCGCTTAACGTCATGGACGCCCACTACGACAGCTTCGAGCAGAAAGTGCTGCCGGTGCTGGTGAAGCACAACATCGGCGTGCTGGGCATGAAGCCCATGGGCGACAAGATTATTCTGAGCAGCAAGACCGTCTCGGCGGTTGAGTGCCTGCACTACGCCATGAACCTGCCCACCAGCGTGGTGATTACCGGATGCGATTCTACGGCGATCCTGCAGCAGGCGCTGGACGCAGCCCGCAGCTTCAAGCCCATGGGCAAAGCCGAAGTAGCCACGCTTCTGGCCAAAACCGCGCCGGCTTCCAAAGACGGCCAGTATGAACTCTACAAAACCAGCCACAACTTCGACGGCACCTATCACAACCCGCAGTGGCTGGGCTAGAAAAGTGACCGCGCAAGGACGGCTGCCCCGTTGACCAGCAAAGGTTAGCGCGAGCAACTAGCAATGAGCGGCGAATGAGATCGGAAGATCCGCCAACTCGACGGATGTTCTTCGCGTTCCCGGCGCTTTAAGTTTTCACTTTCCCTGCCCTAATCCCAGATCGTCCATCCCACAAAACACCATAAAATATTTCTCGCCCTGGTTCGTCTACACCAGTAGATGGCCCAGGCGCTGAGACAACACTGGCCTATGACGGAGCAGAACCAGCGGATCTCCGAAGCGGTTTCCCGCGACCAGTCGCGGCTGCGCAGCTTCATCCGCCGGCGCGTGCCCGATCCGGGCGATGCCGAGGACATCCTGCAGGAGGTCTTCTACGAATTGGTGGAAGCCTACCGCATGACGCAACCCATCGAGCAGGTTACGGCGTGGCTCTACCGGGTGGCCCGTAACCGCATCACCGATCTGTTTCGCAAACGGAGCCGGGAAGCGTCGAGGAGCGGGCCGCCCGCATTGTCCGCGGAGGGCGAGGAACTTGGGCTGGAAGAGCTGCTGCCTTCGCCCGAGGCCGGCCCGGAAGCGGCGTATGCCCGCAAGCTGCTGCTCGATGAACTCAACGACGCGCTTGACGAACTGCCCGAAGAGCAGCGCGAAGTGTTCGTCGCCCACGAACTGATGGGTTACAGCTTCAAAGAACTCTCGGCGCAGACAGGCGTAAGCGTGAACACGCTGATTTCACGCAAGCACTATGCCGTGTTGCACCTGCGGCAGCGGCTGCAGGCCATCTACGAGGAATTCAGGAGCATTAAGGAGTGACTCAAATGAGAAAACACAGATTTTTGCGATTCCTGGCAATTGTGCCGTTGGTGTTGGCGCTGCTCGCCCTGTTCACTTTTTTCGTGATGCGGTTGTGGAACTGGCTCACCCCCGCGCTCTTCGGCTGGCACGTAATCACCTACTGGCAGGCGCTGGGCGTGCTGGTGCTGAGCAAGATACTCTTCGGTGGATTCCGCGGCGGTCCGCGCCGTGACTGGTACTGGCGCCGCCGCATGTTCGAGCGCTGGGAACACATGACCCCCGAAGAGCGCGAAAAATTCCGCTCCAGCATTCGCGGCGGCTGCGGCCCGTTCGCTTCGCAGGCAACAGAGCCAAAGGCCTGAACGGGATCCTCACCAGTTCGTGATGGAGCCATCCGGCCGGAAATAGGTCTGCGCTCGAGCCGTCACCGGCTCCGTGATCTCGGCGATCTGCGTGAGCTGTTTGAAATCCAGCTCCACGCCCAGCCCCGGCCGCTCATTGGGATACAGCTTCCCGTTCTTGAAATCCAGGCAAACGGGCAAGTGAGGAAAGGTGCGCCCCTGGAAGTTATATTCCATCAGCACGGGCCCCGAGAAAGTGCACAGGCTGTTGACCAGCGCCGCCGTAGCGATCGGCCCGGTGAAATGCGGAACGATCCCGACAAAATGGGTCTCGCAGATGGCGGCAATCTTCATCATCTCGGTAATGCCGCCAACGTTCGGCAGAGTCGCACGCACAAAATCAATGTCGTGATTCTCCACCAGTGTATTGAAGTCCCAGCGATTGCCCCACTCCTCGCCCGCCGCCAGCGGAACGTTCACTTTCTTTCGCAGGATCGGCAGGTCCTGCTGAAAGGCTTCGGTCCGCACCGGGTCTTCCACGAAAAACGGCGCCAGGTCCTCGATTTCGTTGCAGCCGCGAATGGCCTCGTCCAGGTCGAAGCGCTGGTGGAAATCGATGCACCATTCGCCGTCTTTGCCCACGCCCTCGCGGGCCTCGGCGCACTCCTCGCGCAGGTGAGTAATGCGCTCCCGCGTGTTGTAGGTAGTGTTAGCGGGAACATCCATCGCGCCGAAGCGGAATGCGCGATAGCCGGCCTCGATGGTGGCGTGCGCGCGTTCCTTTATGCTCATGCCCGGCGTGATCCCCGGAATAATTCCGGCGGTGTTGTAACACTCGCAATAGTTGCGAACCGCGCCGCCCAGCAACTCATGCACCGGCACGCCCTGCACTTTGCCGCGAATGTCCCACAAGGCAAGATCGAGCGCGCCGATGGCATCGGTCCGCTCGCGTCCCGCCGGATAGAAGAAGGCGCGGTTCATGTCCTGCCACAGGCGCTCGATGTGCTGCGGGTCGCGCCCGATCAGGCGGCCGGCGGAGGGCGCCAGCATGTCCTTGGTTCCGCCTTCGCCAATGCCGGTAACTCCCGCGTCGGTCTCGACAGTCACCACGACGTCGCTCTGGTTGAACAGCGGATTCGGGTCCGGCGGCAGGTAAGCCCGCACCCGCGTGATCTTCATCTTCGGAAGCGCCGCGAAAACCGGCAGAGAGGCCGCAGCGCTCACGATCGCGCTCGCGCCCAGAGATTTGAGAAAGCTTCGTCGATTCATAAGTTCGCAGCGGATGGCTCGCCGCTCGCGGGGAAGTATAACCCCGAAATGAGCACCGGCGAGCGCACTCCGATGCGAGGCGTTGGTTTGCTGATGCGGGAAGAGCCCCGGTAAATCGTGTGAGTGTTTCTGTTGACTCGCTAGCCCGGCCCGGCTTCGATGGCGGCGTCGATTTCTCCCCCAATCAGGAACGCAAACCCTGCGACATAAAGCCACACCAGCAGGATGATCACCGCGCCGAGCGACCCATAAGTCTTGTTGTAGGTGTTGAAGAAGCGCAGGTAGGCGCGGAAGCCGAAGGCGGCGGCGAACCATAGCAGGACGCCGAACACCGATCCCGGCGTCAGCCAGCGCCAACGCCGCCGCTCGACATCGGGGCCGAAGTAGTAAATCAGGGAAAAAGAAAGCACGATAAACAGCAGCGCGACCACCCACTGCCCCAGCTTCCAGGCCGCCACCACGATGGCTTCAAGGCGCAGCCGGGAGCCAGCGAAGTCGGCGATGCGATCTCCCAGAAACACCACCAGCAGAGTAGAAAGGACCAGTGCGGAAATCGCGGCGGTGAGGGCCAGCGCGATGCCGCGCACCTTCCACCAGGAGCGCCGTTCGTGCACACGGTAGGCGGCATTGAGCGCCGAGATCATGGAGGTCATGCCGCTGATCGCGGCCCAGAGAGCGATGATCAGCCCGATGGTAAGCTTCGCGCCGCCGCCGTTCTGCGATGCCTCGGCGACAGTGTCACCCACCAATTTGGCAGCCGCCGGCGGCAAGGTCTGGGCGAAAGAAAGTAGCAGGGTTTGCTTGAGCGCCGGGCCGTGGGCCTCAGAGAGGCTGAGAATCGCCAGCAGCAGAAGTATTGCAGGAAAAATCGCCAGCAGCGAGTTGTAGGCAAGGTCGGAGGCGCGCTCCAGGAGGCTGTGCTCGTCGATAGCTCGCCACAGGCGCACCACGAGTTGGCCCAGATCGAGGCCCCCGAACTTCCAGATGGAGGCAAGCGGTGGTTGTTCCCGGAGGCGTGTGGAATTCGTGGTCACGGCCTGATTTCGATCACGGTGCCGTCCGGCACCGCGTGCCAGATTTCGTCCATCTCGTCGTCGGTCACGGCGATGCAGCCGTCGGTCCAGTCCCGGAGCAGGTGGGCGCGCCCAACCGCGCCAAAGCCGTTGGGCAAACCGTGGACGAACACATCGCCACCCGGAGATACGCCGAGTCGTTTCGCGTTTTCCCGATCCTGCTCGTTGGGATAGGAGATATGGATCGCCCGGTAAAACTTGCTCTTCGGGTTGCGGCGGTCGAGTAGGTACACGCCCTCCGGCGTCTTGTGGTCGCCCTCGCGAACTTTGGGTCCCACCGGATCACCGCCCAGCGAAATTTTGTAGGTCTTCAATTCCTTCCCCTGGCTCATCAGAGTGAGAGTGCGATTGCGTTTCAACACGACTATGCGATCGGCCGTGACTCCCGCAGCCAGTGCCGATTCCGCGGCCACGTTGGCCGCGGCGAGAGTCATCAGGCTGATGAGAAAACAGATGCGCACGGCACGGATTATAACCTCGCTCGGTGTAAGCAGTGCTAGGCTGGAATTATGAAGTTGGTTTCACGCAGACCTACGCCCCGGCCTCTGAGGCGCAGTTTCCTTGCGAGCTGGAACGCTTGCGCGAGTGCCGGAGTCCTCGCGTTGCTGCTGATCTGCCTCGCCGCCCAGGCCGGGGCACAAGCAGGCGTCAAAGCCGCCGGCCAGGCCTGGGTTGTGAGCCGCCAACCGTCGCGATTGGTCAACGGCGCGCCGGTAGCGTTCAGCGTCAAACCTCCCGCAGCGTTGCAATCGCTGAGTGGGCGCTGGCTCGACCATGACCTCGCCTTCGTATTCGATTCGCACAGCCACGCCTGGTGGGCGCTGGGCGGCGTCGGCTTGCGCACGCGCCCCGGGCTGTATCCGCTGAAGTTGACCGGCGTGACCAAACGGGGCGGGGAAATTTCCTTCGAGCGGAAATTCGCCGTCGCGGCCGGCAAGTACCGCAGCATCAGCGTGAAAGTCGCCACGAAATTCACCGAGCCCGATCCTGAGCAGCTGCGCACTATCGCCGCGGACAAGGTAATAAAAGACAAAACATTCGCCGAGACCACGCCTGAACGTGAATGGGGCGGCAGTTTTCGAGCGCCGCTGCAGGCGCCGGTTTCAGACGTGTTCGGTACCCGGCGCGTTTTCAACGGAAAAGTGCAGAGCGTGCACCAGGGGCTGGATTATGCGGCCAAGGCGGGCGACGAAATTCATGCGGTGAATTCGGGCACCGTGCTCCTGGCGCGGCCGCTGTATTTTGAAGGCAACTGCGTGGTGCTCGACCATGGGCAGGGACTGCTCACCCTGTACATGCATCTTTCGCAGTTCAAAGTGAAAGAAGGCGAGCACGTAGAACGGGGACAGGCGCTGGGACTGGTGGGCGGCACCGGCCGCGCTACTGGGCCGCATCTACATCTGGCGGTGCGATGGCGGGGAGAGTATCTGGACCCCGCGACCTTACTCGGGCTCCGCCTTCCCTGAGCCGTTCGCGCCTTCAGAGCTTCTTGCGCCGCGCGAGCTTGAACCGCGCAACGATTCCTTCAGGCCGAGATTGCGCACCAGGCGGTGAAGATAGTTCGGGTGCACGCCGAGCAGCCGCGCTGCTTCGGTGTAGTTCCCCTTGGCCTCTTCCAGCGCCTGGCTGATGAGGTCTCGCTTCTTTTCTTTCACCGCCGCGTGGTACTTGGCCGCGGTCTGCCCCGGAGGCGGGCCTTTCTCCAGCAGAGATTCGGGAAGATCGTCGATATCGATCACCTCGGAAGTGCCCAGGACGACGGCATGCTCCATGGCGTTTTCCAACTCGCGCACGTTGCCCGACCAGTCATAGTTCACCAGGCACGCCAGCGCCTCCGGCGAAATGCGGCGGGGCTTGAAACCGCTCTTCTGGCAGTACTTCCTCACGAAATATTCCGCCAATAAGGGAATATCCTCGCGGCGTTCGCGCAGCGGCGGCATAACCAGCGACAGCACGTTCAGGCGGAAGTACAGATCGCGGCGGAACCTGCCGCTTTCCACCGCCGCTTCCAGGTCCTGGTTGGTGGCCGCCACTACCCGCAGGTTGATCGGGATCGTTCGCACCCCGCCCAACCGCTCCAGTTCGCGCTCCTGCAGCACGCGCAGCAGCTTCACCTGGATCGACGGAGAAAGCTCCCCAATCTCATCGAAGAACACGACTCCGCCCTCTGCCATTTCCAGGCGGCCCTTCTTTTGCGCCACCGCGCCCGTGAATGCTCCGCGCTCATAGCCGAAAAGTTCGCTCTCCACCAGGTCTACAGGAATGGCTCCGCTGTTGATGGCTATGAAAGGCTTGCGGGCACGCGGGCTGTTGCGATGGATGGCGCGCGCCGCCAGTTCCTTCCCCGTGCCGCTTTCCCCGCGCAGCAGAACGGTCGATTCCGCCGGCGCCACACGCGAGAGGAACTGATAGACCTCTTTCATGCGCGGGCTCTCGCCGATCATGTTGTGTTCCAGGTCGATCTCTTCGGTAAGCCGCAGGTTTTCCTGCTCCAGCCATTGCAGGTTGCGCGCCGTGTCCAGAGCGAAGGCGCAAATGCCGGCGATCGCCGCCACCAGCTGCAGATGATCTTCATCGAAGCGCGCGGGAGAATTGGTGGTGTCCAGGTAGATGCAGCCGATGATCTTCTGGAACACTGCCAGCGGAACACAAAGCAGGGAACGCACGTTGGACGCTAGAATGCTCTCCACGCCTCCCAGGCCGCCAGACGCGGCCTGAACATCGGCCCCCAGGATCGCCAGCCCCTGATCGAGCACCCGGCGGGCAATGGTCCGGCTTACCCGTACCGGGCTACTGACCGAAGGAGTGCGATGGCGGGCATAGATGGAGGCAAAGTTCTCGCCCGTGCCATTGAGCAGAATGGCGCCGCGCTCGGCCGGCACAATTTCGAAAATGAGATTCAGTATCTGCGCCTGCAACTGCTCCAGGTCGCGGATGGCGTGCACGACCCGGCTGATCTTCAGCAGCGCGTTCAGGTTGCGCGCCACCGCCGAGTTCGGCGGCAGTTCACGCTGAATGCGGTCAGGCTGCAGATAGAGCACGTCCTGCGGCCGGAATTGCGCCGTCGCCTGCGCCGCCGCGCCTTCGTCGAATTCCACGCTGCTGCCTGGATCCTCGGAATCCTCCTCCTTAAGCTGCAGGACGAACACCGAATCGCCCACCGAAATCTGGTCGCCATGGCGCAGCGGGCTCTCTTTTACCGGCACTCCGTTGACGAACGTGCCGTTGCGGCTGTCCAGATCGCGGATGCTATATCCGTGCTCGTCGTGAACCAGCACGCAATGGCGGCGTGACAGCGCCGGGTCGCTGATGGAAAGCAGATTGCCGGGGTCGCGACCGACGGGGATTTCGCCGGAGGGTAAAGCGAAGATGGAATCCCGCAAGGGTCCTGAGATTGCGAACAATCGTGGGTTCACTTGCAACTTCTCCCCGGTCTGAAGGGTTTAACACAGATTCGACGAGGATGTGTCACTTCTTGCAGTTCGTTCTGCAATCGGAATCGACGGCTGGCTATCCGAAAGGATAGGCAGCTATCCGTTCGGATAGAGAATGTGCCTTCCCGAGACGAGCTACAGCTTACCGCAATCGAATTGGATCGCAAAGAAAATAAATGGGTTACTGGAATATCGCCCAGCAAATCCACAGCCGGACGCCTTGTGGCCTTGCAGGTGCACGAGTGAGGTTGACCGGCCTGGCAAAAGCGATGGGGGAAGCGCTTTCAGCAGTCCTGCTAGGCGGTACAACAGGGACCCGAGGGACCCCCTCATCGGGTCCCTGATTGTTTGTCCGAGATTGTTTGTCCGAGATCGTTTGTCCGAGGAAACCGTCAGCACGCGCAAACCGGCAACTGAGAACCGGGAACTGACAACTGGCAACTGGGTTTCACCCAAAGGAAAGCGGCACGACTGCGAAGGGAAACTCAACATCGCCGCCACGGATTGGGCGGATTAACACGGATTTCTCAATGGACTGAACCAGCGGAGATCCGCGTGTGTCCGCGGCAAAGAGGCT
This sequence comes from Terriglobales bacterium, assembly GCA_035500455.1. GTDB lineage: Bacteria > Acidobacteriota > Terriglobia > Terriglobales > Acidobacteriaceae > DATJXG01. The sequence goes on along the minus strand of DATJXG010000476.1, from coordinate 5,967 downwards.
TCCTTGAGCAATGGATGCTCTCAATCGGCCGAGAAGGCGGACGGTTCTCCGCCCAGCGCGCTTGACTCCCTGATCGCCGCCGGCTGAGCTTCAACGGCAACTCCATCGCGCAGGGAAACAAACCTTCCCGAAATCGCCGGCACCCGCTCGCCGGGCACAAGAATTCCCACCAGATTCAGGGGATCAGCAGCGGAGATCATAACGGTCTCACCGCTCGGCGGCAGCTTGCGCGTCGCCCGCAGCGATTCCACCGCCACCGGCAGCGCGAATTGCTCCCCCAGGAAACCATCTACAAAACGTCCGCCGCGGATTTCGCCGCGGTCTTCCAGGCGGCGAAACGCCATCAGCAACTCGCGCCACTTCGGGAGATTCGTCTCCCGTGCCAGCAGGTCGCGGAAGACGATGCCGTAACGCTTGAGCAGCATCCAGCAGGTAGCTTCCACGGCGCGGCTGCGCTCGGCGGCCTGGTCGGTGTAGAGCACCGCCCAGCGTCCGGTGCTGTGGCGGGGGCGGGTGGTACGGCCGCTGCCCTGGCCGGCGCGGCGCTTGGGATCGATCAGCGAGCGCAAATTGTCGAAGCCATCGGCCGTGACCAACCCCGCCGCCACCAGTTCCCACAAGGCGGTTTCGATTTCCGCTTTCAACTTGCCGGTGCCGCGCACTATATCGGCAAAGAAGGAAGCTCCGCGCTGCCGCAGGAAGTCAAGCACCTGGCGCGCGCCTTCGCCCAGGCCGCGGGTTCCAGGTTCTTCGGCGGTGGGATGCTGCGGCGTGGGATGGTGCGGCGTCATCCAGTCCGCCTCTTCCCGCACAAAGAATGTAATGGGCGCCACGCTGGTGGGAATTACCCGCCGCTTGCCGGAGGCCGAATCCTCCAACGTGGCAGGATGCGGCGACAACCTTCCCCAGCCCACCGCACCGGTAAGGCAAAGCTGGTCGAGCGCCTTGGGGTCGTAATCCACCATCCGCCGCGATAGAATTTGCCGCTCCCAGGCGCTGGCGGGAATCTCGAAGCCTTGCAACTGCCGCAACACTTCAAGCAGCGCACGTTCTCCCTGCGCCTGCGTCCCGGGAGCCACATGCTGCCAGCGCAGCAGCCAGCGCACGAACTGCGCGGCGTTGACCGGTTCGATCTGCTTGCGCAGGGTGGCGACGGTGAGCCGGTGAATGCGCGCCAGAAGCCGCCGCTCGCACCACTCAATTTCATGTGGCGCGGGCGCCCCCGCCCGCGACTCTGCCCCGGTGAAGGTCCCTCGCAAGATCGCCCCGGAAGCCTCCATGCGAAGCAGGGCCTTCTCGATCTCGGAAGCGGGCAGGCCGAGCAGCTCGCCCAACTGAGAAGCCGAGGCCGGCCCCAGATGCGCCATCCACCCGGTAACCATCGCCAGCAAAGCATCTTCTTGAGACAGGGCCGGCGTCCTGACGTCGGCCAGCATCTGCTCAAACTCCGCCATGGGAAACAACAGCCGGAAAGCCGCCGCGCGTTCCGCCGCGACCCAATACTTGCGGTCATCCCGCAACGCTCGCGATGCCCGGCCCTGCAAAACCAGCCGCTCAAAATAACCTCGCCACTGTTCACTGCTTAAGTGGGGACGGGCGCCCTCGCCCGTCCAGCGGAGCAAAGCTCCGCCCTCTCCCACACCGAGGTGGAACTCGCCCTCGGGGATGAGGGTCTCCGGGCCAAGGTGATTGCTACTCTCCGGCAGCGCTACCAGCGTATGCAGCACGTCGTGCAGTTCATCCGCATCGCGCACATCCGGCCACGCCTCTTCCCGCACCCGCGCAATCGCCTCCGGATCGAGCTTGCCCACTTCCTCCAGTACCGACTCGGGCAGAATCCGCCGCATCTCCACCGCCCGCGCCCGCCGCTCTTCCAGAGGCGCGTCGTCAAGATAGGCGTAGGGATTCGCATTCAGAATTTCGTGCGAGAACTGCGACGGTACCGGCGTATCCACGGCCACGCAGCGAACGCTGCCTTCTTCGATGCGGCGCAACAGATTCTTCAGGCCGTCGAGATCCATCGCTTCGGTGAGCACGTCCTTCATTACCTCGTTCACCAGCGGATGGTCGGGAATCTTGATGTCGCCAACGATATTTTCCTGGCAGGCAGCGACGTCAGGAAACACCGAAGCCAGGAGATCGTCAGAACGGATGCGCTGAATCTGCGGTGGAACTTTCTTGCCGCCCATAAAGCGCAGCAGGGCCAGCGATCGATTGGCATCCCAGCGCCAGCGCGTGCCGAAAATGGGCGAGGCCAGCGACGCCTGCTCCAGCAGTTCCTGCACGGTGCCGGTGCTCAGAAAGTGGAAAACATCGGCCAGCGGAAAGCTGTGCTGCTCGGCGAGCGCGATGTTCAGGCCGTTGTCGGTGGCCGCCGCCTGCAACTCGAAATTGAAGCCGCGGCAGAAGCGCTTGCGCAGCGCCAGCCCCCAGGCCTTATTGATGCGGCCGCCGAAGGGCGAGTGAATAATGAGCTGCATGCCGCCGCCTTCATCGAAGAAGCGCTCGGCGATGATGGTGTCCTGCGTGGGAACGGTGCCGAGAACGGCGCGGCCTTGCAGGATATATTCAATTGCCTGCTCGGCGGCGGAGTCGTCGAGACCGCATTCTTCCTTCAGCCAGGCGGCGGTCTCGGCCACCACAGGCTGGTTCTGCGAAACTCCCACCGGGGAAACATTCGGCAAGCGGTCGCTGATTTCCTGCCGTAGCCCGGCCACCTGGGCGGAAAGTTCCTGGGTCCGCGCCGGAGCTTCGCCCAGCCAGAAGGGAAGCGTGGGCGGCGCGCCGTGAGCATCTTCCACCAACACTCGCCCGGACTTGCCTTCAATGCGCCGAATGCGCCACGAAGTATTTCCCAGCAGCACGATGTCGTCACGGTTGCTCTCGACCGCAAAGTCTTCGTCGAGCGTGCCGACTACAGTGCCTTCGGGCTCCGCCACCACGGTGAATAGTGCGGTCTCCGGAATCGCTCCGCCACTGGTGATGGCTGCCAGCCGTGCTCCGCGGCGTGCCCGCAACTTGTTGTTCACGCGGTCGCGGTGGATGTAAGCGCCGTAGCGCCCGCGCTTCGCGGCAATGCCTTCGGAGAGCATTTCCAGAATAGCGTCGAAGCTTTGGCGCGAGAGATTGCGGTAGGGGTAGGCGCGCTTTACCAGGGCGAAGAGTTCGTCTTCGTCGCGGCCGCCAACCGTAGCGCCGGCGTCCCGCCGGCTGGAATTCGCGGCCTCCGATTGATTGTCTTGCTCCTCCGGTGCCGGTGGGACGCCGCCGCTACCCGATGCACACGTCGCTACGATCTGCTGCGCCAGAATGTCCAGCGGAGCCTCGGGAATCATCAGGCGGTCGAGATCGCCCTGGCGGATCGAGCGCACTAGAGATGCGCACTCCAGCAGATCGTCGCGCGTGGTGGCGAAGAAGCGTCCCTTGGGCACCGCCCCCCGCCAGTGACCCGAGCGCCCCACCCGCTGCAAAGCCACGGCAATCGCCCGCGGAGTGCTGATCTGCGCGACCAGGTCCACGGTACCGATATCAATACCCAACTCCAAAGAAGCCGTGGCCACCAGCACTTTGATCTGGCCTTCCTTAAGTTTCTTCTCGGCCGCCAGGCGCAGCTTGCGCGACAAGCTGCCGTGGTGCGCCGCCACGTTGTCTTCGCCAAGCCTGGCCCCGAGATTGTGGGCCACCCGCTCCACCAGCCGCCGCGTATTAACAAAAATCAGCGTGGACCGATGCTGATTCGCCAGTTCCGCCAGCCGGTCATAAATCTCGTCCCACATTTCGTTGGTGGTGATCGGCCCCAGCGGCGACGGTGGGACCTCCACCGCCAGGTCGAGCTTGCGGCGGTGGCCGATGTTCACGATCACCGGATCGGGCCGCCCATTGCCGGTAAGGAAGTGGGCGACTTCTTCGATCGGCTTCTGCGTAGCCGAAAGCCCGATGCGGGTAAGCCCCCTCCCGCTTGTCATTCCGGGGACGCGCTCCCCACCTGTCATTCCGAGGACACCTTCCCCACTTGTCATTCCGAGGAGCGAATGCGACGAGGAATCTCGTTCTTGGCCGGAACTGATAAGACCGAGATTCCTCGCTTCGCTCGGAATGACGAGAGGAGGGAGAATGGCAAGAGGGGAAATGGCAAGAGAAAGAGAGCCCAAGGGCGAGGCCGCTTCCGCCCGCAACTCCTCCAGCCGCTCCAGCGACAGCGCCAGGTGTGCCCCCCGCTTGTCATCCGCCACGGCGTGGATTTCGTCCACGATGACCGTCTCCACGCTGCGCAGAATCTTGCGACTGCTCTCCGCCGTGAGCAGAATGTAGAGTGATTCAGGCGTGGTCACCAGAATGTGCGGAGGCCGCTTGAGCATCGCCCGCCGCTCGTGCATCAACGTGTCGCCGGTGCGGACCGCGGTGCGAATCTCCGGCATCAGCAGGCCGCGCTCCCCCGCCATCTGCAGAATTTCGCCCAGCGGGGCTTCCAGATTCTTCTGGATGTCATTGCCCAAGGCCTTGAGCGGCGATACGTACAGCACCTCGGTGCGGTCCTGCAGTTCGCCCGCCAGCGCCTTGCGCACCAGGCGGTCAATGCAGGCGAGGAACGCCGCCAGGGTCTTGCCCGATCCGGTAGGCGCGGAGATCAGCGTGGTGCGCCCAGCCAGGATATGAGGCCAGCCCTGCTCCTGCGGCTCAGTCGGCGTCCCAAACTTGCCGACAAACCACTCCCCCACGATAGGGTGAGCCCAGGCAAGCGAGGAGGGAAGAGACGACATTAGGAATATTGTAGCGTGAATCTGTCAATATTCGTTATTTATTCGCCTTGATGTAATTTATTTGACGATGTATGTAAATAGGTGTAATTTGAAAAAAGTCATGAGGGTTCTCCGATAGGGTCCCAAGACTAGGAGGTCAAAACGATGAAAGTAGCTGACGAAGTCTGGGTAAGTACCGCCCTGTTGCACAGAGAACATCCGGAAAGGGAGCGTTTTTCCGTCGCGGAGATAAAGCAGCGGTGGAGACAGGAATGTGGTAAGCAACCTGTGAGGACTGGCTTCCAGATTCACTTGTCAAGTCATTGCCTTGCCAACCGTCCGAAAGATCCGGCGACGCATCGTATGCTCCAAGACGTTGGGCGGGGGCTGAGGAGGCTGCACCGCATCAGCGACCCGTGCCACGGTGACCGGCAAAATGGAAAGGTTCGGCCCGACAAGTGGGACCTTCCGGCCGAATACCAGACGCTGGTCGATTGGTATGACACCGTCTATTCAAAGCCTCCCTCGCCACCCGCGTCGGCGCCAGCGGGCATCAATCCTGTAAGTCTCTGGCAGAGCCGTCCCGAGAGTTCGCTGCCGGCAGCGTGGAGCGGAATGCAATCCGCTACGGCTTTCATTAATTCTGACGGTGCCGTCGTGATCCCCGAGAACTTGCGGAGGGAGCTTGAACTTGATGAAGGCACCCGTATCAGCATTTATCGCGAAGACGACCGTCTCGTGCTTCAGCCCATCACAGAAAAGTTCATCCATAGCTTAGTCGGCTGTTGTAAAGGCGAGGATTCGCTGGTTGAGGCCCGGGAGCGACAGCACCGGTTGGAGAAGTGACAAGAACCTACGTCCTTGACGCGAACGCAGTGTTGGATCTGGTCGAGGCCGGACCCGGATTCCACAAGGTGGAGCAGTTGCTCCAAGCCGCGAGCCACAATCAACACTCGGTGCTGATTTCGGTTATCAACTGGGGGGAAGTCTTCTATCTTTTGTGGCAGCGGCGTGGTGAGGAGAAGGCGCGTCGGACGCTGGCCGGACTGGCACGTCTTCCGCTTCAGATCGTCGCCGTCGATCTTTCTCAGGCGCTCCAGGCCGGAGAGATCAAGGTATTCCACAAACTTCCGTACGTGGACTGCATTGCGGCAGCCTTGACCGTATCGCACCAGGCCATTCTGGTAAGCTCCGACCGCGACTTTGAAAAGCTCGGCCGCCGGGTTCA
>DATJXG010000475.1:0-3529 GCA_035500455.1 Terriglobales bacterium | reverse complement strand
CGGACATTCCGCGTGTGACGGCGCGGTTTCGCGCGCTGCGACCGATTCTGCCCGGCGCGCGGCTTCGCGTGAGCGGGGGAATCGATCGTCCGCCGATGGAACGTCGAGTGGCGGAACGGCTGTTCGCGCAGGCGCAACGGCAGGCACGCGAACTGGGAATGCAAATTGAAGAGTCGTCCACGGGGGGCGGTTCCGACGGAAATTTCACGGCGGCGCTGGGCGTGCCGACGCTCGACGGACTGGGAGCGGCGGGGGCAGGAGCGCACACGCCGGGCGAATACATCCGCACGCGGTCGCTTGTGGAGCGCGCAGCGCTGCTGGCGGCGCTGCTGCATACACTGTGAAATCGCAAGCAAGCGGGAAGAGATAAACGCGGACGGGCAGAAAATGTGCGCGCGATGGGCGCAGGAAGAGTTTTCAGGAATCCGGAAAAATCTACGCGGCAGGATTTGCCCTCGAATGAGAAGTACTGAAAATACAGACATTTAGGAGCGGCACTTGTGGCCTGGCACGTGCGGCCTAGGCCGATGGTAGCGCCCGGGTGGGGATGAGGAGGAGGAACCTCATGAACATCACCCGAAAGATGTGGCTGCCGGCAGCGTGTGCGGCGGCCGTGCTCAGCTTAATCGGAGCGGGACTGGCGACAGCACGATATGAAAGCCACAAGGCCGCGAACAGCACGGATGCGGCGGTGGCTTCCAGCACAGGCGACAACCCATCGGCAGCGCCGGATACAGAAACGCTGGTGATTCCGGCGGGCACCTCCATCCGCGTGCAGCTGGACCAGTCGCTGGACAGCGCACGAAATCGTTCCGGCGACGTGTTCGACGCACACCTGGTGGAACCGGTAGTGATAGGCAACGAAGTGGTGATACCGGAAAAGACACCGGTTCGCGGAATGGTGGCGGATGCGCGGCCTTCGGGGCACTTCCGGCATCCGGGAGTGCTGGAGGTATCGCTGACGAAGATCCAGGTTGACGGCAATTGGCGGGAGATCGCCACGAGCGACGACTTCCGGAAAGGCGGCAACCATAAGAAGAACAATGCCGGCTGGATCGGAGGGGGAGCGGGCGGCGGAGCGCTGATCGGGGCCATCGCCGCGGGCGGAAAGGGCGCGCTGATCGGGGGGCCGATCGGAGCAGGCGCCGGAACGGCGGTGGCCTTCTTCACCGGCAAACGGAACGTTCATTTGCCGGCGGAATCGCAACTGGTGTTCCACCTGTCGCAACCGCTTTCGGTGAATCAGGCGCCGAGGGGCTGAGCCCTCACTCGAAAGTCCCAGCCCACAACATTCCAAGCAAGCAACCAGAAGCTGTGGCGGGTCAGGCGGCGCGATGAGGCGGTTCGAGGTAGGCCCAGCGCTCGGCGAGCCGCCTGTCTGCGATTCGCCAGATGACAATTCCCCGGAATTCGAGCTTCTGCCCGCTGCGGAAGTCAGTGGCGGTCCAATGGTTGCGGACAACTGCCTTGTCCTCCTCCGCGATCATGTCCTCGATGCGAACGCGCAGGTCCGGGAAGCGCTCAAGTGCCTGGCCGACGTATTGAATGGCCCCGGCCGGACCGGGAGGAGTACCGGGCGGGACGTCTGAGCCATGGTCCACGAAATCAGGGGCGAAATTCACGTTGCCGATCTGAAGGTTCTTGCGATTGACGAACTCCTCGAAGTGGTTGCGGACAAACTCGCGCACTTCTTTGTGAGTCATGCCGGTTTTGGGATTGACGTCTGCCGCGGCGCCGCGTTTCATGCGTTGGCCACCTGAGCGCGCAATGCCTGCGCATTTTCTGCGAGAAAGCGGTCCATGGTGATGGGTGGGCGACCGAGCAGGCCTTCGAGCACGCGGTCCACAACGCCGCCCTGGCCGCCGGTGTAGTAGGCCTGGAGATCGAGCAAGGCGGTGACCTGCCACTCCGGCATGCCCTGATCGAGCATGGCCTTGCGGAGGGTTTCGACGGGCAGATCCACATAGCGGGCGGCAACTCCGGACTGCTTGGAGATTTTTTGCGCCACCTCCGGGTAGGTGAGCGCTTCGGGGCCATTCAACTCATAGACTTTTCCGTCATGGCCGCCGCGCAGGGCTCTTACGGCGGCGACGGCGATGTCGCGAACGTCGAGGTAGCTGGTGCGCGCGTTTCCCATCGAGGCATAGAAGGCACCCTGGGCGCGAACCGTGGGAGCGTAGTAGGTGAGCACATTCTGGTGGAAGCTGTTGGGCCGAAGAATGCACCAAGCGAGGCGTGTGGCCTTCAGCTTGTCTTCCACCTTGCGATGCCAGCTTGGAAATGATTTCGAATAATCGCCGGCGCCGAGAGCGGAGTTGAGCACGACGCGGGTGACGCCGGCGGCAACGCAGGCGTCGATGGCATTGGATTCGAGCTGGACGAGGTCGGGGATGGGGGAACACACCAGATAGATGGCGGTGACGCCACGAAGCGCCGCGGCGAGACTCGCAGGATTGGCAAAATCCGCGATCGTGGTCTCGACACCCGCAGGCGCCCTTGCGGCGTCGGATGAGGAACGATACATGGCACGGACTTTCTCGCCGCTGCGAGCCCCCTCGGCGAGAACTGCGCTGCCGGCCATTCCATTGGCCCCGGTAATGAGAAACATAGTCTTTACCTTCCGAGGCGGCGGGTCGGGACTGGGGTTCCTCCTGCGGCCGCCCTCGATTACTTCGGCTCCATCCCGATGGTATAAAGGAAGCTCGGCGACCGGAAGTACGCACAATTTTGTTAGCCCGGAGGGACCGTGAAGAACCACTATGGCTGTCCGGTCTCGGCAACAATCAATGCGGTGAGCGGGAAATGGAAAGTGCAGGCGATCTGGCACCTGGGATTCGGCGCGAAACGGTTTGCGCAACTGCGCCGGCTGCTCTCCGGCGTGAGCGAGAAGGTGCTGACGTCGCAGCTGCGCGAACTGGAATCCGCGGGAATCGTGAACCGCGAAGTGAAACACGCCTCGCCGCCGCAGGTAACCTACTCGCTGACCCGCGCGGGGGAAGAACTGCTCGATCCGATGAGCCTGCTATGCAACTGGGGAACGCGACACCTGGGGGTGACGGGAAATATGCCGCGAAATCCCAGGGTGCAGGGGGCAGCGCGGCGCCAGCTCTCTGTTCGCCTCCAGACCAAGAATTAGAGAACGAAGTATTGTGACGCGCGTCACATGGCGGCTATTGGGCGTCGTGTAAGATTCCTCGCGAACGGAACGCGGAGTGCTAACGCGGCATCCGTGCGCAGCAGATCCGGCGTTTCGTCTTAAGGCTGATTTCACTCCCCGAGCTGTTCCCACAGGGAGAGGCGTTAACCCGGCCTGGGTTGGCGAGTGGACCATGCGTCGGGCGGCGAGCGGCGCGTGTGGAGGATGGGAATGAATTTTCCGGTATGGGAAGTGTCGTTTGGAGCCGGCTTGCTGATTGCCCTTGTGGCTATCCTGCACGTATTTGTTTCGCATTTTGCGGTGGGCGGAGGTCTCTTCCTGGTGATGACGGAGCGGCGGGCACGCCGGAGCGGGGACTCCGCAATGCTCGAC
>DATJXG010000474.1:0-2575 GCA_035500455.1 Terriglobales bacterium | reverse complement strand
GCTGGCCAAGTACCGGATTAATCCCGGCAATGTCGGCATCGGCCGTAAGGATGACGCCAACTTCCGCACCATGATCGAAGTGGCGGTGGAGAACCAGAAGCCGGTGCGCATCGGGGTGAACTGGGGATCGCTCGACCAGGCGCTGCTCACCCGCATGATGGACGAGAATTCGCGCCTCGCCGAACCCAAAGATGCCCGCGAAGTGACCATGGAAGCGATGGTGGTGAGCGCGCTGAATTCGGCGGCGCTGGCGGAAGAATGCGGGCTGCGGCCGGACCAGATTATTTTGAGCGCCAAGGTCAGCGGCGTGCAGGATCTGATTGACGTTTACCGCTCGCTGGCGGCGCGCTGCAGCTATCCGTTGCACCTGGGATTGACCGAGGCGGGCATGGGCGCGAAGGGCATCGTGGCTTCAAGCGCGGCTCTGGGCGTGCTGTTGCAAGAGGGCATAGGCGATACCATTCGGGTTTCGCTTACGCCGGCCCCGGGCGGCGACCGCACTGAGGAAGTGCGGGTGGCGCAGCAAATTTTGCAGTCCCTGCAGATTCGCAGCTTTACCCCGCAGGTCACCGCCTGCCCCGGCTGCGGACGCACCACCAGCACGTTCTTCCAGGAAATGGCGGAACAGATTCAGTCTTACCTGCGGGAGCAAATGCCGCTTTGGAAGGGGCGCTACGCCGGCGTGGAAGAGATGAAGGTCGCGGTGATGGGCTGCGTGGTGAACGGGCCTGGCGAGTCCAAGCATGCGAGTTTAGGGATTTCGCTGCCGGGAACGTTTGAAGAACCCAAGGCGCCGGTGTATGTGGATGGCCGCCTGTTCACAACGCTCAAGGGCGACCACATTGTGGCGGAGTTCATCAAGATTCTTGACGATTACGTCGAGTCGCATTACGCCGCGAAAGATGTAGGCGCGGGCGTCCTCGCCCGTGCGTAGGTCTGATCAGAACTCAATAAATTAAAAGCTGTAGGCCGCGTGCCGCTCCCTGCACGGGCGCGGACTCCCGCGCCTGCATGAAGCATAAAACTAGCCGCCGGGCCTGATGGGTTCTTCAGGCGCCGGCGGCGTTTGCAAAGCGGGCTGGCAGAAAAACTATGTCTGGATGATGCGCGGAGTGATGAAGAAAATCAGCTCCTGGTTCGCGGTGCTCACGGTGCGGTGCTTGAACAGGTTCCCCAGATAGGGAATGTCGCCCAGCAGCGGCACCTGGCCGACGCTCACCGAGTTCTGGGTCTGAATCACGCCGCCGATTACGACGGTGCCGCCATCGGTGACCAGCACCTGGGTGGTGGCCTGCTGGGTGATCAGTTCCGGGTTGCCTTGAATGTTATGGCTGAAGTCAGGCGTGGTGTTTTCCACGTCGACGTTCAGGAAGATGGTGTTCTCAGAGGTGATCTGCGGAACGACCGTGAGCCGCAGGAAGGCGTCCACGTAAGTGACCGTCGGCGGACCGCCCAACTGCGCCTGGGTGGTGATTGGCACGCGCACGCCCTGCTTCACCAGGGCCTGGATGTTGTTCTGCGTTACCACGCGCGGCCGCGAGAGCACTTTCAGCAATCCGCGCGATTCCGCCATGGTGAGCACGGCATCGATGCGGACGTTGTTGCTGGCGGTGATGAAGTTGAGGCCGCTGGTAGGCGAGGTAACCGGTAAGTTAGAGAAGAGTGGGATCTGCTGACCGGTAGTCGAAGTGCCGGCCGAAGTGCCGACGATCGGATAGAGAGGCTGCAGTCCGAATACCGAGGTCGGTGCTGCTCCGATGCTCTGCGCGCCGCCGACCGCAGTGGTTCCGTTGCCCCAGCCAAAGCCGAACTGGGTTCCGATGTCGCGGCTGAAGCTGCGGGTGGCGGCCACGACGCGGGCTTCGATTTCCACTTCCTGAGTCTTGCGGTCGAGCTGGGTCAGCAGGCGGTCGATCCCGGGAATGACCGAGGGAATGTCCTGAATGATCAGGGCGTTGGTGCGATCGTCAGAGATCACGTCGCCGCGCTGGCTGAGGAACTGCTTGATGGTCGGTACGACATCCTTGGAGTGTGCATAACTCAGGAAGCGGGTGACCGTGACTTTCTCGACGGCCAGCGCCTCGGCTTCCTGTTGGGCGCGGCGGTCGTCGGCTTCTTTGCGTAGCGTATCCATGGTAGCGATGCGCAGCACATTGCCTTCGAGCTGGCGGGCCAGGCCGTTGTTCTTGAGCACGATGTCGAGCGCCTGATCCCACGGTACGTCGTCCAGCACGATGGTCAGAGTGCCTTTGACATTGGGATCGAGCACCACGTTGAGTCCGCTGATTTCGTGGATGAGGCGGAAGAAGTCCTTGAGATCGACGTCTTTCAGGTTCACCGAGATGGGTTCGCCGGTGTACTTCGGGCCGGTGGCGGGAGCACCCTGCGTCATCTGCGATTTCTGCTCGGCGGCGAGATTCACTGCGGGCTGCGCGGCCTGGGGCTGCATGGCAGCGCTGGGCGGCGGCAGCAGGTCGCCGGCTGGCCGCTCGACGAAGCGGGCAGCGGCTTCCACGGCGCGGGCGGGCGGCTCAACCATCGCTGCAGTCTTGAGTTCGGCCGCCGGCTTTGCTTC
>DATJXG010000473.1:0-32211 GCA_035500455.1 Terriglobales bacterium | reverse complement strand
ATTTTCTCCTGCTCCCGCGCTGGGCGCGGGTTTTCGCCTTGCTGGGGGCTGCGGTGGAAGAAGGTTTGGGTTGTCCGGTTACGTTACCGAAAAATGTCTTGACAGTATTTGCCAATAATTCGTATATTCATGCGCGCTCGTGGGGAGTTCTGTTTGCAGGGGCTGCGTTATCGTACCCGCAGCATCGCGCCGACAGGCCGGTCACGGCAACCGGTGCCAGTCTCAATCATGGTGGAGGGGATAAGTATGAGGAAAAATACTCGCCCGACGAACTTCAGGGGGACGAACTTCGGGAGTTGGCTGGCCCTGGCAGTCCTGGCGTTCTGCGTTCCGACGCTTTGGGCGCAGGTGGACACCGGCACGATTTTCGGCACCGTGCGGGATACAAGCGGCGCGGTCATTCCCGGCGCGAAGGTCACCATCACGAACCTTGGCACTTCCAGTACAGTCTCCACCACTACTCACAATGACGGCACCTTCGTGTTCACGCCATTGCAGATTGGAAAGTATTCGGTGAGCGTGGAGGAGACAGGCTTCAAGAAGGCCCACAATCCCCTGGTCGAGTTGAACATTCAGCAGCAGGCGGTGGTGGACTTCACGCTTTCCCCGGGCACGGTTTCCGAAACCGTGGAGGTGCAGTCGCAGGCGGAGTTGCTGCAGACCCAGACCGGAACGGTGGAGCAGGTGGTCGGCGAGAAAACGGTAGAAAGCATGCCGCTCAACGGGCGCGACTGGACGATGCTGGCGACGCTGACTCCGGGCGTCACCCAGGCGCAGCCGGGAGCGCGGGCGGACAACCAGTTCGCGGCCAACGGCCTGCGGCCGGCGCAGAACGACTACCTTCTGGACGGCATCGACAATAACAGCAATAACGTGGACTTTCTGAGCGGCAAAGCCGATGTGGTGAAGCCGCCGGTGGATGCGATCCAGGAATTCCAGATCCAGACGAATAATTTCAGCGCGGAATTCGGCCGTGCCGGCGGGGCCATCGTCAATGCCACCTTGAAGTCCGGCACCAACAACTTTCATGGCACGGGGTGGGAGTTCCTGCGCAACGACAAACTCGACGCCAACGATTATTTTTCGTCAGCCTCGACGCCCAAGCCTGAACTTCGGCAGAACCAATTCGGCGTGGCCGCCGGAGGCCGCATCTGGAAAGATAAGACGTTCTGGTTCGGCGACTACGAGGGAACTCGCATCCGCCAGGGAATTCTGTGGACCGGCCTCTCGGTGCCCACCGACGCCGAGCGCACCAGCGGGTACACCGACATGAGCGATCTGCTGAACGCGACCGGGGCCTTCAGCCGAACGGACCTGCTGGGCAGGAGTTTCGAGAACGGGCAGATCTTCGATCCGGCTACAACCCGGGCGGTGACCGCGGGGCAAGTCGATCCGGTATCGGGCTTGACGGCGACCGGAACCGGCTACGTGCGCGACGCCTTCCCGAACAATCAGATTCCGACGGACCGCCTGGACCCCAATGCGGTCAGCCTGCTTAACCTCTATCCCACTGCCACACAGCCCGGAGTGGAGAACAACTTCATCACCACCAAGGTCAACCGCATCGACACGAACACCTTCGACGTCCGCGTCGATCACCGGTTCAGCGACCGCAACCAGATTTTCGGACGCTATAGCTGGATCAACAGCACGCGGGACCGCATCCCGCCCTTCGATGGCGTTGCCGACGGAGGCACCTACAGCGAAGGCACGGAAACCTTCAAGGTGCAAGGCCTGGCGTTCAGCTATACGCACGTGTTCAATCCGACCCTGATCAACGAAGCGCGCTTCGGTTTCAGCCGCGAGCACACTACCCGCGACCCGACCGGCGCCAACACGACCGGTATTCCGGCGCAGTTTGGAATTCAGGGCATTCCCCAGTTCCCCGGTAACGGCGGCTTGCCGTACCTGGGCATCAACGATCTGCACAACCTGGGAGGTTCGGAATGGCTTCCCGGAGACCGCTGGAGTGAGACCGGCCAGATCACCGAGAACCTGACCAAGGTGTACCGGTCGCACACCTTCAAAGGAGGAGTGGAGATCCAGTATCTATACTTCCCCTGGCTGGCGCCGCCGGCTTCCAAAGGCGCCTTCGATTTCAACGGCAACTACACGTCCATTCCCAACCAGGGTGACGCCACCACAGGGCGCGCGCAGTTTCTGCTGATGCCGATTCCGGCTACCGTCCCCGGCGGCGTGGACTACTCCGGCGGCTCCGACAACGTGCAGGCTTCAAATTACGGCGAGCTGCACAGCAACCGCGATTACATGGGCATGTACTTCCAGGATGATTGGAAAGTCACGCGCCGCCTCACCCTCAACCTGGGAGTGCGCTGGGAATACTTTGGCCAGGTGGGCGACAAGGATGGAGCCCAGGCCAACTTTATTCCGGGAATCCCCGGCAGCACGGCGGAGTTCATCATGACGGCCGGACACAAGAGCAGTCCGGTGCTCTCCCCGAGCTTCACCCAGGTTTTGGCCACCGACGGCATTCAACTTCTCTACACCGACAAATACGGCACCGGCCTGGGCATCTCGCAGAAAACCAACTTTGCGCCCCGCTTCGGTTTCGCATATTCGGTGACCCCGAAGCTGGTTGTTCGCGGGGGCTATGGCATCTTCTACGGTGCGTTTGAGAACCGCGGAGGATATCCCAGCCTGGGATACAACTATCCATTTGAGTATCAGCTCGGCTACACCGATTCGTCGAATGGCGGCATCGGCGGCGTGAGTCCGGTGATCTTCCCCGACGGCTCTACCGGTACGCTGGAGAACGGTTTGCTGGGTGTGCCGCTCGATCCTGCGGTGGTGCAGGGCAATGGGCTCGTGCTGCGCGGCGTGCAGCTCCACTATCAGACTCCATACACCCAGAGCGAGAATCTGGTGGTGCAGTATGCGCTGAGTTCGAAGGACTCCTTCGAGGTGGGTTACGTCGGCTCGATGGCGCGGCACCTGGAAGCATTTGTGGGCACGAACCATGTAAACCAACTGCTGCCTCCGGGGACGGCCATCACGCCTTACCTTGCCTACCCTGATTTCGCGGCGGATTCTTCCTACGACGCGACGTCCGGAAGCAGCAGTTACAACGCGCTGCAAACGAAATTCGTGCACCGCTTCAGTTACGGACTGGACCTGCTGGCGGGTTTCACCTTCGCGAAGACTCTCTCTGACGCGGGCGACCTGCTGAGCGGCGGCGGCGTATCCGGATATCGCGCCCCGGGGGTTGTTCCCATCAGCTACGATAACGGGCTGGCCTCGTTCAACATCGCACACTCGTTTGTCGCCAGCGGAACTTATGCGCTTCCGATTGGCGCGGGAAAAACGCTGCTGAGCAGCCTGCACGGAGTGGGCCAGGGAATTCTCGGCGGCTGGAGTGTGAACGCCATTCTGACCCTGAACAGCGGGCCGCCGCAGACCATTGGCTGCCAGATCAGCACCGGTTCCGACACTGGGTGCTACGCGGACGTGGTCCCCGGAGTGAGCCGCTACAACGGCTCGGTGAACAACTACTACAATGCGGCCGCGTTCACCGATCCTCCGGTGGTTACGAGCATTGGACAAACGGACCTGGCGCCGCTTGGCGGCCCAAACACCCAGGTCTCCGGGCCGGGCTACCAGGACTTCGATTTCTCGGTGTTCAAGGAGTTCGCAGTCACGGAATCCTCGCACTTGCAGTTCAGAGCTGAATTTTTCAACCTCACCAATACGCCGAGCTTCAACCTGCCGTCGAACACGAACTACAAGGACCCCAACTTCGGGCAGATTACCTCGACGCGAAGCAGTCCTCGTGAGGTTCAATTTGCTTTGAAATATCTGTGGTAGGCCAAAGACGACCTTGCGGGGCAGCCAGGAGAGCTGCCCCTTTTTCCTTTCTTCTTTCAGTGCTCGGATTCTGGCAGGAACGCGGCTTCCGGCCGAAGGCGGCTTTGCCGGCCGGTCAGGATGCGGCTATCTCGGTCTCGTCCAGTCCTGACAGGCGATTGGCAAAGAGAGACAAGTTGCTGCGCAACACGATATGCGGCGCAAGCTTCAGCGTTGATGGTGGTTTGACGCCCTTGGTCAGGAATGAGATCAGGGTTTCGAAGGCGACCTTCCCCTGGGTGGCGGGGCGCTGGTAGAGGGTCGCAAGAATTCTGCCGGCTTCGATGAGGGGGACCAACTCTGGAAACAGGTCGGTGGTAACCACCTGGATTTCGCCCAGCAAGTGCCGCTCTTCCAGGGCGCGCAGAACCGGCAGGCTGTTGGCGGTGCTGATGTAGATGCCCGAAGGACAAGGCTTGCGGGCGAGCAGAGCCAAAGTAGCCTCGTAGGCCTCCTTGGGCCGCTCGTGCCCTTCGATCGCCGGCAGGAGGGCAAGATGCGGCGCAATCGTCGCCAGGGTGGCGGCAAATCCCCGCAGCTTCTCGGAGTGATCCAGGGTGCGCAGGTCGCCGGTGATGGCGACCACGGCGCCGGGCCTCTGGATGCTGCGAGCCAGCAACTCCGCTGCGATGCCTCCGCTGACTGAGGAGTCCACCGATATAGCCGCGAGGCGATTGCTGCGGGGAGCGTCGCTGGCCACGCAGACCACGGCGGTCCCTCGTTCCGTCAGGCGCTGCAGCAGAGGACCAATTCTGGCGGGATCTCCCGGAGTGACAATCAGGCCATCCAGTTTTCTTGTGGCATCGGCTTCCATCAACTCCGCGTCGCCCTCGCCGAGGCGGGGGTGGGTGCGGAAGTCGAGATCGACGGTCGCCCCGATCGTGGCCTCAGCCGCGGCCTTTACCCCGGCGCGCAAGGGATCGAAAAAGGAGCGGATTTCACGCGGGAGATGGACGGCAATGCGCAAACGGCGATTAAGCTTGAGGCTTCTGGCAGCGATGTTGGGCTTATAGGCGAGTTTCTCCGCCATCTTGAGTACGCGGGCCCGGGTTCTCGGACTTACCCCCGTCCTGGCATGGAGGGCGCGGTCTACTGTGGCGATGGAAATGCCGAGCGCGTCAGCGATTTCCTTGATGCCGGCCGGTTTGGAACCCCCATCTTCCATGGTGAGCGCGCTCCCTGGCGAGAAACGTCTGGATTATAACTTCTGTCCTGCCGCTTCTCCGGGATGGAGAGGTGGGAAGGCAGTTTTTTCTGCGATGACAGCATTGACAGCGCTTGTACGGGTACGTTACCGTAAACGGGCGCATTTGGCTACAGGGAATCGGGCCGCGGCGGTTGCCAAAGGATCGGCGGCAACCGTCACCCGCTCCCCGGGCGCGCCGTTTTTTGACACGTGTTCAGGCAGCGGGACCCTGGTTCTGGCGCTTGGGTGCTTTGGGGCTTGCGCGCGAGGAGAATTTCCATGGCTGGCCGATTGAGAAATAAGGTTGCCATCATCACAGGCGCGGGCAGGGGCATCGGCGAAGCGGTTGCGAAAAGCTTCGTCGCCGAGGGGGCCGCGGTGGTCATCGCGGAAATGAACGAAGCCTCTGCCCGCAAAGTGGAATCGGATCTGCGGCAGGAAAACGGCAGCGCTATCTCCGTGGTCACCGATGTGCGCGACGCCGATTCGGTGAAAGAAATGGTGGAGTGCACTCTTGAAGCTTTCGGGCGGGTGGACATCCTGGTGAACAACGCCGGGATCAATGTCTTCCGCAATCCATTGGAGGCTGACCAGTCCAGCTGGCAGCAATGCATGCAGACCAACCTGGAGGGCGCGTGGCTGTGCGCGCAGGCGGTGTTGCCGCACCTGCTGGAGGGCGGTGGCGGAAGCATCGTCAACATGGCGTCGTGCCACTCCCACCGCATTATTCGCGGGTGCTTCCCCTATCCGGTGGCGAAACACGCGCTGGTCGGGCTTACGCGATCTCTTGCGGTGGAGTTTGCCCACGCCAACATTCGCGTGAACGCAATCGCCCCTGGCTACATCGAGACCCAGCTGGCGGTTGACTATTGGAATTCGTTCCCCGATTCGGCCGCCGAACGGCGGCGCATCAGCGATCTTCATCCACCCAAGCGGCTGGGATGGCCCAAAGAAGTAGCGATGACGGCGGTCTTCCTCGCCTCCGATGAGGCCCCGTTCATCAACGGCGCGGTCATTCCCATGGATGGAGGGCGGTCTCTGGTCTATCACGATTGAGAGCAGATCGGCTTTCTGCCCATGAGTCTCTCTCCTGAAGATGAAATCGTCAAAGCTCAGGCACCCGCGATACCCAAGCTGCTGTGCGGTGGGAAAACCACGCTGCTCGACACCGGATCGAGCGGCGATCCGGAATTCCTGAAACTGGCTTATGCTTTCAGCAGGCACCTGGACTCGCGCGAGCGCGTTATCGTACCCATTGCAGGCGCCAGTCTCCGGCTCTTCTGGCTGACGTGATGAGAGTGGCGCTGATCTGGCGCAGATCAGGCTGAGACAGGAAAGCGCCGTTCTGGATGCGGCAGAGATTCGATGAAGATCACTGGAGTAAAGAGCGTCGTGGTGAATGCGCAAATGCGCAACTGGGTCTTCGTCAAAGTCGAAACCGACCAGGCGGGGCTTTGGGGATGGGGCGAAGCGTCGTTGGAATGGAAAACGCGTGCCGTGGTGGGAGCAATCCAGGACTTCACTCCCATGGTGATCGGCGAGGACCCGAGAAATATCGAGCATCTTTATCAAAAGCTCTACCGGCACTCATTTTTTCGCATGGGTGTGATCGGCATGAGCGCGATCAGCGGAATCGAGCAGGCCTGCTGGGACATCTGCGGCAAAACTCTGGGGGTGCCGGTCTATCGCTTGCTGGGAGGGCGGGTGCGCGAGACCGTCCGAATGTACACGCACTTGGGCGGAGGCGAGATGAAGGCGGTGTACGAAACCTCCGACAGCGAACGCCTGATCGATCTTGCCCGGCAGGTTATATCCCGGGGCTATACCGCGTTGAAGGTGGTGTTGGTGCCGTATTCCGAGCCGCTCATGGGCAAACACCACGTTACCCGGTTTGCCCGTCTTTTTGAGCGGCTTCGCGTGGCCGTGGGCGACGGCATCGATCTGATGATCGATTTCCACGGGCGCACCTCGCCCGCCATGGCCGTTCAGTACATTCGGGCGATCGAGGAATTCAGTCCCTTTTTCTGCGAGGAGCCGGTGCCTCCGGAGAATGTGCCGGCGCTCCGCCAGGTGCGCGAAGCGACGCGGGTTCCTATAGCCACGGGCGAGCGCCTGGTGTCGCGATTTCAATTTCGCGAACTCTTCGAGCAACAAGCCTGCCACGTAATTCAGCCGGATTTGTGCCACTGCGGCGGCCTGCTGGAGGCGAAAAAGATCGCCGCGGCAGCGGAGACGTACTACATGGGAGTCGCGCCGCATAATCCTCTGGGGCCGGTCGCCAACGCGGCAGCGCTGCACTTCGCTCTCTCCACGCCGAATTTCCTGATTCAGGAGGATATGCTGACGGACGTCCCCTGGCGCTGGGAGGTGGTGCGCAACGAATTGAAGACGGAAAACGGCCGCTGGCTTCCAGTGGAGACGCCGGGGCTGGGAATTGAGGTCGATGAGGAGCAGGCCGCGAAACACCCGTTTGCGCAGGAACACTTCGCCACGGAGGCGGCGCGTGCCGCGGACGGAGCCATTCTAGATTGGTGACCTTTTGTTGTCAGCATCGCGCGTTTGGCAGCCGCGACGAGCCAGGCATAAGAATCATGGAGCAGAAGGCGAATGTCCGGAGACATGTTGCCGTTTTCGCTCTACTGGGATGGGCGCTACTGTCGTGCGCGGCTCAAGAGACGCCGGCCCGGCAGCCCGGAAATCCCAGTGCCGACCGGTCTGTGCACAGGCTCCCCCCGGCCACCGTCGAACGGATGTTGATCGAAGCGGTGCATCACACTCCAGGAAGTTACGCAGCCAACCACGATCTGGGAGAGTTCTACCTGCACCAGGGGAAGTTGAGGGCGGGAATCTCATATCTCAAGAGAGCGCAGGAGGCCGACCCTCATCACTACGACAACGGCTATGACCTGGCACTTGCTTACCTGGAGACCGGCCAGGCGGAGAGCACCCGCGGCCAGATACAGTCGATGCTCAAGGAGCAGGAGACGGCGGAGCTGCACAATCTGCTGGGCGACGCCGATGACAAGTTGGGGGACTACCTCGCGGCGGCAAACGAATACCATCGCGCTTCCGAGATGGACCCGAGTCAGCAGAATATATTCGATCTCGCAGACTTTCTGCTGCGCCACAAGAACTACGCCGGATTTCTCGACCGGTCCATCGTTTTCTTCCGTTACGGTTTGCAAAAGTATCCGCGCTCGGAGGAGTTAACTGTGGGTCTGGGCGTCGCGCTCTATGCCGATGAAAACTACGACGAAGCGGTGCAAACCCTGTGCGCGGCCGTGGACTTGAATCCGGCGGACAAGAAGCCGTTTCTCTTTCTTGGGCGGGTGGGCAAAGTGTCGCCCCGCCTGCTTCCGGAAGTGCGCAAGAGGCTGGAAGGGTTCGTTCAGCTTTATCCAAGAAACGCGGCCGCGAACTATTTCTATGCCATGAATCTTTGGCAGCGTTCACAAGGCCAACCGGCGGCGGATCTGCCAAAGGTCGAGCAGTTGCTCAAAATTGCCGAATCGCTCGATCCCCGTTTTTACGAAGCCCACTATCAGCTGGGCGTGCTTTACCAGGGGGAGCAGCGCTATGCCGAGGCGGTGAAAGAGTTTAAAGAGACGGTGGCTTTGCGTCCGGATTTCCCCAAGGCCCGCTACCGGCTGGCGCTGATGTACAACCGCGTCGGCGAGAAACTGTTGGCCGAGCAGCAACTGGCGGTCGCGCGCAGATTGCGCAAGCAGGAAGAGGATGAAGACGACCTCGACGAGCCGCCATCGGGTAGTGAGAAGCCTTAGCTGTTAAGAATTGCGGCCTCTTGTGGGGCACCTTGGCAGGGCGTCGTCATTGGAGCTCTTGGCGCGAGGCCCGCATTTTCGCGGCTCCAAGCAAAAGCAGATTCCTCGCTTCGCTCGGAATGACAGTTGGGGGTGGGGCCATGTTTGCTATTGGGGAACACGCTCCAGTCTCAGGGAGATGCTGTCGTAGTCTCCATGAAGTGGAAGGGTGAGGCCCTGATACATGAGGTATGCGCCGCTGAACTTTGGGGCTCCGTCGTATGCCTCGGCCTTGCCTATGACTTGAGTGACCGCGTAGGTGGCGTTCTCGTCCAGGCCGCGCAGCAGAACTGGGGGCAAGCTGCGGCCGAACTGTTGTGAGTGAAGAAAGGCAAAGAGCACGGTCTGGGATTTGTCGGGGGAAACATACTGGCTGGCGCTGAGGTTTCCCGCGGTGGGCAGCGCGAGCCGGTAAAGCTCGCCATTTTGCACAGTTTCGCGAATGGATTTGTAGTATTGAATCATCTGCCTGGCTAGCGCCATATCCTCGTCGGACCAGCGATTCAGATTGGCCCCGATACCCATGGCTCCTTCCATGGCTACCAGAAAGCGGAACTGCAGGGGCACGCTGCGGCCATTGAAGTTGGGCACGTCGGTGACCCAATCCACCATGACGTGGGGGGTGTAGGCGTAGGTGAATCCCTGCTGGATGGTGAGGCGGTCGAAGGCTTCGGTGTCGTCAGAAGGCCAGAACTGTTCTACGTAGCGCATGATTCCAAGATCGACGCGCCCGCCGCCGCCCGAGCAGGACTCAATCTCCAGCTTGGGGTGCTTCTGCCGTAGCCGCGCCAGGATCTGGTACACATTCTGAGTGAAATCCACCCAGATGTTCTTTTGCTGGTCGAGAGGAGCTTCGGGCCATCCAGGCTCGCTGAAGTTGCGGTTGTAGTCCCACTTCAAGAAGGCAATGTCGTTGTTGGTGACCAGGTCGTCGAGCCAATGAAAGACATATTCGCGCACGTCGGCGCGAGCCAGGTTGAGCACCAACTGGTTTCGGGCCTCGGTGCGGGGGCGGCCTTCGAAGTGCATGGCCCAGTCGGGATGCTTGCGATAGAGATCGCTGTCGGGATTCACCATTTCCGGTTCGACCCAAATGCCGAAGTCCATGCCCAGTTGTTTCACGCGGCGGATGAGCGGGCCCAGCCCATTGGGAAATTTCTTGGGATTGACGTACCAGTCGCCGAGTCCGGCGTGGTCGTTGTTGCGCTGGCCAAACCAGCCGTCATCCATGACGAACCGCTCCACGCCCAGCGTAGCAGCCTTTTCTGCCAGAGCGATCTGGCCAGCTTCGTTGACATTGAACTCAGTGGCTTCCCAGGAGTTGTAGAGGACGGGGCGAGTGCGCGATCCGGAACCATTCGGCAGAATTTCGGTGCGCTCGAATTCGTGAAGAATGCGAGAGGCGCCACCGATTCCCTGATCGGTATAGCCGGCGTAAAAGGCGGGAGTCTCCAGGGTCTTGCCCGGAGCAAGAAAATAACCGAAGTCGAACGGGTTGAAACCGCCGGTAACCCGCACCTGTTGATGGGGAGTCTGCTCGATGCTGATGCGCCAACTTCCGCTCCAGCCCAACGCCCCGAACCACACTGAGCCGTGCTCGCTGTCGGTGTTGTGGTCGCGGTCGAGGGCGAACCAGGGATTTGCCTGCACGCTGGTGCTTCCGCGGCGGCTTTCGAGAACCTGTAACCCGGCGTGCACCGGCTCCTCGTTGAGTTGCCACTCACCGGCCCAGCGGCCGGTGAGATAGCGCAGGCGGTAGCCCTCTCCCTGAGGGAGATACCAGGCCGCCGATTGCGCGCTCTCCAGCACCACGGGCTTCTCGGTGCGGTTCTCGATCACAGCCTGACGCTGCACGATGCCGGTGGCCGGATACACGGTGTAGCGCAAATGGACGAACAGGGCGCGCTCGATGTCCTTCAGAGTGACGGTGAGCATGTTGCCATCAATTTGGTGATCGACGTAGTGGAGAACCAGATCGCGATTGCCGTCGGGAAAGGTCGCCTTGAGGCTGGGTTCGACGTAGAGGCCGGCGCCCCATCCGGGATATTCCTGCGGGGTGGTCGTGGTGCTCAAGTCGAATGAGGCCCACTCCGGCAGGCTGTGCGCGGCGGCGAAATCCTGGTCACGCCAGACATGCCCGCCCCAGTAGATGTGTTGCAGCATGTTCTGCTCATTGATGCCGAAGACGTAGGAGACCTTGCCCGCGTCCAGCACGAAAATCTTCTTGGCCTCGAGGAAGCGAATTGGAGGCTGTGCTGCCGCGGCAGCGAAGGAAGAAAGCGTGAGCAGAGCGAGAATGCAGAAAGGCCGGAGCAGCGAAGTTGGTTTCATAATCTTTTGGCGCGGCACGCTGTCCGCGAGTGGGGTCACCCACTAGAACTTGGGCGGAACCACACTTCCTTAAGCCGCTGGCGGCTCACTATCTTCCTGCAGCGTCACACGAAGACTCCATTCGTTCACAGCGTGCGGCAGCAGGCGAGGGCATTCCCCGCGGGCAACGGCCTCGGCCAGCGAATCCGGCCGGCCGCCGCAAGGCTCGAGTGCGACGGTATAGGGCTGCCTGGGATCATCCGCGCCGCTTCCGCCGTGGCAAATCCAAATGCCAACGTAGGGCACGATTTCGACGTCGAAACGAAAGAAAATGGATTCGCCTGTGCTGGGGTAGTAAATTCCACAATAGCCATTCTGGAGGCGCGGCGTGTACAGCTTGTCACTCTGATCTCCGCGGGATTTCATCACGCTCAAAGCAGCGGTCGCTCCGTTGCGCAGCCTGGCGATGGGCCAGGCACAGCTCTCGCCTTTGCGCCCCAAGCGCCCGCCTTGGGAGGAATCGATGAGCATTACATCCGACTCCGGAGGAAGCACGATCCGGTCGCCGGGCTCAACCCTGAGCAGAGGATGCGACGACCATAGATAGTGAAACGCGGAACCACTGCGGTTCTGCAACTGGTATTCAATGGTCAGTTCGTTTCCCTCGAGAGTGAGGCGCTTTCGCAGCGAATATGGAAGAGAACGTCCGGAAACCCACAGCGACAGCTGCTCGTTCAGGGTGTCATATTGCCAGGGCAGCGACCAGGCGTCGCCGTGGTCCGGCAGTTGCGCGCCTTGATGTTCGCCTTCAGGGTATCGACACTCGGCGATCGTGGGAATGCACTCGTCGAATCCCACGTTGTTGTAGTCAACGAAAGTTGCGCCATAGTGAGGTCTGCGGAAGGCACGGTTTTCTCCCGGAAGAGAAAGGAGGAATTCACGGCCGCTGGCCAGCCGCACCAGGGAAGTGATCTTCCCGCCCAGTTCCGGCAGCACGACCAGACGAATCACGCCATTATCCATGGTGATATGTGTGAATCCCTCACGGACATCGGCGTTGACTGTGGTCATGTGAATGCCAGAGCCGTCACAAGCGCCCCGCAGGCAGCATAACTCCGCCGGGCGGGGAAGTTTCATCTTCCGAATTCACTTGGCGGCAGGAATCGACTCAAGGCGTTTCAACTCTGTTTGCGCCCACAGGTGATTGCCATCCAGAGCCAGCACATTGCGGAAGTCCAGGCAGGCCTCTTCCACCCGACCCAGGCCAAGTTTCGCGAGCGCCATCAAATAGCAGCATTCAGTGCGATTCCTCTTCTCCAGATCGTCGTCGAAGAGCAGGAAGTTGGGCAAAGACGTGGCGAAGTAATCGATCTTGGGCACGATCGTCATCTGCCGCGCCGCCGAATCGAGGAGACGTCCGAACTCGGAAGCAGCCTCGGATTCATTGCCCAGGCTTCGCAGCGCCAATGCCTTATAGAAAGCCATATCGGTGTTGCCGCAATTGCTTTGAGCCGCTTTCAGCCACAGATCGATGGACTCCTTCAGCCGGCGCAGATCGCGAAGCGCGACCCCGGAAAAATAATCGAGATGGGTTTCGAGCGTGAGCAGATGCTTCCCTTCGCCAAGGTTTTCCGGATACCGGCGGGCCGCCTCAAAGTGAGCCAGAGCATTTTCGGCCTGGCCGTCGTCGAGCAGCCGCCGCCCTAGAAGAATGTGCGCCGCCACATACTGCCCGGATACCAGCCCTTCCCCGCCCTCCCAGGGGTGGAACCGCCGCGAGAGTAGCGTTGCCAGAGCTTTTGCGTTCTGGCCGGTCTGGTTATAGAGCGTGATCAGCTCGACGACGAGATCGTCGCGCTGGTCAACCAAATCACGGCGTTCCTCGAGTTGCGCCAGACGCTCCTCCGCCGGAACCCCGACGCGCTTGCGCAGCTGGTCGAGTTCGTAAAGCACGCGGGCGTCGGACGGATTGGCCCGGAATGCCGCGTCGTAACACTCGAGGGCACGGTGCCGGTTTCCGCGGACGTTGAACCAGGCAATTCCCAGGTTTCGCCAGGGAGTTGCGAATGTGGGATCCAAGACACAGGAGCATTCCCAAAGCTCAATGGCTTCCTCACGGCGATGCTTGTCATAGAGCAGATTGCCGAGGTAGTAGTGGGCCTTGGCGTCAGACGCATTGACGCGAATGGCTTCCTGCAGGATCTGCATCTCTTCGAGCCGGGCGGGAAAGCAGTAATCGGGGGAGACTTGAGCCGCTTGTGCGTAGTACTCCCCCGCCCGAGTGCTTTCTCCGCGCTTTGCGGAGAAGTAGCCGAGGGCATAGAGGACCAGCGGATACGCGGATTGCTTTTGTGGAAGGGCGGCCAGATGCTTCTGCAGGAGAGAGGCGGCTTCGTCCCACAAACCGGCGTCGGCGTAGTCAAAGGCGACATCGAGACAGGTTTGGCTTTGGGCGAGCATCGAGGCAAAAACTGCTTCGCCGGAATTCGGTGTTTGCGAGCCATTGCTGAGCGCGGCCAGTTCGTTTGCTGACCAGAAGTCGAGGGGGTCCGCAGCGAGTGTTTCCTTTACGAGATTAAGCGCCTCCTGCCCGCATCCCAAGTGGCGCAGAATTGCTGCCCGCAGACTCCGGGCTTTTGAATGCGCCGTGTTGACCGAGAGCGAATGCTTCAGGTGCTGCAACGCCTGCTGAAAATCTCCCCGCGCGCACGCGATCGCGGCCAGCGCATAGTAGCCGGAAGACTTCCATGCCTGGCTCCAGATCGACTTGTTAAAGGCGTTGTAAGCTTCTTCGCTGCGGTCCTGGTACTTGAGCGCCAGCCCGAGGTTATAAAACGGCTCACTGTCGTAGGGATTGGGGTTGCGGAGGGTGAGCCTCTGTATCGCGCGCCGGAAATGCTGTTCCGCTTCGGCAAACTGGCCGCGCCGCAGGCGAAGCAATCCCATCGCGTTGTTGCACCGCACGTCGAGCGAATCGCGGCGGAATCCCTCCTCCCAGTAAACCTCGGGAGAACGGGTGGCATGGCGGTACTGCTCCAGGTGAAGCCCGGTGAGAAACAGCTCCTCGACGGTGGCGATGTCGGCGGGCGGAGGAGGCTCGGTGGCGGGATCGGGCAGACTCACGTCGCCAAGCTGCTCGGGACGGTAGCGGATCAACTCCTTTCCGTCCGAGGACAATACGCGGGCCAGCAAATCCGTTTCCGGAAAATCGCCGCCAAGCTCAACAGTTTTGAGATAAGGCTCCCCCGGCCGGATGTCCAGCGTTTGCTGCAGGACAACCTGCTCTCCCGCGGTCACTACTATGTCGAGGCCGCGGATAACCTCTGTAGCGCAGCATCCCACCTCAACCTGGCGCCCGCTTTTTTTGAGGCTGATGGCAAGCAAGCGGTTGGCATTTTGCGCCGGGCCGATCTCCTGGATGGGATACCAATACTGGCGGAAGGTGCGCGTCTCGTAGGGTTGCAGCCAGGAAAAATCAGGCTGATTGTCGGTGAAGACGCCGGCCATCAATTCGACGTAAGGGCCGTCGGCGTCGGTTAGTTCGCGGTCCCAGGCGTATCCGAAGGCGGCGTTTCCCCAGGTCCAAAGCTTCTTGCCGGGCGCAACGCGACGGTCGGCTACGTGGACTAAGCCGGCGCGGCGCGCGTGATCGTAGCCGCCGAAGAAATCGTATTCGGAATCGAGCACCATGTAGGAAGTGGGGACCGGGATGTTCCGGTACCAGGTAATGTCCACGCCCTTGGTGTAGTCCACACCGTAATAAAAATTGCGGGCCACGGGGAAAGAGGAGACGGCGCGCTTGGCATGGTCGGCGACATAGTTGACGTCGGGGGGAAAGAAAGCCTGGTATTGGTCGTGCACCCGCACCGCGACGTTGGCCCACCACAGAAACGTCTGCACGAAGGGCGTGCGGTTATACAAACGGACCCGTGCTTCGACGATACTCTTGCCCGGATGCAGGGTGATGCCGACCATTCCCTTCATGCGGTTCATCGGTTCGTGCTCGCTGAGCCAGACCGTGCCGCTGCCGTCGTCGTGTAGCTCGATCGTGTGATCAGCCGGCATGAAAGTGGAAGGGCGATGATGCTGCGGCCAGTTGAATTCCACGCCCCCGGAAATCCACGGGCCCAGCAGTCCGACCAGGGCCGGCTTGATGACGTTCTGCCGGTAGAAGAAGTCGTATTGATTGGTTTTGTCCTGGCCGAGGTGAATGCGGCCGCCGATCTCGGGCAAGATCATGAGGCGGATGAACTCGTTTTCCAGAAAAACCGCGCGGTAGGATTTTTCGATCTTTGTATCGGAAATGCGGTCGGTAAAAGGGTTGGGGTAAACCTTGCCGCTGCTTCCCTGATAAACCCGCTTGTCGAGGAACATGGGATTGCGGTCGGGAGGCGGCGCAGGATAGGTGGGGATAGTCACGCTCTCCTCCCACACCTGCACCCTTTCGATATTGGACGATGTCACACTCTCTCCCATGCGCTTGCCGCAGGTGGGCTCACCTGACCAGCAGCGTGGCAGCGATACGTAAAAGTGTTGAGATCCACGTGCCCATGTAAAGTGGCGGAGTCCGGCGAACCACACCCCGCCCTGCGAGAAATCCCGAAGCGTTGCGGAAGCCAGGCGAAGCCAGCGGAGATTGCCCGAGCACGACTCCAGTCCCTGGACCGTGTACGTGCACGATGCGGATTAACGCATACTTGGCACGGTTTGTCAACCTGCGATTCGGATGCCCGCGGATTTGCCGCGAGAGAAGTCTTCCGCCTTCGCCGCGAAGTCACGGCAGGTCGCGGCCGGAGTGGTCCTCAGGCAGAAAGAGATCCAGATTGCTGCGCATGACGATGGCGGGATTGATCGAAATCTGCGTCGCCGGCTGCACTTTCTCGGTGAGAAACCGGGTGAGCGCCTGAAACGCCATGGCGCCCTGCTCCCGCGCCCGCTGATGAATGGTGGCGGCGATGGTGCTCGAGCGGATGTGCGGAAAAATGGCGGGAAACAGATCGGTAGCGATCACCTTGACTTTGCCCGCCAGTCCCAACTCCTCCAGCGCCCTCACCACCGGCATCGAATTGGCGGTGGCGACGTAAATTCCCCTCACCGAATCGTGCTGTTCGAGCACCTTGCGGCACTTCATGTAGGCCTCGTCCGGCTCGTCATGGGTCTCCACGATACTTACAATCTCTCCTTTGGGGCAAAAGGAACGAAAACTGGCGCAGAAGCCATGAACTTTTTGCTCGTGGTCCACGGTGGCGTGCATTCCAATCAGGACGATGACCCTGGCAGGCTCGACGAGGAAATATCCCATCAGTTCCCCCGCCAGCGCGCCGCTCACCTGGGGATTCACGGAAATCGAAGTGAGGCGCTTCGTACCCGGAGCATCGGTGGCGACGCAGACAACCGGTATGTTGCGACGCGTGGCTTCCTGAATGTAGGGCAGAAGCTTGTTGGGATAGGCCGGAGAAATCACCAGGCCGCTGATTTCCTCGTCGAGCAGATCGCGAAAGGCGCGGACCTCGTTTTGGCCAAATCGCTTATAGGGACGGTGCAGGATCCTGACGCCGAGCGGCTCAAAGACGCTGGCGGCCTCAAAGATTCCTTCTCGCACTTCGTCGTAGAAGTAGGCCACCTCGTGCGGGATGGCCACGCCGATGGTGATGCGCTTGCTGGACGACAGATAGCGGGCGGCAAGATTCGGGCGATATCCCAGCCTTTCCGCTGTGAGGAGAACTTTGCGCTTGGTGGCTGGGCTGACCCCCGGCCGGTCATGCAGGGCTCGATCTACCGTGCCGCGGGAGATGCCCAGGGAGTCGCCGATCTGCTGAACTCCAACCTGATTCGGCTTGCGGCCGGATGCCGTCTTGGGTACTCGGTTTGGCAATGGAAGCCTGGTTCCCGTGCTGTGCGCCGCTCGTGCGGTGCGCCGCAAAGACGCGGTTCGTCCAGGATCACCTTAAACGCAAGCACTGAATTTAACAATCTCGGCGCCGGGTTGACTGCCTCGGGGGCGGGGCCCTTCTCCCCGTCCCCTTCAAGGGCACTATTCTTGTGGCGCGCTTTGCGGAATCGCCTCCAGTTCCTGAATGTCCTGCCTGGGCGCGACGTAAGGCGCCTGCGGCATGTGGGTGGCCTGGCCGCGTTGCGCGTCCGCCAGGACAATGCCGGTATGGTCGAGGAGCAGGCCCGTGGCGCGGTCCAACTCCACGCGTGATTTCTCATACGCCGCCATAGCGGAAACCAGGCTGGATTGCGCCGTAGTCAAGGCCGATTGGTTCTGCAGCACGTTCGTCGGGGTCGAGACCCCGACCTCCAGCTTCTTCTGTTCGGCTTCGAGGGTCTGGCGGGCGTAGTCGGTGGCGGCCTGGGCGGCACGCACCGCGGCGCGGTTCTGTTGCACCGCGAACTGTGCGTTGCGCACCTCGATACGGATCTGGTTTTCCAGCTGCTGCAGGCGCATCTGCGCCTGGCGGTATTCGAGCTGGGCGCGAACCTGGTTGGCTTGGGCGGTGCGGTTGCGGATGGGAATGGTCAGGGTTACTCCGACGCCCTTGTCAGGAGCGGTGGAATCCACCAGATCCGCCAGCGTCGCGCCATAACTCACCGGCTGGAAAGTGCCGGCATCGTGGCAACCGAAGAGCGTGGCCGGGGGAGCGGGACAGATGTTGGCGGGGTTCTGCGCTCCTCCCAGGCCGGAGCCGCCGTAGTAAGCGAACAGGTCGAGTGTGGGCAGCATGGCGTTGCGCACCGCCTTGTTGCTGAGCGCGCGCGTGGTGAGGTCAATGCGCGACTCGGCCAGTTCTGCGCGGTGGGCGAGGGCGTCGGCAATCAGGTCCTTGGTGGGCACGACGGACTCCTGCGCCGGGACCTTGATGACCGAGGTTGGAATGACCTCGGCGTCCGCGAGCGCGGGGTTGTCGAGATTGCGGCTGAGGGCGTTCTTCATGAGCAGCTCCTGCAATTGCAGGTTAGTCTGGGCCACGATCAGCGCCTGCTGGTCGCTGGCGACTGTACTCTCCGCGCTTACAACCTGGATTGGCGGCAGGGTTCCGAACTGCACCTGCTTCTTGTTGTCCTCGAGGACCTTCTGGGCTGAGCCTACGGCTTCCTGCTGCACCTTCATGTTCTCGTAGGCATAGACCAGGTCCCAGTAGATGTTTTCGATCTGATCTACCGTGGTGATCACCTGCAGGCGAAAGGCGACGTCGGAAATTTCGCGGTTGTTACGCGCGATACGGAGATAGCGCATGTTGGAGGCGAGTCCCAGTCCCTGGAGCAGAGGCTGAGTAACGCGAAACTGGAAGTTGGAGGTGATACTGGGGCTGAGCGTGGCGAAGGTGGAACTGGAACTCACGCGCGAGTTATTGAACCCCACCGCCATCACAGTGCCGGAGGCAAAGCCCTGCTGGTATCCGAAGTTGGCAGTGCCAGTGTTCTGCGCCGTCAGGCGGTTGGCCACGGCGCTGGCAGAGAGGAATTGATTGCGGTCGAGCTGGAGCGTGCCGGTCACGATAGGGTCGAAGCTGGTGATGGGTGGCCCAATCCCCAGGGTGGAACTGACCAGGCCGCTGGTGCCGGTGGCGGCGCCGCCGGTGCCGGCGCTGGTGCCTCCGCTGCCTGACCCTACGGGGCCACTGAGGCCGCCGGTGCCGCCGCCCGGGGTGTTCTGCACGATTCCCGCATTCACGCCCAGCACCGAGCTGCCGGCCTTGGCGCGCAGAATGTCGGTGTCAGCGATGTTCAGGTTGTAACGCGCGATAGCGATGTCGAGATTGTTCTCGAGGGCAAGGGCGATGGCGTCATCCAGCGAGATGAAGAGCTTGCCGTCTTTGATGAGCTGCCCGATCCGCGAAGTGTCGGTAAGGTTCGGAGGCGGCACCGGTTGCGGCGTGTAAGGCGCAATGACGTTGGGAAAAGCCGGTTGCGGCCTGGAGTAATCCTTCAGGTTGAATTGTTGCGGCTGCGGGCTTGGCGGCAGCTCTGTGGGCGATTGCTGCTGCCCGGTGCTGGTTGCGGGAAGGCCGAGGACAAACGTGCTCAACAGCAGCCAAACGGCGGAATGCAGAGGGCGAAACGACATGGGTGATCTCCTTGCGCATGAAACTGAAGAAAAATTTGGCGTGCTAAGGCAAGACTCGTATTGGATGTGATGCATGGCTCGATTGTGGCATATCAATTTGCGGGTTCCGTGGATTTGCGATGGACCGGGAATGTAAAGAAATGTAAGCGGAAGGTGAGGTGTTTGCGGAACTCTTGTCTTCCAGAGTTGTACTCGATCAGGATGACTTTTCAGGGGTGGCTTGGTTAAGAGGAATTCGTGGCAGACGCTGAACCGTGGCAGAAACACGAAGGCGCGGGCATGACTGCCCGCGCCACATGTGTCGTTCTATTGCTGGGGTTGCGCCACAGGCGGGGTTGGGGGTTCTGCCGGGCGAGGCGCCACATCGGGGACGTTCGGCATCTGGGTCACTGTTCCGCGCACCGCGTCACCGATCAGAATTCCCGTGTGATCGAGCAACAGGCCAGTAGCGCGGTCGAGTTCGACTTGCGACTTGGCGTAGGCCGCCATGGCGGAGACCAGATTCGATTCCGCCGTCGCCAACTCGCTCTGGTTTTGCAGGACCAGGGTCGTGGTGGATGCGCCCAGAGAATACTTTTTCTGCTCGGCGTCGAGCGATGTATGCGCCAGATCAACCGCGGCCTGCGCCGCTTCCACGGCTGACCGGTTCTGCTGTAGCGCGAATTGCGCGTTGCGGACTTCGATGCGCACCTGATTTTCGAGCTGCTGGAGACGGAGCTGTGCCTGCCGGTACTCCAGTGCGGAGCGCACCTGCACGGCTTCGTTGGCGCGGTTGCGGATGGGAATGTTGATGGTGATGCCGGCGCCCTTGTCAGGAGCCGACGAGTTCACCAACTGATTCAGCGTTCCGCCGTAGCTGACGTCGGGAAAGGTTCCGGGCGGGCTGCAGAATCCCAGAAATTCCGGCGGCGTGGTGGGGCCGCAAGTGGCCGTCGGGCTCTGGGAGCCGCCCAGGCCGGAACCTCCATAGTAGGCGAACAGGTCCACCGAAGGCAGCAGCAGGTTGCGGATCGCCCGGTTGCTGATCTGCCGGTTGGTAAGGTCGATGCGCAGTTCGGCCAGGTCGGCGCGGTGAGAAAGCGCGTCGTTGATCAAATCCTCGGTCGGAACCACCGGCTCGGTTGCCGGAAGGGTCATAGTGGAAGTAGGAATCACTTCCGCTCCCGCCAGCGTAGGATCTACCAAAGTTCGGCTCAGGGCGTTCTTCGTGAGCAACTGTTGCAATTGCAGGTTGGTCTGGGCCAGGGTGAGTTGCCGTTGGTCGGTCGCGACCGTGCTCTGTGCGCGCACTACTTCGATCGGGGCCAGGGTGCCGATTTGCACCTGCTTTTTGGTGTCCGAGAGGGTCTTGTCGGCGAAGGCCAGCGACTCCTTCTGCACTCGCACGTTCTCGTAGGCGTACACCAGGTCCCAGTAGATGCTTTCAATCTGGTTGACCGTGGTGATGACCTGCAGGCGGAAGGCGACGTCGGAAATTTCCCGGTTGTTCTTGGCGATGCGGATGAAGCGGGTGTTGGGCGCGAGTCCAATGCCCTGCAACAGATGCTGCGTCAACCGGAACTGGAAGCCGGAAGCCAGCGACGGACTGATAAGGGTGAATGGGTTATTGGAGGTTACGCGCGAGTTGGTAAATCCCAGCGACATGTTGGTGCCGGAAATGAATCCCTGCTGATAGGTGAAATTGGCCGTGCCGGTGTTCTGTACGGTTCCGCAGAATGGGCTGTTGCACTCAAATTTGGCGTGGTCGATCTGCAGTGTGCCGGTGAGAATCGGATCGAAGCTGGAGATGTTCGGTCCCAAGCCTTCGGTTGATTGCACGATGCCGCCCGCTCCAGTGGCCGCGCCGCCCAGGCCGGCGGTGGTGCCGCCGCTGCCGGAACCAACGACGCCGCTGAGGCCGCCCTGGGTGCCGCCGGGCGTGCCCTGCACCAGTCCGAAATTGCCGCCCAGGATACTGGCGCCGGCCTTCGCGCGCAGAATATCCGTCTCAGCGATGTTCAGGTTGTAGCGCGCGATGGCGATGTCGAGGTTGTTCTCCAGCGCCAGGGCCACGGCGTCATTCATAGAGAGGTAGAGCTTGCCGTCCTTCATCAGGTCTTCTATGCGCCCGGTGTTGCTCAGGTTGGCCTTGGGGACGTGCTGCGGTGTGTAGGGGGCGATGAAGTTGGGGAAGTGCCCGACCGGTTTGGAGTAGTCGCGCAGCCGGTTCTGTTGCGGCTGAGGAGTCTCCGGGGCGGGTTCCTGCGCCCACAGGGCGCCCGGCAGGAAAGTGGTCAGTGCCAGCACGGCCACAAACCGGGCGGCAAATTTCGGACGAGGCAGCATTCGTTTACCTCCAAACATGTATAAGAGCTTTGCCGTTGAAGACTTAAGAGACTTTCTCAAGCGACTATGGATTTACGCAAAATCCCCCGCCCAGGTTCAATTTTTGTAGGGGGTTGGGCAAATTCGCTGTCTTCAATTGGTCTGATTACGGCAAGTGCAATAGTATATCTGACCGCCTGCGCTGTTCGCTCGCAGCGCCGCGCGATCTGTAACTTTAGTACCAACGCCAACTTCGATGCGTAATCTCAAATTGATCCTGGCTTACGACGGTTGTGATTTCTCCGGCTGGCAAGTGCAGCCGGATGCCGCGACCATCCAGGGAACGCTGGCTTCGGCTATTGGACGGCTCACCGGCGAAAACGTCTTGCCCCAGGGCTCAGGCCGCACCGACGCTGGAGTTCACGCGCTGGCGCAGGTCGCAAGCTTCACCAGCCAGTCTCCTATTCCAGCCGGCAATCTGGTTAAGGCGCTGAATGACATCCTGCCCGCCGCGATCCGCGTTCTGCAGGCGGAAGAAGTCCCGCCTAGCTTTCACGCGCGCAAATCCGCGAGGGCTAAAACCTATCACTATCGCATCTATCGCGGCCGGACTTGCCCGCCATTCCTGGCACGTTACGTCTGGCATTTTCCTTTCCCCTTAGATGAAGCCTCGATGCAGCAGGCGGCAGAATTTATTTTGGGAGAGCACGACTTTACTTCGTTCGCGGCGGTGGATCCTGAGCGCCGGGAGGATCGGGAAGTTTCGAATGTAAGAACAGTTTTTGCGTCAGGGTGGGAGCGAAAAGGGGACGAATTCGTCTACAGGGTGCGGGGAAGGGGATTTCTCCATCACATGGTGCGTAATCTGGTGGGCACATTTGTGCTGGTGGGCAAAGGCACATTGCAGCCGGATGATCTGGCGAAAATATTGCAGGCGCGCGACCGCTCGGCCGCCGGAGCCACGGCGCCGGCGGGTGGATTGTATCTGGAAAGTGTGGAATATTGATGGCGGTCTGGGATGATGAACTGACAACTGAGATCTGAGAACAGAGAACTGGTTTTCACCCAAACTGCCCAGGAGCGACACGGTTTTGCAGGACGGCAATGGTTTTCAATCCGTGCTAAAACGTTAAAACGCCGAGGGCGCGGAGAACTTCTGCCGAGGACCCGGAGAGATGCTTGACCGGCGAGGTTTTGGACATAATTGATTTACTGGAGCATGTATGAATACTGCATCTGATTCCGGCTGTGACCTATTGCGGCACACTGTGGCTACGCTCGCGTATCGCGGTGGCAAGGCGGTTCGGCAAGCTCCGGCTGAATTTGCGGCATTCGGCGGTGCGGGGCGAACGCCCGGGCAGATTCTGGCGCACATCGGCGACTTGCTGGATTGGGCGCTTTCCCTCGCCGAGGGGCAGGAGCGCTGGAACAATTCAACCCAACTCCCCTGGGACAGGGAAGTGGAGCGCTTCTTTACCGCGCTCAAAGCGTTCGATGATTACCTGGCCTCCGGCAAGCCCTTGCATGCTTCCGCCGAAAAGCTGTTTCAGGGGCCGATTGCCGACGCTTTGACTCACGTCGGCCAGATCGCCATGATGCGGCGTCTGGCCGGAAATCCCATCAAAGGCGAGAATTACTTCGTCGCAGTGATCGCCGCCGGGAGAGTTGGGCCAGAGCAAGCCACGGCGAAGCAGGAGTTCTAGCTGAATCCGTGCCGATCCGCGCAAATCTGTGGCAAGAATTTGCTTTTTCTCTGTGCCTCCGTGTCTCCGTGGTGAGATCACGATGAAAGAGTGCGTCTGCTATCCTTTTCAGCGCCATGAAGAATGCAGTCCGGCATTTGAAGAAAGCTGATCCCATTCTGCGGGCGATCATCGAGCGCGTGGGACCTTGCCGCATGGAGTATGGCCCGCCGGAGTTTCACAGCCTGGCCGAGGCGATCATCTACCAGCAACTGAACGGCAAAGCGGCGGCGACGATTTTCAAGCGCTTTGCGGCACTGGCCGGCGAGCCGCTTTCGCCCGTGGGAATTCTCAAGCTAAGCGACGCGCAGATGCGTTCGGTGGGCCTTTCCAAGCAGAAGTCTTCGTACCTGCGCGACATGGCGGAGCGGGCGCAGCGCGGCGACCTGGACTTCACGCGACTGCACGAAATGTCTGACGATGATGTAATCAAGCACCTGACCCAGGTAAAGGGCGTGGGGGTGTGGACCGCCCAGATGTTCCTGATGTTCACCCTGAAGCGTCCCAACGTGCTGCCAACGGGCGACTACGGCATTCGCGCCGCCATGATGAAACACTACCGCAAGCGCAAGATGCCGACGCCGGAGCAGATGGCAAAGCTCGCCAAGGCCTGGGAGCCCCACCGCACCGTTGCCTGCTGGTATTTGTGGAAGAGTCTGGACGTGAAGACGATGTAGACGCGGCTGTCCCTTCACTACAGAGGCGCAAAGTCACGGAAGAAAGGCGATTCAAGGTTCAAATCCGCGCCAATCGGTGGCGGAACCTGCATTCGGCTTCCGTAACTGGCGAACCCGTCAAAAAATGCAATAATCCTCTGTGTCTCCGTGCCTCCGTGGTGATTTCGCTTTGAGGTGTCAAGAATGGCCACAGCAACAATTCCGGCTTCCAAGATTGCCGGTGGCAGCTTCCTTCTCGAAACCCGCAACTCCGACGAAGTCTTTACTCCCGAAGACTTCAGCGAACAGCACCAGCTGATCGGCCAGACCACGGAGGAGTTCGCGCTCAACGAGATCATCCCCAACATCGAGAAGATCGAGCACAAAGACTTCTCCGTCACCCGCGGCCTGCTGAAGAAGGCCGGGGATTTGGGCCTGAGCGGTGTGGAAATTCCCGAGGTCTACGGCGGCCTGGAAATGGATAAAGTCACCGCCGCGGTGATCGCGGATCATATCGCCAAATACGCAGGTTTCGCCACCACCTGGGGTGGGCACACCGGTATTGGCACCCTGCCCATTGTTTATTTCGGAACGGAAGAGCAGAAGAGGAAATACCTGCCGCGGCTGGCGGCCGGGGAAATTGTGGGCGCCTATGCCTTGTCGGAAGCTTCTTCCGGCTCGGATGCTCTGAACTGCCGCGCCCGCGCCCAGCTTTCCGCCGACAAGGCTCACTACGTTCTGAACGGCGAGAAAATGTGGATCACCAACGCCGGCTTCGCCGATCTGTTCACGGTGTTCGCCAAGGTGGATGGCGAGAAGTTCACCGCGTTCCTGGTGGAGCGGAATTTCCCGGGATTCTCCGTCGGCGCGGAAGAGCACAAGCTCGGCATTCGCGGCTCGTCCACTTGCCCCATCATTCTGAACGACTGCAAAGTTCCAGCCGAGAACGTGCTGGGCGAAATCGGCAAGGGGCATGTGATTGCTTTCAACATCCTCAACGTCGGGCGGTTCAAGCTGGGCGCGATGTGCGTGGGCGGTGCGCGGCTGGCCATCGAGAACGCCATTGGTTACGCCAAGCAGCGCAAGGCCTTCAGCAAAGTAATCGCCGACTTCGGGCTGGTGCGCGAAAAGCTGGCCAATATGGCGACACTTATTTATGTAGGTGAGTCGCTGGTCTACCGCACCGTCGGCATGATGGATACCGCGCTCAGCGAAGTGGACAAATCGGCGGCCGACGCCGCCAAGCAGACGCTCAAGGCGATCGAGGAATATGCAGTGGAGTGCTCGATCATTAAAGTGTGGGGCTCGGAGATGATCGATTACGTGGTCGACGAGACGGTGCAGATTTATGGCGGCTATGGATTCGTCGAAGAGTATCCAGCGGAGCGGGCGTATCGCGATGCGCGCATCAATCGCATCTTCGAGGGCACGAACGAAATCAACCGGCTGATCATCACGGGATTCCTGCTGAAGCGGGCGACATCGGGCCAGTTGCCGCTTATGCCTGCGATCAAGAAGCTGATGGATGAGGTCCTGTCGGGGCCGTCCTCGGGTGACGAAGTCGAAGGGCCGCTGGCGGAAGAGCAGCGATTGGTGGCGTCGGCGAAGAAACTCGCTTTGTTTGCCGCCGGAGCGGCCTCACAAAAATATCTGCAGGCGATTCAGGACCAGCAGGAGATCCTGGGCGCCATCGCCGACATGGTGATCGAGACTTACGCGATGGAATCCGCGGTGCTGCGCGCCGCAAAGATCGCGGAGAAGCAAGGCGAGTCGGCCACGGCTCTGCCGATCGCAATGACGCGCGTCTATATCTCGCAGGCGATGGAGAAGATCGAGGCCGCCGCGAAGAAAGTCATTGCCGCCGTCGCCGACGGCGACATGCTGCGTACCCAACTCGCCATCCTGCGCCGCCTCGCGAAGTACGAGCCGTTTAACACTATCGAACTGCGCCAGCAGATCGCGCAGAGGATGATTGAGCGCGGAAAATACGGGCTGACGTAACCTGAAAACCCGAGCACTGTCATCCCGAGCGCAGCGAGGGATCTGGGTTTCTGCCGACCGCTGAACGGGTGATCGTGCAGGCAGGAACCGAGATCCCTCGCTGCGCTCGGGATGACAATTCCAAACAGTAGGACAGCACCTTCAATTCGCCTCGCGCTCAGGCAACATCCGCCGCCTGGACTTCCTCCAACAATCCTGCTACGGTTGGCCGCTCCTGTGGAGGCCTATGCTGCGAGCGATTGTGGCCGTGCTACTCATTCTTTGGCTTCTGGGATTCGTACTACACATTGCGGGAAGTCTGATTCATTTACTGGTAGTGGTGGGCCTCATCGTGCTGGTGATCGACCTGGTCACCCGAAGCCGGGCAAAAAGCTGAGGAACGGGAGGAAGTATGGCGAACGACGCGGAAACACCAAATGACGAAAGCGTATTGACCACAGTGGCGAAAGCGGTAGGGACAACCGCCGGCATGATTGTTGCCAAGGCGACACAGTTGAGCGCCGAGGCCGCGAGCGTGGTGAAGAAGGTGAAGTCCGGTACCGCGCCTCGGAAAGCCAGAAAAACCGCGAAGAAGCGGACCGCGCGCGCGGCTACGAAGAGACCCACTAAGAAAACTGCGTCCCCCAAGAAGAAGGCTCGGAAGCCCGCGGCGCGGAAGCGCGCCCGCTAGACGTATTCAGCCGGCACCGGATCCGTCTGCTGCCTGCGCGGGCAGGAGCCTGCTCCACACCGTCCTTTCTCTCGCACCCGTCTCTCTGATACAAATGTCGCGATGAAAATCTCCATTGTGTGTTGCGTCTCTTCGCTGGTCATTGCCTTGACGTGCGCGCTGGCTTCGGCACAAGAAAGGCCCCCACAAGACTCCGCCACTTTCGACGCCGATGGCACGGCGCACCTCACCCGCGTAGTGCCGATGCCCACAACCATCAGTCCCGAGGCTCAGCAATGGCTGCTTTCCCTCGACAAGCAGAAGTATGCGCCGCAGACACTCGCGGAGCGGCGCAAATCCACCGATGAGTGGCGCAAGCGCGATTCGGCCGAGGCGCTGAAATACTATCCGGCAAAGGTCGAAGAAACCACCACCGCCGGCGTGCGCACCGATATCATCACGCCGCTGGAGATGCCGGAAGCGAATCGCAGCCGCGTGCTCATCAATTTGCACGGCGGCGGCTTCAACTCCGATTCGGGCTCGCTCATCGAGGGCGTGCCGATCGCGAATTTGGCGAAGATCAAAGTGGTTTCGGTCTATTACCGGCTGGCTCCGGAGAATCCTTTCCCGGCGGCGGTGGACGATGTGGTGGCGGTTTACAAGGAACTGCTGAAAACCTATAAACCGGGCAACATCGGAATTTTCGGGACGTCGGCGGGAGGAATTCTGACCGCCGAAGTTGCGGTTCGCCTGAAGCAGTTGGGCTTGCCGCTGCCGGGCGCGCTTGGCCTGTTCACCATGCTCGCCGATTTCAGCCGCCCAACCGACTCCTGGCAACTCTTCACCCTGAATGGATTTCCGGGACTGCTCAAGCCCACCGATCCAAACCATCCGCGGTCGGAAGAATACGCGGGCAAAACCGACCTCAGGGACCCGGTGCTCTCTCCGATCTTCGCCGATCTGCATGGAATGCCGCCGAGCCTGCTGGTCACCAGCACCCGCGACATACTGCTGTGCAGCACAGCTAATTTTCATCGCGCGCTGCTTGGCGCCGGGGATGACGCGCAACTCGTGGTGTTCGACGCCCTGCCGCACGCCTTCTGGTATCACTTCCAGTTGCCGGAGACGAAGGAGGCGCTGGAGCTGATGGCGAAGTTTTTCGAGGTAAAGCTGGGGAAGTAGCGGGCAGTCGGAAATCCTGAAAACGCAGATTTCGCGGAGAACCCCCGCTGAGATCGCCGACAATGCCTCTTCGCTTCGCTCAGATTTGGAGCTGGTAAATCTCGTCCATGGCCGGCGGGACGCCGGCGCTACGGAATCAGCTGATAGCTTACGAACGCCACCTCTTTGCTGTCGGGCGACCATGACGGCACATTGATCGTTCCTTGCCCGCCGAATAATTCCGCCAGCACCTTGATCGACTTGTCGCTGAGCGACATCACCCGCAACATTACGTCTTTGTTTTCGGGATGGCCGGTGACGCTCTTGTCGTAGGTGAGGAAGACCATCCATTGTCCGTCTGGGGAGATGTGCGGGAACCAGTTGTTGTGGTCGTCGGAAAAGACCTGCTCCTGCTCGCTGCCGTCGGCTTTCATGCGCCAGATCTGCATGTGGCCGGTGCGCTCGGAGTTGAAGTAGATGTACTTGCCGTCCGGGGAATATTCCGGGCCGTCATCGAGGCCTTTGGCGGTGGTGAGGCGGATTTCTGGCGCGCCTGGATCGCCGTTCAGGGGCAGCGTGTAAATGTCAAAGTCGCCGTTGCGCTGGCCAACGTAAGCTAGGGTTGCGCCGTCCGGCGACCAGCCATGCCAGTAGGATGGCGCGTTCTTGGTGATCTGGCGCGGCGTTCCGCCGCCGAGCGGTACAACATAAACGCGCGACTCGTGGTCGCCCTGCGAGTTATCGCTGATGGCAAGTTGCGTACCGTCGGGCGAGATGCCGTGGTCGTTGTTGCAACGGTCGGCGAAGCCGGTATCGATCACCTCGGGCTTTCCTCCGGCTACCGGGAGGCGTTCAATATGACCATTGCGGTTGAAGAGGAACGCAGCGCCGTCGCGCGTCCAGTTGGGCGCTTCGAAGTGGTTCTGGGCGATGTAAACTGCCTTCCGGTCGCCAGAATCCACCGCCACCGTCTCAAGTGTGCTGTAGAGAACAGGCGTGCCTGTGCTCGGCTCAGGCGGCTGCAGGGTGAGGTTGGAGAAGACGGCCCTCTCTACGGCGTCTTTATCGTGGGAGCAGACGCCGATGCCGGCGTAGAACTCGCCGGCGAGGGGAATGCGAATCCAGCCGCCGCCCATGCGGACTTCGTTGTCATCGCCCAGCGACATATACACATAGCCGCCGCGCTTAATGATGCTCACGCGGCGAGGGGCGCTGAGGCTTGACTGCACCTCGCGGGTGATCTCGCCCTTTGCGTCGCGGTATTGCAGTGCGGTCAATCCGTTGCCGTGAACCGCGACGTCGGCATAGACGGAGTCGCCGTCGAGGCTCTGGCGGAACATGACGACCGCCTTGCGATGCTCGGCACCGCCAGTGCCGAGGAAGGAGATGTCGGCGCTCAGCGCCATGTCTCCGGAAACTTTCTTCCAGGCAAATTGAAAATCGTCTACTTTGAACCACATGTTCTCGCCACTGCCGCTCAAGGTGTAGGTTTTCGCGGAGGCGTCATAGCTGGCGGAGCCGGGATGAAGCACTGTGCCGATGTCGGCATGGTTTTCAAAAATTCCCACCGCCTCGCCATTCTGCGCGCCAACATAGAGCGATGCGAACGAAAGCAGCAGCAAAGCGCAGAACGAGAGAAGAAGCCGCAATGTTTTTAGACTCACGGGGAGAACCTCCATGTGGCGGAACCGAAAGAAAGGTAGAGTGCGCTCGTTGGATTGTCAAATCAGACCGGGACGCTGCACCTCATCCCTTTCCCCCTTGTGTCTCGCGTTCTTTGCGTCCTTTGCGGTCACCCCCGAACCGTCTACATCTTCTCGGCAGCAACCGACTCGTGGCTGGCGTCTTAGTCTTCTTTGAACATTTTTTGGTGTGAAACCCAGTTCTCAGATGTCAGTTCTCGGTTCTCAGCAGAGGCTCGCCTTCCACTCGGTGCGTTTTCTCTGGTACAAATGTCGGGGCGAATTTGCCGAAAGGAATCCCATGTCATTCCGGACACGCTGTTTTGCCGCGATCATCGTTTCATTCGTTCTAGCCGCGCCGTTGTTCGCTGCCGAGGAGCCGCCCCCTCCCTACTCCAACCCGGTTTCCGCCAACCTGGCGCTCACTCCGCCCATGGGCTGGAATTCGTGGAACAAGTTCGGCTGCAACGTCAACGAAGATCTCATCAAGCAGATGGGCGACGCCATGGTGAAATCCGGCATGAAAGATGCCGGCTACCAGTACATCAACATCGATGACTGCTGGCAGGTTTCGCGCGACAAAGACGGCAACATCGTGCCCGACCCGCAGCGCTTTCCGTCGGGCATCAAGCCGGTGGCGGACTATATTCACTCGCTGGGGCTTAAGTTCGGCATTTATTCCGACGCCGGCAGTAAAACCTGCGCCGGGCGGCCTGCCGGACTGGGCCATGAATACCAGGACGCGCTGAAGTATGCGGCATGGGGCGTGGATTATCTGAAATACGACTGGTGCAACACCACGACACAAGATCCCCGGGCGTCCTACGAAAACATCCGCCGTGCGCTCGATACCGCCGGCCGGCCCATCGTGCTAAGCATTTGCGAATGGGGCGCCGCCAAGCCGTGGCTCTGGGGCAGGCAGGTTGGCGGGAACCTGTGGCGCACCACCGGCGACATTCACGATTCCTGGGTAGGCAAGGAGAGAACCCGCGACGGCGCGTGCTGCGAGACGGGCATGATAAACATCCTCGATCAGCAGGCAGGCCTGGCCAGCTTCGCAGGCCCTGGGCACTGGAACGATCCGGATATGCTGGAGGTGGGCAACGGCGGCATGAGCGACACCGAGTACCGCTCCCACTTCAGCCTATGGGCGATCCTGGCGGCGCCGCTGATCGCGGGCAACG
Organism: Terriglobales bacterium; assembly: GCA_035500455.1. GTDB lineage: Bacteria > Acidobacteriota > Terriglobia > Terriglobales > Acidobacteriaceae > DATJXG01. Next base: position 1,583 of record DATJXG010000473.1, on the reverse strand, counting down.
ATCTGCGCAGCATGAGTCCGGAGATTCGCGACATCCTGACCAACAAAGAGGTGATTGCGGTAAACCAGGACACGCTGGGCCGGGAGGGCGTGCGCGTGGCGCGTGATGGCGACGCCGATGTCTGGGCCAAACAGCTTAGCGACGGCAGCCGCGCCGTGGTGCTGCTCAATCGCGGCTCTGGCGAAATGAATATTGCCGTGAGCTGGGAGGAACTCGGCTATCCCGATCACATAAGCGCCGAGGTGCGCGATTTGTGGCAGCACAAAGACCTGGGAAAGTTTACCGGGAAAGTCGGAGCCTCGGTGCCGTCCCACGGGGTGGTGATGCTCACGGTGAGGCCATAGTCTGAGCCGCGGCCTTCGCCTTCTGCTTGAAACCGCAAGGAACCCAAAGATCGCAAAGAAAAGCCGTCCATTGATTTTTAACACCTCCTTCAAGGAGAACCCAATGCCCCGCAGACTCGCTGTCCTTGTACTCATTCTCTGCATTGCCGGGTGCAGTGTCGCTTTACTCGCGCAACAGCCGCGCACCATTATTCGCGCCGGGAAGTTGCTCGATGTCAGAAGCGGCAAGCTGTTGCCGGACCAGAGCATCGTGATCGAAGGCGACAAGATCGTCAGCATCAGTGCGGCCGCCGACGTTAAGCCGGCCGCTTCCGACAAAGTCATCGACCTGCGGAATGCAACCGTTCTCCCCGGACTGATCGATTCCCACACCCACCTGACGATGGATCCCAGGGATTCCGGCTACGAGTCGCTTGGCATCTCGCTGCCACGCCAGGCACTGACCGGCGCGCGCAACGCCCGCATAACGCTCGAAGCCGGCTTCACTACGGTGCGCAACGTCGGCGCAGATGGCTTCACTGACGTCGCACTCCGCGATGCCATCAACGCCGGCGATGTTCTCGGCCCCAGAATGCTGGTGAGCGGTCCGCTGCTGGGTATTACCGGCGGGCACTGCGACAACAACCTGCTGGCCCCGGAATTTCACTACAGCGCCGACGGGGTGGCCGACGGGATTGCGGCCGTGCAGCATAAGGTTCGCGAGAACATCAAGTATGGCGCGGACCTCATCAAGATCTGCGCTACCGGCGGCGTGCTCTCCCATGGCGACGATCCCCAGGCGTCGCAGTACACGCTGGAGGAGATGAAGGCCATCGTCGCCGATGCCCACCGCCTCGGCCGCAAAGTTGCCGCGCATGCTCACGGCGCTCAGGGCATTCTGTGGGCTACGGAGGCGGGAGTGGATTCCATCGAGCACGGCTCCTACATTGACGATGCGGCGATCGCGGAAATGAAAAAGCACGGTACCTACCTGGTGCCCACGCTCTATCTCGCGGACTGGTTCCTGGAGAACGCGGAACGAATTCACGTTCCCGCGGAAATGATCGCCAAGGGGCGGACGGTGATGCCGCTTGCGCGCAAGAACATTGCTCATGCCTTCGCCAGCGGAGTGAAAGTCGCGTTTGGCACGGATGCCGCCGTCTATCCTCACGGACTGAACGCCCGCGAGTTTGCCGTGATGGTGAAACTGGGGCTGACGCCGCTGCAGGCGATCCAGGCGGCGACCATCAACGCCGCCGA
>DATJXG010000472.1:0-5511 GCA_035500455.1 Terriglobales bacterium | reverse complement strand
ACCACGCGGTTTTTGCGACGGTCAATCGGGGGGAATGATCATTTTTGATTGGTGATTTTTGATTTTCGATGGCCAATTGGCAATTGTCGATTGTCGATCTTCGAGTGAAGCAGGCAGATCCCCGGCCGCCTATCCGCAGCCGGGCGAATTTGCCAATCGAAAATCAGCAATCGAAAATCGAAAATGCCCCGGGTTACCATCGGAACTTTCCCCATTCCCTTTCGCGGGCTAGATTTCGTTTATGGCAACGCCCACCAAACACCGTTTCCGCTGCCTGCAGTGCGACGCCTTCGAAGAGCGCTGCTACTGCGAGAAATATTGCTGCATGTGCCAGTCGCAGATCGACGTTCGCCTTTGTGGCGACGGCCTCCTCTACTGCCAACCCTGCCGCGAAGCCTGCGACTACAAAACCGAAGACCAAGCCAACGCCGCCACAAGGTAGAGTTCGGTAGAACGGAAAGTGAGTCGCTGGAATGCTACCTAGACGATACAAAATCTAGAAACGCGCTACGCGGGGAACTCTGACAAGCCGCAACGCTAAATGTGCAGCGCCTGAGAAACGAACTCTCGTGCGGTTATGTCCGGCGAGTTCTTTACCAAATACGTCCGCTCACGCAGTGATGCCGGCAGCAGGGAAGGATCGATATCCTTGGAAACGACCGGTATGAGCGGTTTGCCCATGCCCAAGGCAGCCCCAATCTCAAAAAAAAGATTAGGCCGCGTTACCGTGTCCCGCGTAACAAGCAGGGCGATAATGTTGCTTTCTCGTAGTCCCTTTTCGATGGCGGCGCTCAGGGATTGGCCAGATTGAACGGCGTCGGCATCAAACCAAACCTTAAGGCCTCGACGTTCGAGCGAATTCGCGAATTGCCGCGCCCAGCCCGCATCGGAAAACGAATGCGATATGAAAACGCTAGGTTTACTCATCTTCATCCACTATTGATTTTACGCCTCTGAGGCTCGACCACGCAGTTGTTTCAGATAGCCGTCGATGTCATTTAGATCGATCAGGTTACGTTTCTTAATCAGGACCGGAACTCCCGGACGGGCTTGCAATTCCTGCGGAGTGACCCCATGGAGTACCGCGACGATAGGTATGCGGCGACCCCATGCAGCACCGATTTCGGCCCAGATATACGACCGATCCAGGGCCCACGGCGTAAGCAGTACCACCAGTTCGTGTGCCCTGGAAAGGAACGCCAAAATTGCGTCCTCAAATTCGGCACCCGTCTCGATGTCGGCCTCATCAAGAAACGGTACAGCCCCGCAATCCGTGATCTCACGAGCAATCTGCTTCGCCACCCAGGTGTCACGGCTACTGTGGCTTATGAACACCAGCCTTTTCTTCCGGAGTTTTCGTGACTTTACGGTCATGTTCCTAAACCACCACCGACTCCTTGTACTCTCCGAAAACCCTTCGCAGTGTGTCTGAAATCTCGCCCACGGTCGCGTAGGCTTCGACGGCGGCCATAATCCGCGGCATCACGTTCTCCGCGGAGCGGGCTGCATCTTCCACTTGCCGCAGCGTCTCCCTCCACGGACCTGAATCGCGCCGCGCCCGCAAGGCGCGCAGACGCTCCACCTGCCTGCGCTCCAGCGCTTCATCGATCCGCTGGATCGGTATCGGCTTTTCTTCCTCCACGGTAAAGCGGTTCACTCCCACCACCACAGCCTCTCCCCGGTCCACCTTCTGCTGATACTCATAGGCGGCGTTCTGGATTTCCTGCTGCACGTAGCCGCGTTCCAGCGCCGGGATCATTCCACCCAGGGCCGCGATCTTTTCCAGATAAGCAGAGGCGCGTTGTTCAATCTCGTCGGTCAGAGACTCGACATAATACGAGCCGGCCAGCGGATCGACGGTCTGCGGCGCTCCCGACTCGTAAGCCACGATCTGCTGCGTGCGCAGCGCAATCCGCGCCGCCTGCTCGGTGGGCAAGGCGAGAGCCTCATCGTAGGAATTGGTGTGCAGCGACTGCGTCCCCCCCAGCACCGCCGCCAGCGCCTGGATGGCGGTGCGGACGATATTGTTCTCCGGCTGCTGCGCCGTCAGCGTAGAGCCCGCGGTCTGGGTGTGAAAGCGCAGCATCCAGGAGCGCGGATTCTTTGCCTGGAAATGCTCGCGCATGATGCGCGCCCACATGCGCCGCGCGGCCCGAAACTTGGCCACTTCCTCCAGAAAATCGCTGTGCGCATTGAAGAAAAACGAAAGCCGGGGCGCGAATTTGTCCACGTCAAGCCCGGCGCGCAGAGCCGCCTCCACGTACGCCATGCCGTCGGCCAGGGTGAAGGCAACTTCCTGCACTGCGGTTGAGCCGGCCTCGCGCATGTGGTAGCCGGAGATGGAAATCGTGTTCCACTCGGGCACGTGCTCGTTAGCCCAGGAAAACATGTCGATAATGATGCGCATCGCCTGCTGCGGAGGATAAATGTAAGTCCCCCGCGCGATGTATTCCTTAAGCACATCGTTCTGCACCGTGCCCGAAAGCCGGCGAATGTCTGCACCCTGGCGGCGGGCCACGGCGACATACAGCGCCAGCAGGATGGAGGCCGTCGCATTGATGGTCATCGATGTAGAAATCCTGGTCAGGTCGATGCCGGAAAACAGGCGCTCCATGTCTTCCACGGAATCAATCGCCACGCCCACTTTCCCCACCTCGCCCAGAGCGAGCGGACTGTCTGAGTCCATGCCGATCTGGGTAGGAAGATCAAAGGCGACGGAAAGGCCGGTCGTGCCGTTCGCCAGCAGGTACTTGTACCGCTTATTGGACTCCTCGGCATCGCCCATACCCGCATACTGGCGCATGGTCCAAAGCCTGCCGCGGTACATCGTTGGCTGAATGCCGCGGGTGAAGGGATACTCGCCGGGATAGCCGATCTGGCGCTCGGGGTCGGACGCTTCAAGGTCGGCGGGGGTGTAAAGCGGCTGGATAGGAATATGCGACGAGGTTTCAGGATCGCCCGCAGTCGCGGGCGCGGCAGCACCTTTATCCGTCCTGCTTTTGTCGGCCATGAATCACGGGCACAGAGGCTGCGGCGGATCGCAGCCATTTTCCCTTAAGGCAGTATAGCTCTGAGGTCTCCGGCTTCTTCGGAGTGCCCCACAATGAATCCCAAGGAAACTTTCCAGCGAATGCAGCACCTGCAGCGCGCAATCCGGCCGGCTCAGCCGGCGGGTTCGAATCGGGGGAGCACCCACGCTGCCAGTAAAATCAGCATTCCCAGCACTGCCTGAACTCCACCGGAGTCCAACCGCGAGCGCATTCAATCCGGGCCCGAACAGGGCAAGAGATCGGTAAGTGCCCCGCCAATGAGAAGAGCTGCCGAAACCATCAATGCAACCCCGCCGGTCCAAAGGAAATACCGTTCGCGGCCCAAGCTGACCAACAGCCAGAGTCCAGACACCAGTATCGTTAATCCACTTAAGAAAAAGAAGACACTGCAGAGCACTAAGGCCGTCCGCTCCGCTCTCCATTCCAGCAGGTAGAAGAAGCCAAACATCAGGGGGACCGTTCCCAATACCAACAATGGCAACGCCAGGGCCACTCTCACAATCCTTGGTTTGGACACAATGCTCTCCGTCCACCTTCACAAATTGCAAGGAACCCGACGCGACCAACACACTCTGTCACTACTGCCCCAAGCGTGTAGAGGTCATGGCGCAGCCGGGGACTGGCTGGTCGAGGCAGTATATCCCCAAATCAGCGAAACCGGGCCAGGATCGAGTTGGAGAACAACAGTCCACCAAAAGCGTACGCACGGTCACTTCGAGCTTTTGCGTGAGCGAAACGCACGGATATGTTTCGTCCAGCGCTATACTTTGGACGCGAACCACGTCCCACCCCGCCGCCGTAAACCCGTGGGCGCTATCGCAATGATGACTCGCGCGCTGCTTTCCACTACGTTGCTGGTCCTGGCGCTGCACGCTTGTTTGGCCCAGGGCAGGGATGTGGTTTGCCGCGCAGGCGTGGGAAGTTTCCTGGGAAAATCCTCCACCGGCGTGACCGTGGAAGTTGGAGCGCAAAAGACCGGCGGACTGGATCGTCGCATATGCAACGCCACGCTCGCCTGGGACAAAGACAAAGATAACGAAACGTTGAACGTAGCCTCCGGCGTTCCCCAGATTGACCTCGACGTTTTCGAGGGCAACCTGGCGGGGCAGGGACCCGCGGCCGCATTCACCGTCACGAGTTCGGATACTCAATGTTGCCCGGCTTACCAGATCTACTCTCTGGAAACGCCCCCGCGGCTATTGCGCACCATTACCGGCGGGAGCTTTTATCGCGCTTCGGACGATGATCTCGACGGCCGGATTGAGATCTGGACCGATGATGCGCTTGCGGTCGAAGGCTTTGACGGTATCGCATCTGCCGAACTCCTGTACCCACCCGTTTGTGTGCTTCGGCTTGAGAACGGCCGTTTGCTCGACGCCGGCGCGGAATTCCAGCCCCACTTTGACCGAATGATCGCGACCATTCGGGCTGAGATCGATGCCGGGAGCCTGCGGGATTTCAAAGCCAGCGATGGCAGGCTGGAGCCTGGAAGCGCCTCGGCCCTGAAACAGCTCCATGCGCTGCGGGTGGTGAAGGTACAGATTCTGGGCATGGTTTGGGCCTACCTCTACAGCGGCCGCGAAGAGAAGGCATGGCAGTCACTGGCGGAACTGTGGCCGGCGGGCGACGTGGAGCGGATCCGGGCCGCCATCCTGGCCGCGCGAGCGCGCGGGATTCGCAGTCAGGTGGAGGGCGATACCATCCTTACTAAAAAGAAGAAGAAGCGGACAACTATTTTTGATGCGAATGACGGGACTCCTCCCAGCACCATCCTGCTGCAGCTCCCGCCGCCTTCCGATCTTGCGGGACAGCACGCTTTGCAGGGCGAGGTGCAGATGGACCTCATTATTGACTCCGCCGGCAAGGTGCAATCGGCCGAGGCGGGCAAGGATGACCTTACGCCGTTAACCGTCGACTGGAAATTCGTACCGGCTCTCCACCGCGGCCGCGCGGTGGCCTGCCACATGCGCACCGTGGTTGCTTACAAGCGTTAGAGGAGAAGGAAGGCCCGGTGCGCGGAGACGATCTCAAGCGCCAATGTTCCCCGTGGAACACAACGTCATGACATAATTGTATAGACGCGTAAGTGATTGAACGGTTAAGAGATGCGGACATCGGCAGACGGCCTCTTCGCTTTTTCTTCAGAAAACGTGCAAGCTGCCGGGACGGCCAGATTCGTCATCGCTTCGCTCTTCGGAAATGACAAGGGGCAGTTTGGAACGACTACCTTGGACCGACGCTTAAGCGGATAGGTCGAAAAAAGCTGCCCCGATCCCGGCTAGAGCGGATCCCCCTTGGTCCACAGAAAACCGGGGAAGGTTCTGTCTGTTCCCACGTTTCCGGGTTTCGTCCCCAGTTTTCCGGATTCAGGTTTCCGGATTCTTGCAAAAATCGCAAGGATGGGGCGTTCTTGAGCCTCAGCTAGATTTGCGAGCAGTCCAGCGGGCTCAGATACAGATTA
>DATJXG010000471.1:0-9311 GCA_035500455.1 Terriglobales bacterium | reverse complement strand
TGAGCATGGCGTGGCGGCGTTTGTGTTGAAGTACCGGCTGGCGCACGAAGAGGGGTCCACTTACACCGTGGAGGGCGACTCCCTGCGGGATATGCAGCGGGCGATCCGACTGGTGCGCAGCCGCGCGGAGGTGTTTGGCGTGGATCCGAATCGAATTGGAGTGATGGGTTTCTCGGCTGGTGGAGAAGTGGCGGCGCTCGCTGGCACACGCTATGACTCGGGGATGGAGAACGCCGCAGATCCGCTGGACCGGCAGAGTTCGCGACCGGCGTTTCAGGCGCTGTTTTATCCGGCGATTCCGCAAGATATCAAGATTTCGAAGGATACGCCGCCGGCGTTTCTGCTTTGCGGTGGGGATGACCGGCCGGAGTTTTCGCAGGGGTTGCCGAAGTTATATCTGGAGTTTAAGCAGGCAGGCGTGTCGGCAGAGTTGCATGTTTACGCGCGAGTGGGACACGGATTTGGAATGCGCAGCACTAATACTGGTCCGGTGGCTGAGTGGCCGTCGCGATTGCTGGAATGGATGGGAGCGATGGGATTGTTGAAAGCGGGAAGTAAGTAGGTTGCCCGGCTGCGCGGCGGAAGGTTTTTCTTTGCATTCTTTGCGATCTTTGCGGTTGGGATTGGTGGCAGCTCAGGATTCATAACCGCCAAAATCGAAGACCGCCAAGGACGCAAAGAAAACCGAATCTACGGCGTTCCGTAGAGCTTGCGGTAGACGCCTTCGTTGCGCAGGATGGCCTGCACGTATTCGCGGGTTTCGGTGAAAGGGATGGACTCTACGAATTCCTGGGGGTCGCGGTATTTGCCGAGCTTGAGCCAGTCGTCCACGCGGTCGGTGCCGGCGTTGTAGGCGGCGAGGGCATATTCGAAGGAGCCGAAGCGGTCCACCATGCCGCGGAAGTAGCGCGTCCCCAGCTGCAGGTTCACCGCCGGAGTAAACAGCTGGGGCGCAGAGAAGTGCCTGAGTTTTTCCTGCTTGGCGACCAACTTGCCGGTCTTGGGGAGAAGCTGCATGAGCCCCACGGCACTCTTGTTGGAGACCGCATTGGGATTGAAGGCCGACTCCTGGCGGATCAGCGAGGCCACCAGATAAGGATCGAGGCCGTTGCTGTTGGCGAAGCGCTTCAGATCCACCCAATAAGGCTTGGGGAATAAAGCCTCCCAGTAAGGCCGCGGCAATGTGGGAACATCAACGGCGAAATATTCCGGCACGGCGCGCTTGAGGGCGTCGATGGCCATGTCGTAGCGGCCCATGTCTTCGTAGATGCGCGCGATTTCCGCCGGGAGCCAGTTCCCTTTCTCTTCATTGGCGGCGGCCGTCAGTTCGCGAATCGCGAAATCCACCAGCGCGCCGTTTTCCAGCAGTTCGGCTTTCTGCACTCGCAAGTTGTCCGTCGGGATTTCATCCTCGGTGACCTTTGCGCCATTCTCGATGGGCGGAACGCGATCGAGAAGAGGATAGTGAACCGGATCGCCGTCATCGGGAAGTTTGCTCAGACGCTCGCGGGCGAGGCCGCCGTAATAGTAGTTCTGGAAGCGCGAGGAGAGCTTTTCGTAATAGGTGCGGGCCTTGACGGGATCGTTGTCCTCCTCGGCCAGGCGGGCGCGCCAGTACAGCGCCGCCGGAACTTCGGCGGAGTTGGGGTAGAGGGCGATCTGCTGCTCGAACTCGGTTTTGGCCTCCGCGTTGCGGCCCATGCGCAGGCTCAGCCAGGCAACTTTCCAATGGGCGTAGGCGGCGCGGCCGGCGGTGGGAAAACGTTCCTGCAGTTCGCGATAGCAATCGATGGCGCGGTCGTAGTCGGGCTTGAGCAGATAAATGTTTCCGGCTGAAAGCAACGCCTGCTCGAGCCACGGACTTTGGGGTGCGGCTTGGCGGAGCTGGCCGAGGAGGCGGAAGAAGGCGTCTTCGTCGTTGGCGGAGTGGGCGATTTCGGCGAGGTTGTAGAGGCGCTCGCCTTCCATGTCGGTGCTGGGTGCGGAGAGGCTTTCCAGAATTTGCTTGGCTTCGCTGTTGCGCCCGGCGCGGCGCAAGGCTCCTCCCAGGGCAAGTTGCATCAGGGGCTTCTGGTCGGGCTCGGCCTGATTGAGCAGGTCGCGGTATTCGTTGGCGGCGTCGTTGTAACGGCGCCCGCGCAGCAGCAGCGCGGCGCGGGTTTTGCGCTCGCTGAAACTCGGCGACTGAATGGAAGGCGGTACCGGAATTTTCTTCAGCTCTAAGTCCGCCTGATCGGCTTCCCCGCTGAGCGGCATGGTGTAGTAGAGATTGCGGAGCGTCGCGATGGCCTTATCGGCCTCGCCCGTGGCGGCATAGGCTCGGCCGAGCGCAAGTTCGACGTCGGCCCGCGTGGGCTGGCGGTCTTTCTCCAGGAGGGCGGCGGCTTCCTGCGGCCGGTTGTCGGCGATCAGCACGTTGGCGTAGAGCACGCGGGCATCGCGGAGGAGCAGCGAATCGGGTTCGTTCTTGTCGAAATCCGCGAGGACGGCGGCGGCTTCCGGCATGTGACCGGTTTGAAAATATGCATTTGCCAGGTAGTAATTGACGTAGTCAGACAAGTCGCCGGCGTGCGGTTTGGCGCGGTTGAGCGGATCGATAGCCTGGGCGAAGTCGCGGTCGAGTATGTGGGCGTAGCCGACTACGAGCCAGGCTAGGGCGCCAGGGTCTTCTTTAGCGTGGCGGCGGGCGTACGTTTCTACCCCCGCGTAGGCGGCAGGAGTGCGATCCTGCAGCAGTTGGCGCGCCATGGGCTTGAGGCTGGCGGAGGCTACGAAGGCCTGACGCATGCGGCGCACACGTGGAGAAGGATGATGGCGACGGGCTGCGACGGTTTTTTTGTGGGTGGTTTTTCTGGAACTTGCGGTCTTTCGTGAAGAGGTAGTTTTGGACGCGGGCCTTTTCGCCGTGGCTTTCTTCGCCGTGGGTTTCTTCGCCGATGGCTTTTTCGCTGAAGACTCCTTCGCCGGCGGCTGCGTGGTTGGAGATTGGGCTGATGTTGATCCAGCCAAGCCGAGGGCCAGGCAGGCGCTGACGATTAAGACCGCGGCGCTGGACCAGTTGATGATGCGATCAGTTCGTGCTACGCCCCTTCCAGAGCCTCGCAGAAATTCCCTGATGCGCCGCAGAAGCTTCATGCGGGCATGGAGTCCTTCGCTTCGCTCAGGATGACGATGACAGGGTTGTGGTTCCGGACTGCAGTGGCGATCCACGAATTAATTTTTACACAAACAGCGTGTCGCCGTTAAACGGAATGAGCCGGTTGTTGAACAGAAGTAGAAGTCTTTGGTAACGCTAGAGCGGAAAGTTGCCGCCCATGACCGAGGCATCACCGCCAGCCAGGTTCTGAATGAGCGCCTGCTGGAAGTATCCGGCGCCGGCCGCAACCGTGCTGCCGTAACGCTTGTCGTAGGTGGCGCGGCTTTTGTCGATGTCTTCCTTCAGGCGGTCGTAGAGATCCTTGGTTTCGCGGCCTTCGGTGACCTTCTGCTGGTTGTAGAGCTTGATTTCATCCACCAGCAGGCGGGCAAAACGCTGCGCCTTCTTGTGGACCTCGGCGTCTTCGGCGGAAAGCTCGCCGCTGGGCGGGGCCGGAGCAGGAGCTTCTTCGACCGGAGGAGCGTCGTGGAGAACCTCCACCGCTGGGGCTTCGCTGACGGCAACCATCGCCGGCTGTTCCGCTGCCGAGGCTGAGGCCACGGCGGCTGCAGCGTGCATGGGAGCGTGCGAGGCGAAGGGGTCGAAGGATGGCGACGCCGCCTGAACCGCCGGAGGAGCCTGTGATTTCTCGGGGGCGGCATGCGCGGCAGCGGCCTCGGGCTGGCCTTCCTTATTCGCCTGCTTGCGCAGGGCGTTCACTTCCAGCCACGCGCCGCTGGCTACAACCAGCAGTTCGAGGGCGGGTGGGTCCAGATGTCCGTTGGGTTCGACTCCGCCATCGGCATATACCAGGGCGGCAACTTTGTCCTTCAGCAGAAGCGGCAGAACGATGGCACGGTCGGTGGATGGAGTGCGGAAGCGCGACTTGAAGCTGGCATCCATTTCGGAGGCGCTGCCGGTGAACACCATGCGCGACTGCACGGCGCGGCCGGCGAGGCCGTTGGTGACGTCGAGGGCGAAATCTTTGATCTCGTCATTGTTGGAAAAGCCTCGGCCCTGCCAGCCGGTGCCGGCGCTCCCCTTGACGATAAACAGGGCGGCGCGGCCGCTGTAGCGGACGGTGTTGTCCAGGAGGGTGCGCAGAATTTCCTTTTGCGTGCTGCCGGCGTAAATGGCGCACACCGCCTTGAGCAGCCCGGAGGCGGTGCTTTCGGCGCCGTGGCCGACGGAGGTCGGCTCGACCTCCAGGGCCTCCAGTACCCGGCGCACCAACTGCTCCTGCAAATGCAGGCGCTGGCTCTCGATGACCTGCGAAACCGCCCGTTCGACGACTTCCTGCGTGCTGATCGTTTCCGGCATGTTCTCGTCGCTGCCCCTGCTGCCCCGATGCGGCGTTGCGGCGCGCGCAAGCTGGCTTGCAGAGCGCCTTCTGGGTAACCTGGTAACGCGTAACGCAGGCCGCCAGGGTGACCCTCGGGATCGTTGTAAGTGTTGATTATAGGGCCACTTGGAGATTTGCCTATTGGCCATTAGTCCCTGTCCATTGGTCATCGGTTTGGGGGGCTTGGCTCGGGCGTGTTGTTTACCTTCGATGGGAATTCCAACGGCAACTTCGGCGGTTTCAGATGGCGACGACGCGAACGGATTGCGAAGTCTCGGTCCCGGGGCTGGGGAGATCTTAAAACGCCGAGCGCGCTGAGCGAAGCCGCCGAGGGCAGCGCAATGAGGCTTCGAGGTTGATTTTTGTCTGCCGTTCGGGGTGGAATGCAGCCTTGTTGAGCGCGATACGCACACATTCGCTGAATCGGGTTGGTCAAGAGGGTGGGCGAACCGATAGAATGAAGATTCATAGAACCGGCGGGGAAAACGGGAAAATTGTTGCATCGGACCTAATATGAGTGCCATCCAACCAACAGTAGGCGAGCCTGTAAGCGACGAGATGGCGCTGGTGCAGGCGGCCAAGGCCGGAGACGTTGGATCCTTTGAGCAACTGGTCAAACGTTACGACCGGAACGTATTTCGCATCGCGCAGCACATAACGCAGAACCGCGAAGACGCGGAAGACGTGGTACAAGACGCGTTCCTGAAGGCCTACACCAACCTGGCGCAGTTCCAGGGCCAGTCCAAGTTTTACACCTGGCTGGTACGCATTGCGGTGAACGAGGCGCTGATGAAGCTGCGGCGCCGGCGGCCGGAGCGCATGGTTTCGCTGGATGAGGATGTCAAGACCGAGGATGATTCGTTACCTCGGGAAGTGGCCGACTGGAGTCCGAACCCTGAACAGCAATATAATCAGGCGGAACTTCGCGACATCTTGACCCGCACCATCCAGGGATTGCCTGCCAGTTTCCGGACGGTGTTCGTGTTGAGAGACGTGGAAGGTCTCTCGACCGAGGAAACGGCAGAGGCGCTGGATTTGAGTGTACCGGCGGTAAAGTCGCGCCTGCTGCGGGCGCGGCTGCAGTTGCGTGAGCGGCTGAACCGCTACTTCCAGAAGCGAGAGAACGGCGATGCGAATCGTGGAGACGGCAACCCGTGAAATGCTCTGAGTTTCTGCAGGAGCTGACCAACTACCTGGACGGCGTCATTGACGACCGAACAAAGACAGAGTTGGAAGACCATCTCTCCTGGTGCCACAACTGCTACGTAGTCTGCGACACCACCAAGAAGACCATCGAAATCTACCGCGATTCCCAGCTTTACGAACTTCCTGAAGACCTCCGCAGCCGCCTCCGATCCGCAATTGTCAGCAAATGCCACGCGCAGAAAAAGGCTGGCTCCGAAGGCGCGTAACTTCTCCCCTTCCCGATTTTCCAACAAGGTGTTTCCAGCCTGCCCGCGGAAGCGGGATCGCGTCAAACTCGTGGAGCGCGCTGCCATTCGTGGTTTATCGCGATGCAGGCGTTCAAACCAGCCCGGCCCACTCGCTCTTCAGGCTCGGGGGCCGCATTAAAGTTTGCATCACAACGCAATATTGCTCGGTCTTCTCGCGCAATGCCCGCATCTGTTCCGGAGTTGCATTAGGCGCAGCCACGTCGAAATGAAGGCAGATGCTCTCGAACCCGACGGGCACATCTTTTGCAATGCCCAGAGTGCCTCGCAGATCCAGCTCTCCTTCCACCGTCACCTCAATTCGCTCGGTGGGTATACCCATGGCCGCGGCCACCATCTGGCAGGTAATCTGCGCGCAAGCCGCCAGGGCCCCGAGCAGCAAGTCGCCGGAACAGGCGCCGGTTCCGGCGCCTCCCACGCCCTTATGGGCCTCGGCCTGGTAGATGGCGCGTCCGATATCAATCGAGCAGGCGACCGGAGCGTCCGTCTGCCCGCCCTTGGCGCGGAGCGTGATTCGTGAGGAGTTGGGTTGGCTCCGGTATTGCTCTTTCAGCGGCTTCTGCAGCGATCGAATATCCACAGCCCCTTCCTTCTTGCGGCACAATCTCCGCAGGCCCCAGCTTCTCCAGATCGTTGAAGCCACTCTATCTGCATGCTAGCATCGGTGCACATTCAGGGGACGCTCATGCCAAAATTCGTGATCGAACGCGATGTTCCGGGAGCCGGAAGTTTATCCGACGCACAGTTGCGGGAAATCTCCCAGAAGTCACTCAAAATTCTGAAGGAAATGGGTCCCGAGATTCAGTGGCTGCATAGCTACGTAACCGGCGACAAGGTGTACTGCATCTATCTCGCTCGCGACGAGGCGGCCATCCGCGAACACGCCCGGCGAGCCGGCCTTCCCGCCAATCGCATCTCCGCCGTGCGGCGGCTCATCGATCCGACGACCGCAGAGTAAGCGCTGGCGGAACCCGCCGGAGCAAGCTGATTCCCTTGTACGGCGCGTCATCCGGCCGACTCCTGCGAACCCGAGGAAGAGGGAGCATCCAGCATGAGCGCCTCATCCATCGCTTTCTCGAGCGGCAATGCCTGGCCTTCCAGCCATGCGGCCACGCCTGCGGACTCGGAGATTCCCTGCCGCGCTGTGCGAAGGCTCGCTTCCAGTTTGGCTTGTTCCGCCGGGGAGAGCGGAGCGCCGATGTTTCCGCGCAGTGCAGCGGCGGCGCCGGCCAGGCGCAGGGAGCGTTCGGCGTCGAACTGAGCTGCTGCGGAGCACGCGAAAAGCTCCAGCAGGCGGGCAATTCCCCGTTTGTGGTCCAGCTCCTGGAAAAGCTTCATGCTCTCCCGGTACATCGAATGAGCGGCAGAATAGTTGCCCTGCTCCCTGGCCAGGCTTCCCAGATCGGCAAGTGTACCGGCGATGCCCCACCGGTCGTCGAGTTCGCGGAAGATTGCCAGGCCGTGCTCATATGACGTGCGCGCCGCCCCGAAGTCGCCCTGGTCGCGGGCGATGTCTCCCTGGCAGTTCATCGACCAGGCGGCGCCTTCCCGATCTCCCAGTTCCTGGAAGGTTGTCAGGCACTCCGCGTATAGTGAGCGCGCGCGGGCATTGTCGCCCTGCAGTTTGGCGATATTGGCCAGATTGCTGAGAGTACGGGCGACCGCCTTCGGGTGGCCCATTTCCCTCCACAGCACCAAGCTCTCTTCCAAAAGCGCGCCCGCGCCTGAGATATCGCCCCGGTCGCGGGCATTGACTGCCATCGCGTTGAGAGAGACGGCTGCACTCTGCCGGTCCCCCAACTGGCGGGCGATGTCCAGATTCTCCCGGAAGAGCGCACCCGCCGAGGCATAATCTCCCTGCTCGTTGGCGAGGGTGCCAGCGGCAAAAAGCGCGCGCGCCCGAGCCTTGGTGGGAGCTGCTGCTCCCGCGAGATCCAGAATCTTGCCCAGCCAGCGCCGGCCCTCCGCGAGGTATTCGCGCATCTCCCAATAGCGAAACAGGGCGGCGCCGAGGCGCAGGCCCCACTCCGCATCGCCGGATTCCGCCAACCATTCGAGGCTGGCGCGAAAATTGTTCTGTTCGAGCGCGAAGCGTTGCAGCCATGCCTCTCCTTCCGGTCCGCCCTGTTCCGCGGCCTCCTCCGCCAACACCAGGCAGTAGGCGGCGTGCGCGCGCTTGGTCAAAAGCATCTCGCCGCTGGTCTCCAGCTTTTCCAAGGCGTATTCGCGAATCGTTTCCAGCATCACGAAGCGCGATTCGCCCTTTGCCTGCTCATCCTGCCGCATCAGGCTTTTGTCCACCATGGATGCCATGCCATCGAGCAGGTCCAGATCGAGGTCGCCTCTGGTGTCGCAGACAGCTTCCGCGCCTTCCAGGGTGCATCCATCCACAAACACCGACAGCCTTCGGAAGAGCTTCTGCTCGGCCGGAGTCAGCAGATCGTAGCTCCAATCGATGGCGGCGCGCAGCGTCTGGTGGCGCTGCGGCATGTCGCGGGCGCCGCCGGTCAACAACTGCAACCGGCCCGTTAAACGCGCCCGCATGGAAGAGGGCGAAAGCACTTTGACCCGGGCGGCGGCGAGTTCGATCGCCAGCGGGAGGCCATCGAGGCGGGCACAAATCTCAGTGACGGCGGACGCATTTTCCCGATTGAGTTCAAAGTCCGGCTTGGCGGCAATCGCCCGTTGCACAAACAGCGCCACCGCCGGGTACTGCGCCACCACCTCTACGGGCGCCGCGGACCGGGAATCCGGCAGCGCCAGCGGCGGCACCGGAAATTCTTGTTCTCCGTACACGTGCAGGGGTTCGCGACTGGTTACCAGGATTTTAAGATTGCAGTTCACGGCAAGCAGCTCTGCCACTGTAGGCATCGCCTCGACCAGGTGCTCGAAGTTGTCCAGCAGAAGCAGCCTGGGCGCCGCCGATGAGGCTCGCAGATGCTCCTTAAGAATTTCGAGCGGCGAATGCCCTCGCCCCTCCCCGATCCCCAGAGCCTGCACGATCACGGAAGCGATCAAAGTAGGTTCGCTGAGCGCGGAGAGAGAAACGAAATGCATGCCCCCGGAGAATTGCCCGGTGAGCACCCTGGCGACCTGCACCGCGACCCGCGTTTTGCCGATCCCCCCGGGCCCCGTGACCGTAACCAGGCGCACATCCTGGCGCAGCAGAAGATCCCTGAGGGCACCTACTTCTTTCTCCCGCCCCACAAAACCGGTGCGCTGCACCGGAAGATTCGAAGGGTTTATCTCCGCCCGCTTGCCCGGCTTCTGGGAACCGGGGCCGCGTATGACAGCGAGTTCCGGTGTCCGGTCCGGGATCTCGCGCTTGGGCCTGACCGGAGCGATGAAGCGGTATCCCCGGCCGGTAATCGTCTGCACGAAT
>DATJXG010000470.1:0-20544 GCA_035500455.1 Terriglobales bacterium | reverse complement strand
CTGATCGCGCCACTCTCGATTTCCGGGGAAAGAACCTGCTCACCCGCGTCCACCTCGAGGGTGGCGTAAAGATGGAGCAGTTGCCCCCGCAACCACGCGCGCAGACGTCGCAGGCGGACAAACAGCCGGCACAACATATTTCCGTCGCAGCCCGCGCAGCGGAATTTTTCGTAGGCGCAGGGAAGCATCTTCAGCGAGCGGAAACCCTCGGCCCGGCCACGATCACCATCGACGGCGAAAACCCCGGGCAGTCGGAGGCGAAATCCCAAACCGCAGTCAGCGCCGATCACTTTGACGCCCGCTTTGACCCCCAGGGCGGGCTGGCCGCGCTTCGCGGTTCCCCGCAAGCCCGCATCGTCAACACCGCGCCCGGCCGGCCGGAGCGCACCAGCAGCAGCGACATGGTGGAGGTCGCCTTCAGCAACCGCCAGGTTGAATCGATCATGCAGCAGGGCAATGTGGCCTACGATGACGGAAGCGCCAAGGCCTGGGGAGGCCGTGCCCGTTACACGGTAGCCGATCAGTTGCTGGTGCTTACCGGTTCTCCCCGCGTCGTGGATGGGGGCGGTACCACCACCGCCGACGCTCTGCAGCTGAACCGCGCCACCGGAAACGCTCTCGCGGAAGGCAGCGTCAAAACCACCTTCACCGACCTCAAACCGCAGCCCGATGGCGCGCTTCTTGCGTCCTCCGACCCGGTGCATGTGACGGCGAAGACGATGACTTCCGACCGCGCCGCCGGGATCGTCCACTACAGCGGAGGCTGCCGCCTCTGGCAGGGGGCCAACATCATCCAGGCCCCCACCATCGACTTCGACCGCAAGCGGCGCTCGGTTGTGGCTGCCGGCTCCGCCGATCTGCCGGTTTCGACCGTGCTTCTGCAGCCGGCAAAGACTGGAGCCAAAGCGCCGGCCGCCAAAAATGCCCCCACGCCCGTCACCATCACCGCCACCCGGCTAACATACGTCGATTCTGAACGCCAAGTGCACTTCGCCGGCGACATCGTCGCCAAAAGCGGCGATGCCACCATCACCGCGTCCCAGGCCGACGTCTTCCTGTTGTCCCAGGGGCAAGCGGCTGGCACCGAACCGGTTGCGGGAATGGGCAAAGTCGACCGCATCATCGCCGAAGGCAACGTTGTCCTCACCGAGCCCAACCGCCGGGCCACCGGCGACCAGCTTGTTTACACCGCGGCCAGCGACCAGTTCGTCCTGAGCGGTGGACCGCCTAGCATTTTTGATGCCGAACGTGGCAAGATTACCGGGGTTTCGTTGACTTTCTTTAGACGCGATGATAGGGTGCTGGTTGACGGAAACACCCTAAACCCAGCAGTTACCCAAATACGAGTGGCACGATAAATGCGTACGCTGGCCACCGATGAAATCGGCAAATCATACCGGGGACGCCGGGTTGTAAATGGTGTGACCCTGCACGTAGGGCAGGGGGAAGTTGTTGGCTTGCTTGGACCTAATGGCGCCGGCAAGACCACCACCTTCTATGCCATCGTCGGTCTGATCCCCCCCGATACGGGCCGGATTTTGCTCGATGGCGAAGACATCACGGACGTGCCCATGTATTTGCGGGCCCGCCAGTACGGCATCAGCTATCTCCCACAAGAAGCGTCCGTTTTCCGCAAACTTACTGTGGAGGAAAACGTTCTGGCGGTGCTGGAAGCCCAGCCCATATCCTGGCACGAACGGCGCGAGAAGATGGAAGCGCTCATCGACCAGTTGGGGCTGGAGCACATTCGCCAGAACCGGGGGTATGCCTTGTCCGGAGGCGAGCGGCGGAGGGTGGAAATCGCCCGCGCCTTGTGCATAAGTCCGGCATTCATTTTGCTGGACGAGCCGTTCTCCGGAATTGACCCCATTGCCGTGCTGGACTTGCAGAAGATCATTAATGATCTGAAAGCCAGCGGCATCGGGGTGCTGATCACGGACCACAACGTCCGCGAAACCCTGTCGGTTACCGACCGGGCCTACATCATTAACGAAGGACGCATCTTCCGCCAGGGCACGCCCGAGCAGTTGGGCACAGATCCCGAAGTGAGGAGGGTGTATCTGGGGGAGAGTTTTTCGTTGGTTTAGAAGAAGCTTTTAGCTATTAGCTCCTAGCTCTTAGCTAGAGTTCTTACGGGCAACGCGCAGCATGGGCTAAAGGCTAAGAGCCAAAAGCTAAGAGCTATGGTTTTACTTCAACCCAAACTCCACCTGAAAGTCTCGCAGCGCCAGATCCTTACCCCGGGCCTGGTGCAGATGGTCAGCGTCCTGGCGCTTAACAAGCTCGAACTCAAGGACATGATCAACACCGAGATGGTGGAGAACCCGGTCCTCGAAGAACTTGAGGATTCGATTCCGCTCATCGACGACGTGGGCCGCAAGGAAGAAGAGCGCGACCGCGCCAGCGCCGCCGCTGAAGAAGTTGCCCCCGCCCCCGCCGAAGAAAAGAAAGACCCCTTCGAAGAGATCGATTTCGGTTCGTTTTTCCAGGAGTATCTTGACCCCGGCTTTCGTAGTTCGCGCGAGATGGAGGAGATCGAGCGGCCTTCGTTCGAGAATTTCCTCTCCAAGCCCGGCAATCTCACTGACCACCTGATGTGGCAACTGGGTTCGCTGCCGGTGAGTTCCGCAGTTCGACAGGCCGCCGAAATCATTATCGGCAACCTGAACGAAGAAGGCTACCTCATCGCCAGCGACGACGAATTGCTGGGAGTGATCGCTCCCGCGCCGCCGGAAGCCGAGGCCGCCATTGAAGAAAAGGTCGTCAAGGAGGCCGCAGCCCTGGGTTTAGGTTCGAGCCTAGATTCGGACTTGGGTTCGACTCTGGATTCGAGTCTGGATTCGGGCCTCGCCGGTGTCGAGGACCCCGAGGCAGCCGATGGGGCTGGTACGGATGCCGCATTCGATCCTGGCCTGAACGGCAATTCCTCTGCCTGGATCCACGCCGAGGCCGAGACCGCGGCTGTGAGCCAGCCCGCTACCACGCCTGCCGTTCCGGCTGCAAGCCCCGTCCCGGCGAAACCGGTTCCGCCTCCCTTCAAGCCCAGTTACAACGCCGCCGAATTGCAGGAAGCGCTGCAGCTGGTGCAGGAGATGGACCCTCCCGGCGTGGCCTGCCGCGATCTGCGCGAGTGCCTGCTCTGCCAGCTGCGCTTTCACCAGCGGCAGTTGCAGGAAGCCAGAAATGGCAACGGCGAAGCCACCGCCCAGCTTTTGCACGATGCCATCGCGCTCGTCGATCAGCACCTGCGCGCGGTGCAGAACAAGCAATTCAAAGAAATTGCCAAAGCCATCGGCCGGCCCATCGAGATCGTGCAGCAGGCGCTGGAATACATCCGCACCCTCGATCCCCGTCCTGGCCTGCGCTACAACACCGTGCCGCCGCGGCTGATTGAGCCCGATGTCGCCTTCGTAAAGCACGGCGACGAGTGGCTGGTGCTGATGAATGAAGACGATCTTCCCCAGCTTCGTCTCAATCCCGCCTACAAGCGCCTCATGGTGCGCGACGGCAACGACAAAGACACCCGCAACTATGTGAAAGAGCGCTACAAGAGCGCTATCCAACTCATCAAGAACATCGAGCAGCGCAAGCAGACCATCACCAAAGTCTGCTACTCAGTGGTCACCCGCCAGGAGGAGTTCCTGGAACGCGGCATCGACCATCTCAAGCCCATGATGATCAAGGAAGTTGCCGAGGAAATCGGCGTGCATCCCTCGACCGTAAGCCGCGCCGTCTCCAACAAGTATGCCCACACGCCGCAAGGCGTGTTCGAGCTGCGCTACTTCTTCAGCGAAAGCGTACAGGGCCCGGAAGGCGGGAACACCTCGCTGCTGATCCTGAAACGCCGCGTCAAAAAGCTCATCGAAGAAGAAGATCCAAGCCGCCCGCTCACCGATGAACAAATCACCCGCATTCTGCAGTCGCAAGGCATTCAAGTCACACGCCGCACCGTGGCCAAATACCGCGAAGATATGAAGATTCCCAGCACGCATCAGCGCCGGGTGAAGAAGTAATCGGCGCTTTCGGGACGCTCAGGAGAGGTGGACCGTGTGGACGTATTCACCGCAAGCTTCGCCATTCCAGCTCCCCGATTTGTCATTCCGAGCGAAGCGAGGAATCTGTAGTTTCTTCGGAGTACGAACAATTGCAGATTCCTCGCTTCGCTGGGAATGACAAGTGGGGGAGGGTCGCTCATGAAAGATGCGGCAATCCGCGATACAAATTACAGCCGTCTAGCGAAGGAAGGCAGCGGGGGAAGCAAGAGACTAAGCTAGAAGCTAAGAGCAGAGCTAAGAGCGCTAAGAGCTAGCAGCTAGAGGCTAACCCATGAACGTCGAATACACCGGCCGCCAGTTCGAAATCACTCCCGCCATTCGCAAGGAAGTGGAAACCGGCCTCATCAAAGTACGCAAAATCCTGGGCGACAAGTTCGAGACCAAGGTGATCCTCACCACCGAAAAGCGCCGCCACAAGGCGGAGATCACCATCACCCCGCGCAATGGCCCGATTGTGGGGCTGGCGCAGGGTCACGACATGCTCTCCGCTATCGGCGAGGCCCTCGAACACCTGGAAAAGCAGGCCATCAAATACAAGACGCGCTGGCGCACCAAGAAACGCAAGCCCCACCTGAAATGGAATGGTGAAGCTCCCGCACCGGCCGAGGAAACGCAAACGGTGGTTGGCAAGACCGAGAAGACCGCCGTCCCGGTCCTGGTCCACAAGTTCCCTGCCGTAGCCAAAACCACCGACGTTCACCTGGTGCGTTCGTCGGATTCGGTGGCTCTGCGCCCCATGACCCTGGAGGAAGCCATCAAGGAAGCCCACTTCCGCGATCGCGACGTCTTCGTTTTCCGCGATCCCAAGGGCAAAGTGATGGTCCTGCACCGCACCCGCGACGGCAAGATGGAACTGATCGAAGCTCCGTAGCAGTCGTCAGTCGTCGGTCTTCAGCATCCCGTTGATGGGTTGCGCCGCTTTGAAGAATCAGCGAACTACACCTGCTGACGACCTTTAAATGTCTTTCTTCCCGATATCCATCTTCTGCTTGAACATCTTAAGGGCGAGCTTGCGGACGGTCTCGGAAACCTCCTTGTTGCCGGAGAGGTTCTTGAGGTCGTGGGCGAGGATGTTCTTCATTAGTCCGAGCGATACATCCAGCGGCGTGCGCGGGTTGAACACCAGATTGCGCACAATCGGATAATGCTTCGCGAAGCGGCGTTTCATGGGGATGGCGCGCAGCACCGCCTCCAGCACGTTTTTCTGGGCAGCGAACTTCTCCACTTCGCCGTCGGTAATCTTGGGCGACTCCAGCACCGCCGTCGCCACCAGCTTGGTGCCGTCGCGTACTAGGATGGAGCGTTCTTCCTTGTTACCCTTCATAGCCAGCTGGATTCGCCCTTTGACGTCCAGCTTGGAGATCTTCTGCAGCGCGCTGCCGCGCTCCACGCCCGCCGGCCCGGTTTTCTTGCCCGATTTCTTTGGCCCCGTCCCGGCGCGCTCGGCGGCTGCGGCTGCGGCCGCAGCCAGCGGCTCTTCCGGCTCATAATCGAACTCATCGTAGAAGCCGCCAATGGGCTGGAAGGGCCGGTCGCCCTCCGCTGCCAGCTCTGCGGCATGCGCCGCCAGATAGGCGTTTACTTCCTCGTCGAATACCGCCTCCGGCTCCGCTGGCTCGGCCTCGGGCAGCGGCAGGACTTCCTCGCCCGAGTCCGCCTCTCTGGGCGCCTGAACAATGGCGAGCTTCATCCGTACCGCTTGCGCCTCTCTGCCGGTCAACGCCGGATTCGAGAGCAAGGAATGCAAAATCACGGCTGAGCCGCCCACCCGCCGGCTTGCCAGAGCTGGCAACAGGACATCGCGAGTGCAACCAGCCACGAGTTCGACGATAGCCTCTTCCCGGACCGCAGGGTTCTCCAGCAATGCCGGCAGCAGCGACGGCCTCAGGTTCTGCGGCGCAATCATGTAGTCCAGAACCTCTTTAGCCGTATACAGATTCGACGCCGCTTCGCGCGCCGAGGCCTCATCCCAGCCCGCCAGCGTGAGCCGCGCCTGCTCGCCAAAGACCGGGTTCTGGGTCGCCAGGTACACCAGAATTTCGATCGTCTCCTCGATCGGCACCGCCAGCGCCCCCTTCGCAGCCGACTGCATCAGGTTCGACGGCACTGCCGACTCGCGGAGCAGATCAATCATTCGCGTCATAACAATTTTGGGCAGGGAACTCCCTGCCTTATCACAGGATTACGCAGAGGCAAGGGGGATGGGAAGGTTACCGAAGGAACGTGACAGTCGGCGGTCCTCAGCCTTCAGTCGTCAGGGACCCTCGCGCTGTGGCTGAAGGCCGGCGACTTACGATAATTGGCGGCTGAAGACTGACGACTGAGGACTGACGACAGGCCTTGGTTCTACCCGCCTTCCGCGCGGCGCATGAGCAGATAACCTCGAATAAATGGCTGCAGATCGCCATCCAGCACCCGATCTACGTCGCCCACTTCCACCTTGGTACGGTGGTCTTTGATCATGCGGTAGGGTTGTAAAACGTAGGAACGAATCTGCGAACCGAAGTTGATATCCAGCTTCGAATCCTCGATCTTCCTTGTCGCCTCCCGCTTCTTCTCCATCTCGAATTCGTAGAGCTTGGAGCGCAACATGCTCATCGCCCGTTCGCGGTTCTTGTGCTGCGAGCGTTCATTCTGGCAGCTGGCTACCAGCCCGGTGGGAATGTGCGTAATGCGCACTGCCGAGTCGGTGGTGTTGACGTGTTGTCCGCCCTTGCCGCTGGAGCGGTAAGTGTCCACGCGGATCTCCTCCGGCTTGATGACCACCTCGATGCTGTCGTCAATTTCCGGCGAGACGTAAACGGACGCGAAAGAAGTATGCCGCCGCTTGGCTTGGTCGAAAGGCGAGATGCGCACCAGCCGGTGCACCCCGATTTCGCTGAGCAGAAGTCCGTAAGCGTAGTTGCCATTCACCGCGAAGGTCGCGGACTTCAGCCCCGCCTCTTCGCCCGCCTGGTAGTCGTAGAGCACGGTGGGAAACCCCTGGCGCTCGGCCCAGCGCAGATACATTCGCAGCAGCATGTCGGCCCAGTCCTGCGACTCCGTGCCGCCCGCTCCGGGATGGATGGTGACGATTGCATTGCGGGCATCGTTCTCGCCCGAAAGCAGGGTTTCCGTCTCCACGCGGTCCACGAGCTGGCGCAGCGCATCGATTTCGCGCCGCAGATCGGCGTCCACGGCTTCGCCTTCGCGCGCCAGGTCAAAATAAGCGGAGATGTCCTCGCCGCGCCGGGCCAGGTCAGATTCCGTGGCCAGCACGTCTTCCAGGCGCTTCTTCTCGCGCATCACCGTCTGTGATCGTTGTGGATTGCTCCAGAGATTGGGGTCGGCAGCCTGCTTTTCCACTTCGGCTAACTGCTGGCGCAGTTTGCCCGCGTCAAAGATACTCCCGGAGTTCGCGGACTTTGTCTTTGAGGATGGTGTACTCCTGATCCAGTTCTTCGAGCATCAATGTTCTCCAGTAGTGTCAGAGGTCTCTGCGTCTTCTGTGGTAGATCCCATGCAGACACAGATGAGACCTGGACGTAACATATCTTTCTTTGCGATCTTTGCGGTGTTAAATAACCGCAAAGAACGCAAAGACAACCAGATATACAGCCAGACAAAATTATCGCACAGCCTCGGCGGGGTGTACTCGGCGGTCTAGGCGTTTTAAGGTTTTGCCTTTGGCCGCTGGAAAAACCAAAACGCCCAACTTGCAAAGAACATCCGCCAATGCCGCGGAACGAACGCCCTAATTCCCTGAATCCTAAGGGCCGCAACCGAAATCTTACTCGTTTACTCAGTCCGGCCATATTGCAACCGAACCATATGCCCACTTTCTATGAAGGCGTGCAGAAGATGATACGGGGCGAAGCCCCGGGAGCGCCGGTCGCCCGTTTGGTCGGCTTTCGCGTAGTCGCGGCCCAGCCCGGCGAAGCCACAGTCGAACTCGCCGCCGGGCCGCAGCACGCCAATCCCATGGGCACCCTCCACGGCGGCGTGCTGTGTGACATTGCCGATGCCGCTATGGGCATCGCCTACGCCTGTACCCTGGGAGAGGACGAGTCGTTCACCACCCTGGAGTTGAAAATCAACTTCCTTCGTCCTATCTGGAAAGGCACGCTGCGGGCGGTCGGCCGGGTAGTGAAGAAGGGAGGAACCGTCGGTCTCGTCGAATGCGACGTTCTTGACGAACAGGAACGCCTGGCAGCCCGCGCCAGCAGCACCTGCATGACTCTCCGCGGAGATCAAGCGCGAGGCCGCTAGCTTCCCGTCACTTTGCTCACACGATAATTCGCTCGTTTCCCTCCCGCCGCGTCACTCGCTCGCGGTCGAGATATTCCAGCAGCGGGATGGCATACTTGCGGCTCACCCCGGTCAGCTCCTTAAAGCGTGCCACATCGATGCGCGGCAACTTCGCCTTCTGCGCCGCCATGAGTTGCCGTAGGCCGTGCAGCGCGTCGCGGTGGAACACCAGCTCGTCAGAAACTTTCACCAGCGCTTTATCACGGAGCAGCAGGGTCACGATTTTTTGCGCCCGCCCCCGGTCCAGCTTGAGCCCGCCCAGAACTTCCTGCAACGCCGGGACTTTCAATCCGGCCGAGGCGAAGGCGGCCTCAATCACCTTCTTCGACTCCGCCTCTTCATCTCGCATCTGCACGCCGCGGCCCGGCAAGTGCAGCAGGTCGCCAGTGCTCTCGAGTTTGCTTTCGCGCACCAGCTCTCCGCAGGCTGTTTCGAAAATTTCCGCCGGCAGCTGCAGTTGTTCGCGCAACGCCTCCCGTCCCATGCCGGGCAGGAGCGGGTTGTTCTCCTGAAACGCCGCCACCGTCGCGGAAAGCTCGCTGCTCATGGTTAGCCAGGCACTGGCTGCAATCATGAAACCGGCTGCCAGCGCGATGCGGTTCGTATGTGCCAATTCCGCAGCCAGAGATGAAATCCGCTCCCGTCTCCATCCGGTTTCCGCCACTGCTGCAGAAACCGCCAGCCCGCGCCTGCCGGCGCGTGCGATCCGGGCAAGCAGAATATCCAGCGGTCCCCCAGATTCCAATGTGCTTAGGAATGCGACGGTTTCTGCCGCAAGGAGTTTCTTCCGCGGCGGCGCCGCATCCAGCACCACCCCACCGCCAATCGTCGCCACCGGCGAGAACTGGCGGATGATGAACCGGTCGCCCGGCAACAGCAGCGTGGAGTCCGTCAAGCGCAACTGCGCGAATTCACTCTCGCCCGGCTTAAGCACGCTCTTCTCCAGCAGTACAACCTCCGCCACACCTTCCCATGTGTACGCATGCAGGTGCACCCGCGCCCGGTTCTTCAAAGCTTTCGCTGACGGCAGCAGCGAAAGCGAAACATCCATCCGTTGCGTAGTCTGGAACATTCCCGGCGCCGCCAGCACCATGCCGCGCTCCAGATGTTCCTTCTGCACTCCCGCGAGGTTGAGCGCGGTGCGCTCTCCGGCGGTGGCCCGGTCCGTCGATTGCCCGTGCACCTGTAGCCCCCGAACCCGCGCCCGCGCGCCCTTGGGAAAAACTTCCAGCTCTTCTTCCTTGGCGATGGTCCCAGAGATCAACGTTCCGGTCACCACCGTCCCGAAGCCCTTCATGCTGAAGACGCGATCCACGGGCAACCGCGCCAGCGAGGCCGAATCTTTCGCCGGAGTTTCCGCGGCAAGCTTCGCCAAAGCGGCCTTAAGTTCCTCCAGCCCCGCCCCGGTAAGGGAACTCACCGGACTGATTGGGAATACCGGTGTGGGCAAGTGCGCCCGCCCCGCAGCCAAAAACTCCTCGACTTCCGCCTTCGCAACCTCCAAAGTTTCGCGGTCCACCAAATCGGACTTTGTCAGCACCACAATCCCCCGCTTCACCGCCAGCAGCCGGCAAATATCAAAGTGCTCCCGCGTCTGCGGCATGATCGATTCATCCGCCGCGATCACCAGCAGCACCAGGTCAATGCCGCCCACCCCCGCCAGCATGTTGCGCACGAAGCGCTCGTGCCCGGGCACGTCCACAAAACCCAGCCGCAGCCTTTCGCCCTGGGGCCCGGGCAGGTCAAGGTGTGCAAAGCCAAGATCGATGGTGATCCCACGCCGCTTCTCTTCCTCCAGGCGGTCGGCATCGATGCCGGTCAAGGCCTTGACCAAAGCGGTCTTGCCATGATCAATGTGCCCAGCCGTCCCGACGATGATGGATTTCATACTCACGCAGTTCGAACACCAGAATACCTGCCGCCCCAAATGGATTCGAGAGTCAAACGCCATTCTCCGTGTTCTCTGCGGCAGTTCTCCGCGGCCTCGGCGTTTAAGGTGTTGCCTTGTTGCAGCCCCCAGAACTGTGTAGATGAGCGGCCAAGCACGCCCAGAAACCTTAAGCCGTTATAATTGCTCTACATGACCCTGAGCGAACAAATTCAGAAAGACATCACGGCCGCCATGAAGGCGCGCGAGGAGCATCGGCTCTCCACGCTGCGCATGGTGAAGACCGCGCTCAAGAACCGCGAAATCGAGAAAATGGCGCCGCTCGACGAGAAAGAGTCGCAACAGGTGCTGAGCACCCTGATCAAACAACGCAAAGACTCGGTGGAGCAATTCCTGAAAGGCGGCCGCAAGGAAATGGCCGACAAGGAAGCCGCCGAGATCGTTCTGATCGAGTCCTACATGCCGAAGGCAGCGGGAGCGGAAGAAATTACCGCCACGGTAAAGGCGGTAGTCGCCGAAATGGGTGCGCCGACCATGAGAGAAATGGGAACCGTGATGAAAAACGTGATGGCGCGCTTTGCCGCAGCCGGCGCGCGCGTGGATGGCAAGCTGGTCAGCGAGGCGGTAAAGGGCGAACTCTCCGGCAAGTAGATACTGAGAACTGAAATCTGCGATCTGAGAACTGGGTTTCACCCGGGATGACGTTCTATCGTGGGGCTAAACTCAGCGGACAACCGCAAAAGCCGCCGAAGAAAGAACGAACTGGACTCCTGGAATAGCCCAAAAGAGCGCCCTCCGGTTACCATAGAGATCAGGAGTGGGTGTGGGGAAAACTGCTCCGACTTGCATCCAACTGGTATGACAAGAATACTCACTTTTCTAGCCATAACGCTGATCGCGGCTACTGTGGCCTCCGCCGAGGACACAACCGCTTTGCGGCCGCCCAAAGGCTCGCAATACGCCATCATCGTTTTTGAAGACCTGCAGTGCCCGGAGTGCGGGCGCGCCAATCCCGTACTGGAGCAGGCCAGCCGCACCTACAAGATTCCGCTGGTGCGCTACGATTTCCCCCTGCCCATGCACAACTGGTCGTACAACGCGGCCCTGATCGCCCGCTATTTTGACACCCAGTCAGAGAGACTGGGCGACGAATTCCGCGACTATGTGTTTTCCCACCAGCTGGAGATCTTCCCCTACAACCTGCGCAGCATCGCCGAAAAGTTCGCCGCCGACCACAAGGTAGTGCTGCCCTTCGCCATCGACCCCCAGGGCGAACTTGCCGCCAAGATCACGGCCGACAAGAACCTGGGCGAGCGGGTGGGAATCAACCACACTCCCACGATTTATCTGGTGAGCAACAAGCCCCAGAGCACGCCGATCGTGGAAGTGAAAGACAAGAGCCAGCTGTTCCAGATGATTGACGCGTTGAAGAAAGAATAGCGCGGGTGCGCGCGGGAACCCGCGCCAGACCAGCTCACCCGCGCTCGAAGGCGTGTTTCTTCTCCAGATCGCTCAGCGCATTCTGCATCTCAGCCTCGAACTTCTCTGCCTGCGCCATAAGCGCCGCATTGGCCGATGCCCTCTCCGACTGCAGTGTCAGCAGGCCCCGCCGCGCTAATTTGCCCGCCAGTTCCAGAACATGCGCCGGGGTGGTTTCTATGTACAGCGCTTCAGTCGGATCGCCAACCCACACCGTCCCGCCCAGCAGCTTGGTGTGCCAGTAAACCTTGCTCTGGATGAGCCATTCCATCTGCTCGTCGCTGGCTTTGCCGAACACCCACTTGCCGTGCTTGAAGTCGTAGTGGCGGCTGGAGAACTGCAGCGGCACCATCTTGCCGGACTTCACGAACTCCACCTGCCGCCGGTCCACCTCTTTGCGAAGGGCGTTGATGACCAGCCCTTCCGCGTCCTTGGGCTCGAGCGACGGCATCACTTCCCGCACCGTGGCCGATAGATTAACCGCCACCGGCGCATGCAGCCCGGCCCCATTCTCCAGCCGAATATCGGCATGCAGCACCCAGAAATCCGATCCCGAAGTGGACCGGTGAAACGGCCAGTCCAGCTTGAACGACAGCGGCAACCCCGTCAGGGTGACGTATATCTCGCGTTCCTCAGCCATTTTCTATGCCCGCGCCCTCATGCCAGATTTGAAGCTACCGACATTTTACTGTGCCCGCTGTATTTCAGGCGCACCGAACCAACGGCGCGACATTGCAACTTCACCTCCGCGAACTCGGCGGACTCCTCAGCGTCCTCGGCGTTTTAAGATTTGGGGCTTGGCCGGTGCGAAACAAAGCCCTAAAACGCCGAGGACGCTGAGATCATCCGCCGAGTTCTCAGAGTGCGTCCCATCGCCCGGTCTGCCGGGCGCAGGGCTGACAGAAGGTATCTATTTGAGCAAGAATGGAAATGTCAGCGACGGTCGGGACCAGGAGTAGCCATCATCCAGTGAACCGCTTAACCTCAATTCGCCTCAGAAGCATAACAAAGATGATGCGATGCCTCAGCCGCCTCGCATACCTCCTGACCCTGTTTGTCGGAACCGCTTCCCTGCTCCACGCGGCGCCGGTGCCGATCCCTCATGGCACGGTCGACCTGGTAACCGAAAATCAGGCCATCCAGCCGGGAAAAAGCTTCTACGCCGGATTGAAATTCAATCTGGAGGAGGGCTGGCACATCTACTGGATCAAC
Source organism: Terriglobales bacterium (assembly GCA_035500455.1). Taxonomy (GTDB): domain Bacteria; phylum Acidobacteriota; class Terriglobia; order Terriglobales; family Acidobacteriaceae; genus DATJXG01. The sequence goes on along the minus strand of DATJXG010000470.1, from coordinate 7,623 downwards.
CCCGGCGACGCCGGCCAGCCTCCGCGGGTGAACTGGCAACTCCCCAGCGGGATCACAGCGGCAGCGATCGAGTGGCCGTATCCCCAGCCCCTCGCCGCGTATTCCGCTATGGATTTCGGATACCAGGGAGAAGTTCTTCTGCTGGTGCCGATGAAGGCGAGCGCGGTTTTGAAAGCGGGGAGCCCCGCCAGCCTGAACGCGGAAATCAAAATGATCGTGTGCCGCGAAATGTGCATTCCAGGCAAGGCGCAAGTGTCACTGGCGCTGCCCGTCGCGGCTCAGGCGGGTTCTCCGTCGGCGGCCAAACCGTTGTTTGACGCCGCGCGCCGGAAGCTGCCCCAGCCCGCGCCCCGCAACTGGACCTTTCGCGCCGCCGACCAGAAAGATTCCTTCCGCCTGGTGGCGAGTGTAGGGCATTCGCTGGGCAAGGCCACGTTCTTCCCCTTGCAGGATAGCCAAATCGAAAACGCCGCCGCGCAGAATGTGCGGCCATCGAAGACAGGCTTTTCCATGACGCTGAAGAAGTCCACCCAGTTGCTGAAACCGATCTCCCATTTGCGGGGCGTGCTGCTCGTGGGAGACAAGGCGTACGACATCGATGTCCCCGTGAAGTGACTTTGTCTGGGGTATAAAACCCGCGCCGCCAGAGGCGAATCCAACTTGTAAGTTTTCCCGAAGCTTTCGGCCAAGGAGCACATTGGTGAAGCGTCCCGGTCTTCATTTGCTATCGGCGGTTATGACTTTGTTCACGGCGGCACTGCTGACGGCACCGGCCTTCGCCGCCGCCCGAGTGGGTGAGGCCGCTCCGGATTTCAGCGGCGTCGGCAGCGACGGCAAGTCCTACCGCCTTTCCCAATACAAGGGGAAATTCGTCGTGCTGGAGTGGCACAACCAGGGATGTCCCTACACCGATAAGCACTACGAAAGCGGCAACATGCAGAGGCTGCAGAAAGAGTGGACTTCCAAAGGCGTGGCCTGGTTCACCGTGATCTCCTCCGCTCCCGGCTCCCAGGGATACGTCACTGCCGGCGAAGAGAACTCCTACCTCGCCCGCATGAAAGCCGTGCCCACCGCCGCTTTGCTCGATCCCTCGGGACAGATTGGCCATCTCTACGGCGCCAAGACGACGCCGCACATGTTTGTGATTAATCCGCAAGGCTTTCTGATTTACGATGGCGCCATCGACGACCGCCCGACTACCGATTTATCCGACGTGAACGGCGCGACCAACTACGTCTCGCTGGCACTGGGCGAAGCCATGGCCGGCCAGGCCGTGGCGACTCCGGTAACGCGCCCCTATGGGTGTTCCGTGAAGTACGGAGATTAGCCGGCTATGCCCTGTCTCGATTCGTTCAGCCCGAACCTTGCCGGCGCGACGTCGGCGCTACAATGACGACCGATGAATGTTGACGCCGTCCGCCGCCATTGCCTTGCCTTCCCCCAGGCTAAGGAGAACCTGCAGTGGGGCGAGACCTTGTGCTTCAAGGTGCGCGGCAAGCTATTCGCGCTGCTCAGCCTGGACTCGGTTCCTCCCAGCCTCACCCTCAAGTCCACCCCCGAACGTTTCTCCGATCTGATCGAGAACGAAGGCGTCATTCCCGCGCCTTACGTCGGCCGTTACAAGTGGATCTCGCTGCAGCGCCTGGATGCGCTGCCCTGGCCCGAGGTCAAAGAGTTGATCGAACACTCTTATACCCTGGTCTCCCAGAAAGCGGGGATGAAAAAGAAACCGGTCAAGCGGAAGGCGAAACGCCCCTCTAAAACGCGGCGCAAGAACATAAGAACGTGAACTGAGAACCGGGAACTGACAACTGGGTTTAACGCGAGAAATATCATCAAGCTGTTCGAACCCGAATACTGAGGAGACATCGGTGCAGTGTTCTCGCGGGCGAGCGTGCCTACGCCACGTTTGACTCCATGCGGCCTCTACGCTAGCCTCAGGATTCGCGCCAGCGGCAACAACAGCCACAAAAAGCCGTGTTTGCAAGCACGCCTGCGATTCGAAACTCGCTAACTGGCACATGTCATTTTTCTGGAAGCATCCGGTAGGGTTGTCGCGGCGTTTTCTCGCGCTGCTCTTTCTCTCGACGTTCGTGGTCTCAGCGTTCGTCCTCTCAACGTTCGTCCAGCCCCTGAATGCCGCGCCCATGCTCCCGGTGCGCGCGCCCCATGCCATCGTCGTGAGCGTGCACGAGTTGGCGTCGCGTGCCGGTATTGAAATCATGCAGTCGGGCGGCAACGCCGTGGATGCCGCGGTCGCCACCGGTTTCGCCCTGGCCGTCGTGCATCCCCAGGCCGGCAACCTGGGAGGCGGAGGCTTCATGCTCATCCGCATGGCCGGCGGCCAAACCCACTTTGTGGATTACCGCGAGAAGGCGCCGGCATCGGCGACCGCCAACATGTATCTTGACGCCGCCGGCAATGTAATTCCCGATCTCAGCGTGATCGGTTACAAGGCGATCAGCGTGCCCGGCTCGGTGGCCGGAATGGTTTATGCGCAGAAGAAATACGGCAAGCTGCCGCTGCAAAAAGTGATGGCTCCGGCGATCAAGCTGGCGCAGCAGGGCTTCGCGCTCGCCCAGGAAGACGCCGAAGACTTCCGTGATCCCGACCTGGCCCGCTTTCCCGCGTCCCGTCGTATTTTCCAGCGCGACGGAAATTTCTATAACGCGGGCGAAACGTTCCGCCAGCCGGAGTTAGCCGGGACTCTACAGCGGATCGCCGCCAAGCCCGAGGATTTCTATCGCGGCTCGCTGGCCCGCGAGCTTGCCGCCGCCATCCAGAAAGGCGGGGGCCTGGTAAGCGCTGACGATCTGGCGCATTACGAAGTAAAAGAGCGCGAACCCGTGCGCGGCACCTATCGCGGCTATGAGATCATCAGCGCGCCGCCGCCCTCCTCGGGCGGAATCGCGCTGATCGAGATCCTCAATATCCTCGAGGGCTACAATCTTGGAAACTTGGGCAATCGCTCCGCCGCCTCGATGCACCTGACGCTCGAAGCCTTTCGCCGCGCCTTTTTCGACCGCGCCGAGTTCCTGGGCGATCCGGACTTCGCCAAAATCCCCGTAGCTCAGCTCATCGACAAGAAGTACGGCGCCGCCTGGCGCAGTTCCATCGATCCCGAGCACGCCAGCCCCAGCAAGGATCTGCAGCGGCCCGCAGTCTTCGCGCAGTTGGAGCAGTACAGCGCCTTGCATCCCCAGCCGCGAAGTGTGCCCGAGCCGGAAAACACCACCCATTACTCGGTTGTAGACCCCCAGGGAAATGCCGTCGCCGTGACTACTACGTTGAATGACTTCTTCGGCTCGCGCGTCACCGCCACCGGCCTGGGTTTTCTGCTGAACGATGAAATGGACGACTTCGCCAGCAAGCCCGGTGTGCCGAATATCTATGGGCTCATTCAAGGTCCGGCCAATGCCGTCGGCCCGGGGAAGCGTCCGCTCTCCTCGATGGACCCGACCATCGTCCTGAAAAATGGGCGACTCTTCCTGGTGCTGGGCTCCCCCGGCGGCTCGCGCATCATTAGTACGGTGGCCAACATCCTCATGGGCGTGGTCGATTACGGCATGGACATCCAGCAGTCGGTGAATGCCCCCCGCTTCCACCACCAGTGGCTGCCGGACGAAGCCGTGGTCGAGACCGGCTTCTCGCCCGACACTCTGCGGATCCTGGAACATATGGGGTACAAAGTTGAGCAGCACCCCTACTGGAGCGACGGTGAGTGCATCGCGATAGACTTGAAATCGGGGGAACGACTGGGCGCCGCCGACGGGCGGCATAACGGGCGAGCCATCGGGTTCTGATGTTCATGGCCACCTGAGTTACCACCAGTTCCCGGTTGTCATCTCCCAGTTCGCAGCGGGTTGCTGGTAGCATGTCAGCAGGGTTTGCCAGAAAGACACCATGCTTAAGGCGGTTTCCACCTACATTTATGTAAAAGACCGGCTGCATCCCGGCTTGCTCGACAAGCTCGCGCAGGGCGGCACTCAGGCGATCGAGATTTTTGCCGCGCGCCAGCATTTCGACTACGCCAACCGCAAGCAGCACGTGCGCGAGATCGGCGACTGGTTTCGCACTAGCGGGGTTGCCCTGACTTCGGTGCACGCGCCGCTGTTCGCCGACTACGAGTGGGGGCGCGACGGCTCGCCTCCGGTGAACATCGCCGCCACCGACCGCGCTCATCGCATCGCCGCCATGGACGAGATCAAGCGCGCGCTGGAAATCGCGGAGCAGATTCCCTTCCGCTTCCTCATCCAGCACATCGGCACCCCCAACGAATCATTCAGCGAGCACAAGTTCGAAGCCGCCATGACTTCGATCGAACACCTTCACGCCTTTGCCCGGCCCCTGGGCGTGCGGATTCTGCTGGAGAACATACCCAACGAGCTTTCCGAACCGGAACGACTGGTGGAGATGATCCAGACCGCCCACTTCAACGACGTGGGCGTATGTTTCGACCTGGGCCACGCTCACATAATGACCAATGTGCCGCAGGCCTTCGAGATTCTGAAGAGCTACATCGGTTCCACCCACATCCACGACAACGACAAGAACCGCGACTCGCACCTCTGGCCCGGCCAAGGCTCGATCGACTGGAAGGAAGCAGTAGAGCTGCTGCGCAGCGCTCCGCAAACGCCGCCTCTGCTTCTGGAAATAGAAGGGGACGAAAAGGTGGACTCTGTGGCCAGGATCCGTGAGACCTTCAGCAAGCTGGAGACCGCGTAAGATTTCAGCGCAGAGTTCGCTGAGCGCGCAGAGGAAATTAAACGTGAAAGCGCTGATGGCACCAATGCAGAAATGAAGAATTAGTCTTTTCCCTGCGTACTCTGCGACCTCGGCGGTTAAATTCTTTTCTATGCCCCTCATCTCCACCATCGCTGAAATCGGCAAGCACGAAGGCCAGACCGTGACCATTCGCGGCTGGCTTTACAACCTCCGGGAAAGCGGCAAGCTGCTGTTTCCCATCTTCCGCGACGGTAGTGGCGTCATTCAGGGAGTCGTCCCCAAGAGCGCGGTTCCGCCCGAAGTGTTCGATGCGGTAAAGGGCCTCACCCACGAGTCCAGTGTGATTGTCGAGGGCAAAGTCCGCGCCGACAAGCGCGCTCCCGGCGGTTACGAACTCGACGTTTCCGGCGTCAAGGTCATCCAGCGCGTCTCCGAGAGCGACCCCTTTCCCATTTCGCTCAAAGAGCACGGCGTGGATTTCCTCATGGAGCACCGCCATCTCTGGGTGCGCACTCCGCGCCAGGCCGCCATTCTCCGCATTCGCGCCGAAATCATCAAAGCGGTGCGCGACTTCTTTGACGACCGCGGCTTCGTGCTCACCGACCCGCCCATTCTTACTCCTGCGGCATGCGAGGGAACCTCAACGCTCTTTCCCGTGGACTACTTCGAGGAGCAGGCTTATCTCACGCAGTCGGGCCAGCTTTACATCGAAGCCACCGCCATGGCTTTAGGCAAGGTCTATTCTTTCGGGCCAACCTTCCGCGCGGAAAAATCGAAGACCCGCCGCCACCTAACTGAATTCTGGATGGTCGAGCCCGAAGTTGCCTATGCCACGCTCGACGATCTGATGGATCTCGCCGAAGGCCTGATCAGTTTCGTGATCAAGCGCTGCCTGGAAAAGCGCCGCGGCGACCTGGTAACCACCGGCCGCGACATCGCCAAGCTGGAAAAGATAGAAGCTCCGTTTCCCCGCATTACGTATGACGAAGCCGTGAAGTTGCTGCAGGAAGGTCATGCCAAAGGCGCGGTGGAAAACAAATTCGAATGGGGCGGCGACTTCGGCTCGCCCGACGAGACTTATCTCTCCTCACAATTTGAAAAGCCGGTGATGGTGCATCGCTATCCGGCGCCGGTGAAGGCTTTCTACATGGAGCCCGATCCGCAGCGTCCCGAGTTGGCGCTCTGCGTGGATGTGCTCGCCCCCGAAGGCTACGGCGAAATCGTGGGCGGCTCGCAGCGCATGGAGTCTTACGATCTGCTGGTGCAGCGCATCCACGAGCACAACCTGCCGGAAGAAGCTTTCAAGTGGTATCTTGACCTGCGCAAATACGGCACGGTGCCGCATGGCGGCTTCGGCATGGGAATTGAACGCGTAGTAGGCTGGATCTGCGGCCTGGAACACGTGCGCGAGACGATTCCGTTTCCGCGGATGTTGCACAGGTTATACCCGTAGCGTTTTGACCGCAGAGGTCGGAACACCCAGCAAGTTATCATCCCGAGCGAAGTGACGGTGCTGGGTGTTTGCGCGGCCGCAGATGGATCCAGCAAAGCCCGAGATCCCTCGCTTCGCTCGGGATGACAAGATTCTTTTTGCATCGTGGATGCGTGTTTCGGGCTCTGCGTACTCTGAGTTCTCCGCGGTTTAGAGGCTTGTAACAGCCATGACGCTGACAAACGCTGCCTTCTACGGAATCACCCCCCGGAAAATCCGCGTGATCGGTGTTCCTCTCGACCTTGGCCAGTCCCGCCGCGGCGTGGATATGGGCCCTTCGGCGGTGCGTGTAGCCGGACTCGAAGCGCGCCTTGAGGACCTCGGCCACACCGTCGAAGACGGCGGCAACATCCACGTCGCCATCGCCGAGCAGAAGAAAATCGGCGACCCGCATGCCAAATATCTGCACGAGATCACCGCCACCTGCACCAAGCTGGCGGAACTCGTACTCAACACTTTGCAAGCCGGCGAAGTCCCTATTATCCTCGGCGGCGACCATTCGGTAGGCGCCGGCAGCGTGGCCGGGGTGGCCCAGTTCTGCCGCCGCCAGTCCCAGAAAGTCGGCCTCATCTGGATTGACGCTCACACCGACATCAACACTCCCGAAACCTCGCCCAGCGGCAACGTGCACGGCATGCCGTTAGCCGCGATCATGGGCTTGGGCCCCAGTGAACTCGCCAACATCTTCGACTTCTCACCCAAAGTCAGCCCGGAGAACTGCGTGCTCGTCGGCGTGCGCGACATTGACGCGGTGGAGAAAGAAAATGTCCGCCGCGCAGGCATAGCCGTCTTCACCATGCGTGACATCGACGAGCGCGGCATGCGCGTGGTCATGGAAGAAGCTCTCCGTGCCGCCGGCCGCGGCACCGCCGGCTACCACGTTTCCCTCGATATGGATTGGGTCGATCCTGAAGACGCCCCCGGCGTGGGCACGCCGGTACGCGGCGGCGCCACCTATCGCGAAGCCCACCTCGCCATGGAAATCATCGCCGACCACGGCCGCATGCTGAGTTTTGAAGTGGTGGAAGTAAATCCGGTAATCGACGAGCACAACCGCACCGCTGACCTGGCGGTAGAGCTGACGCTCTCAGCCTTCGGAAAGAAGATCCTGTAGCGGGCAAGAACCGTGTAGCCACGGGGCTTGCTGAGCCTGCCCTGAGCGAAGCCGAAGGGCGAAGCGAGCGAAGCCAGCCAAGTCCCCGAGGCCCAGCGGGACGGGTCGAGAAACCGCCCCATACGCCCCGTTCCGATCACACAAGCAATGCTACTGCGTAACCGTCTTCACCTCATCCCCAACTTTGAACCCTGAGCCGGAGACCGCGGTGCACACCGAAGACACATCATCCACATCGGTCACTTTAACGACGCCCACGGGAGAACTCATCCGCCGCAGCACCTTGTCGGTC
>DATJXG010000469.1:0-3608 GCA_035500455.1 Terriglobales bacterium | reverse complement strand
GAAGGTGCCGCACCTGCTGAAGGTAGTGGACTGAGCCTTCAGCCATCAGCTCTCAGCCGTCAGCCAAACCTGCGGTGCTGAAAGCGGAAGGCTGATAGCTGAAAGCTAATTAAGGATTTTGAAATGAATTTGAGTCAGCTCAAACCTCCGGCGGGTCAGAAGAAGGCCCGCAAGCGCATCGGCCGCGGCATGGGATCGGGACACGGCAAGACGGCAACGCGCGGCTCCAAGGGCCAGCACGCGGGCACCGGTTTCAGCCAGAAGCGCGGCTTCGAGGGCGGCCAGATGCCCCTCCACCGCCGCCTGCCCAAGCGCGGGTTTACCAACATTTTTAAGAAGCAGTACGCCATCGTCAACCTCGGCCGGCTGGAAAAGCTGGAAGGCGACACGTTCACGCCCGACAGCCTGCTGGCGGCAGGCGTCATCAGAAAGCTGTACGATGGTCTCAAGATATTGGGTACGGGCCAGTTGACACGCAAGATCACGGTGGAAGCCCACCAGTTTTCCAAATCGGCGGAAACCAAGATCCGCAAAGCGGGTGGATCGGCGCAATTAGTCGGCGCAGCGAAGTAGCGCCGCCAGAGCGAAGGGTGTCATGAACAAGTTATTCGAAGCGTTCGCGAACATATTTCGCGTACCGGATCTGCGCAAGCGGGTCCTGTTCACGCTGGGCTTGCTGGCCGTGTATCGCCTCGGCGGGCACATCCCGACGCCGGGGATCAACATTCAGCGCTGGGAGGAGTTTTTCAGCTCCAACGCGGGTTCGATTTTCGGCTTCTTCGACCTGTTCGCGGGCGGCAACATCCGGCGGCTCACCATCTTTGCCCTCGGCATCATGCCGTACATCACGGCCTCGATTATCCTCCAGTTGATGACCGTGGTTGTGCCGACCCTGGAAAAACTCCAGAAGGAAGGCGAGCTCGGGCGCCGCAAGATCACCCAGTGGACGCGCTACCTGACGATCATCCTGAGCGTTCTGCAGAGCTTCGGCATCGCGCAGAGCCTGATGGCCATGCAGCAGGGCGTGGTGATCAATCCCGGTTTCGGCTTCGTGTTTCTGACCATCATCTCGCTGACCACAGGCACTGCCTTTATCATGTGGCTGGGCGAACAGATCAGCGAGCGCGGCATCGGCAACGGCATGTCGCTGATCATCTTCACCGGCATCGTGGTCGGCCTGCCCAACGCCATCGCCAATATTTACCAGCACGTGTTCACCATCCACGATTGGGGCGCCATCACTCTGATCATGCTCGTCGCCCTGATGATCGCGGTGGTCGCCTTCATCGTTCTGGTGGAGCGGGGCGAGCGCCGCATCCCGGTGCAGTACGCCAAGCGCGTGGTCGGCCGGCGCGTCATGGGCGGCCAGTCCACCCACATGCCGCTCAAGGTCAATGCCGGCGGCGTGATCCCGGTGATCTTCGCCTCCTCCATCCTGGCCTTCCCGCAGACGCTGGCCCAGATGGGACCGGTCAAAAACATCGCCTGGCTTTCGGCCACGCTCAAGAGCATCCAGCACGGTGAAGTGCTCTACTACATGCTCTTCGTGGCGGGTATCATCTTCTTCTGTTTCTTCTACGTCTCGATCATTTTCAACCCCAATGAGGCCGCCGACAACATGCGCAAGTACGGCGGGTTCATCCCCGGCATCCGCCCCGGCCGCAACACGGCCGACTACATGAACAACATTCTCACCAAAATCACGGTGGTGGGCGGATTGTACCTGTCGATTCTCTGCCTGATCCCCGACATCATGATCTCAGGCATCAAGTTGAATCACATGCCGCTGCTCGGCGATTGGTTCGACCGCGTATCCCCCCGCTTCCTCCTGGACGGCCTGGGGGTAAATTTTTATTTCGGCGGCACATCCCTGTTGATTGTCGTCGGCGTCGCCATGGATACCATCAACCAGGTGGAAGCGCAGCTCATTATGCGGCACTACGAGGGATTCACGCCGCGTTCGGGCCGGATCCGCGGACGGCGCAGTTCGTTCTAGCCCGTGATGGCAATTGTCTTGTTTGGTTCGCCAGGCTCCGGGAAAGGCACCCAGGCGAAGCTGCTGATGCAGTGCCTGGAGATCCCCCACGTCTCCACGGGGGACATGCTGCGGGACCGCATGCGGTCCGACGGCCTGGCGAGCAAGGCAGTAGCCGCCATGCAGAGCGGTGCACTGGTCTGCGACGAGGTGATCAACGAAATGGTGGCCGAACGGCTGAGCCGGCCGGATGCCGCCAAAGGCTTTATTTTAGACGGATACCCCCGGACGCTGGCCCAGGCCGAGTTTTTCGGCTCCTGGCTGGTTGGGCGCCGGATCCGGGAATTGGTGATCCACCTCGCGGTGGATTACAATATTATTATTGCGCGTTTGACCGGACGGCGGCAGTGTCCCCGTTGCGGCACCCTGTACAACGTGGCTTCCCATCCTCCCAAGGTAGCGGGATTGTGCGACCTGGATGGGGAAACCCTGGTCATCCGGGACGACGATCGCGAAGACGTGATTCGCGAGCGTTTGGAAGCGTATGAGCGGCAGACCCGGCCGGTGCTGGAGTTCTTGGAACGGTCGGGCCATCGCGTGGTGCGAATCGAGGCCGACGACGAGCCGCCCGAGGCCGTGAGCGCCAGGATTCGTAGTTTGGTGGAGTCAGCTTGATTGTTCGCAAAACCGCCGCGGAACTGGAAAAGATGCGGCGCAGCGGGCTTCTGGTTTACGAGCTGTTGCAGAAGCTCAAAGAAATGACGGTGGAAGGGGCCACGACGATGGACCTGGAAATCGCCGCTGAAAAGCTGATCGCGGATGCGGGCGCCAGGCCGGCCTTCAAGGGCTATTACGTGCCCGCGGCCGGTGAAGCTTACAAGTTTGTGTTGTGCACCTCGGTGAACGACGAGATCGTCCACGGAATGCCGAATGCGAAGCGGGTCCTCAAAAAAGGCGACATCGTTTCGATCGACACCGGGGTGAAGCTGGATGGATATTTTGGCGACTCGGCGATTACCGTGCCGGTCGGTGAAGTGAGCGAGCAGACGAAGAAGCTGCTCCGGGTGACCGAGGAAAGCCTGGAACTCGCCATCGACAAGGTGCGCAACGGCGGCCGGCTTTTCGACGTCTGCGGGACGGTAGAGAACTACGTCAAGGGTAACGGATTTTCGATCGTGCGCGAGTATGTGGGCCATGGTATCGGGACGCAGCTCCACGAAGAGCCGCAGGTTCCGAACTACGTGGACCGGAAGAACGAGAACCCGAAGCTGAAGCCCGGGATGGTGTTGGCGGTCGAGCCCATGGTGAACGCCGGCAAGCCGGAGGCCGTGGTGTTGAAGGACAAGTGGACCGCGGTCACGAAGGACGGCTCCAATTCGGCCCACTTCGAGCATTGCATCGCGGTGACGGAGAACGGCCCATGGGTACTGACGCGCCCGTAGGGCGCTGGGGTCAGGGGTCGGGGGCCGGGGGTCGGGTGGTAGCGGCCACGGTGGTTGAGGAGCGGCCCAGCCTGGTCTTTGAAGTGGTGCTGGAAAGCCAGCACAGAGTTTTGGCCCACCTGGTGGGCATGGCGAAACGGAATTTCGTCCGGCTGGTGCCGGGCGACAAGGTCGAAGTGGAATTGAGTCCG
>DATJXG010000468.1:0-3715 GCA_035500455.1 Terriglobales bacterium | reverse complement strand
ACCTATGCCGTTTGGCGGCGTGATCAATGAGACTTTGTCTGGTTCAAAATCCTGGTGGCCGCCGCGCGTGGTGCCGCCACAGGGCGCACCGAATGTGTTGCTGATTATGACGGATGACCAGGGTTATGGTGTTTCCAGTACGTTCGGCGGCGTAATACCCACACCTGCCCTCGACCGGGTTGCAAATGCCGGGCTGCGCTATACGCAATTTCATTCTACAGCACTGTGCTCGCCGACCCGCGCCGCGCTGATCACCGGCCGTAACCATCATGAGGTCGGCTTCGGCGTGGTCACTGAACTTTCAACCGGCTTTCCGGGCTATGACTCCTATATCGGCGTAGAAAACGCGACCGTCGGCCGCATTCTCAAGGAGCACGGTTATGCCACCTCCTGGTTCGGCAAAAACCACAACACTCCGCCCCCGCAATACGGTGCCGTCGGCCCGTTCGAGCAATGGCCGTCGGGCATGGGCTTTGACTATTTCTACGGCTTCATGGGCGGCGAGACCGATCAATGGACGCCCTATCTGTTCCAGGACCATACCCAGATTTTCCCCTGGCTTAACCAGCCCGGCTATAACCTCATTACCGACATGGCCGACGAAGCCATCAACTATCTGCGCAAGGTCGACTCCACCGCACCGGATCAGCCGTTCTTTCTTTATTACGCGCCCGGCGGCAGCCATTCGCCGCACCATCCCACCCAGGAATGGATCGACAAGTTTAAGGGCAAGTTCGACATGGGGTAGAACAAGCTACGAGAGATAATTTTCGCCAACCAAAAACGCCTGGGCGTCATCCCGCCGGACACCGAACTGACCGAATGGCCGGACAGCCTCAAGGAATGGGACTCGCTTTCATTCCTCGAGAAGAAATTGTTTGCCCGCCAGGCCGAAGTGTTCGCTGCCTACACCGCCTATACCGATTACGAGATCGGCCGGGTGATCCAAGAAATCGAGGATCAGGGCAAGCTAGACAATACGCTGATCATTTATATCTGTGGCGATAACGGCACCAGCCCGGAAGGCACGCTGGTCGGGACGCCCAATGACTGGACCGCCTATAATGGCATTCTGGACATTCCGGTGCTCGATCAGATGCTGTTTTATGAGAAATGGGGCTCGGAGGCCACGGCCCCACATATGGCAGTGGCCTGGGCCTGGGCCTTCGACACGCCTTTCAAATGGACCAAACAGATCGCCTCGCATTTCGGCGGCACCAGGCAGGGCTTGGCCATCTCCTGGCCTGCCCGTATCAAGGATGCCGGTGGCCTGCGCAGCCAGTTCCACCATATCATCGATATTGTACCGACGATCCTCGACGCAGCGGGCATCAAGGCGCCGGATGATGTTGACGGGATCAAGCAGAACCCGATCGAAGGTGTGAGCATGACTTATACTTTCGACAAGGCGAACGCGGCGGCCCCCTCAACCCGGACCACGCAATATTTCGAGATGGTGGCTAATCGCGGCATTTACCACGACGGCTGGTATGCCAACACGACGCCGCCTGTGCCGCCCTGGATGCTGGGCGTGGCGATGCCGGATGTGACCGATTATAAATGGGAGCTCTATAATATTGCAGCGGACTACTCGCAGGCTAATGATCTTGCCGCCAAAATGCCGGATAAGCTTAAAGAGATGCAGGATCTTTTCGATCAGGAGGCGAAGAAATACAACGTCTATCCGCTCGATAATTCAGGCTTTGCGCGCGCCACAGCGCCGCGCCCAAGCCCCGTCGCTGGCAAGACCGAATTCACGTACACCGCTGCTGTTACCGGCATCCCCACCGGCGATGCGCCTAGTATCATAGGTAAGTCATTCACCATCACCGCCGAAATCGAGGTGCCGGACGGCGGCGGTAAAGGCATGATCGTTACCGAGGGCGGCCGTTTCGGCGGCTATGGATTCTATCTGCTAGATGGAAAGCCTGTGTTTTTCTACAACTTTCTGATGCTGAAGCATTATCGCTGGGAAGGCCCAAGGCTTGCCGCCGGCAAGCATGTTATAGTGTTCGACTTCACCTATGACGGCCCAGGCCCCGGCAAGGGCGGCACTGGCGTGCTCACAGTGGACGGCGCACAGGCCGACACAAAAACCATCCCGCATACGGTCCCCTTGTTATTGCCGGTTGATCAAACCTTCGATATCGGGGCCGATACCCGTTCTGGCGTGAGCGACGAGTACACATTGCCGTTCAACTTCAACGGCAAAATCAACCGGGTGAACTTCAAACTCGGGCCGTCGCAATTAGCGGAAAACGACCGCATGAACCAGCAAAGGGCCGTCGCGGTGGCGAATGACTAGGCCGCCCTTGAGAAAAACACTGGCCACGGCGGCCGCGCTGGAACTCTTAACCGGCCTGGCCCTCATCGTTGCGCCCGGAATTGTCATAGAACTTCTCTTGGGGGGAGCGGGGCCGGGTCTCGGCCCCGCCATCGGCCGACTCCTCGGAATCGCATTGCTGACCCTGGGAATCGCGTGCTGGCCAATCCAGGACACTGGGCGCAGCTCGCCGGCCTTCCGCGCCATGTTGACCTACAACGTGCTCATTGCGGGCAATCTGGCACTCCTCGGTGCCGTCGAGCATTTTTCAGGTTACCTTTTATGGCCTGCGGTTGTGGTACATGCGGTCTTGGCGGTGTTGCTGGTCTGGCCTATTAGATTGTAAATCAGCGTCCAGCTGTGACCGTGGTTGAAATTGCGTGTGAATCGGTCGAGACGGCGGGGTCCTGATCGGAGCCAATCAGCCCCCCGCCCGGAACGCGGGTTCTGTGGCCATATCAATAGGTTGAAGATGATCAGAGGCAGGGTCGCACGTCGATGCAGATTCACTGCCTGTCCATCACCCGGCCGTAGGCCACGCGCAGCGTCATGCCGAGCTTCCAGAAGCGGTGGAACGGGATCGGCCGCACGGGGGTGGACGACAGCACCAGTTCGCCCACCTCGCCGCTGGCAATGCGCGCGGCTAGGCGCTGGCCCAGAACCGTCATCAGCGCCACACCACGGCCGTTGCAGCCAAGCAAGGCGGTCAGCCCCGGGGCAGGCTCCTGGATATGGGGCATGTGGTCGGTGGTTATAGCCAGTTGGCCGTTCCAGTCATGCGTCCATGCCACGCCGCGCAAACCCGGCCAGAGATGTTCGGCGTAAGTCCGGAGGAAGGTACCCCTCCGGCGGGGGCCGCCTTCCGGGATTTTGGGCAATGGGCGAGATTTCCGCCGATAAGGCGCGGATCGGCAAGTTCGGCTGTGAGATCCTGGAGTTTCTCCATGGCGGCGTCGCAGAGACGGATGGATTCGATGGAAATGATCGTCCGCGCGGAGAGCATATCCCGCACGATGCCGGCCCCCATGAATCCGGCGCCCCCCAAAATCGTCACAATCATCTCTCTGCCCCCCGAACCCGCCATGCCCAATTCACAAACATGTTCTTGCACCGCTTTTTTGAAAAAGAGCGGCGCTTAAACATGCTTCCTTCCGGCCGCTTCATAGAACCACTCATCCGGATACGGATACCACCAGCCTTGCTTCTGCGGCTTATGGTCGATCGCAGTGATGGTGGTGTTCAGCTTCAACGTCGCACCGAACGGGCGCGTGGCGCTGAAATGGTTGGGCTTCACCTTGGATGCCTACCGCCACGCCTTCGCCATCCAGGACCTCACCGGCGCGCTGGTGAACTCGCTGCAAATCGCGGCGAGCAGCGCCTTCGCTTCGGTAA
>DATJXG010000467.1:0-3177 GCA_035500455.1 Terriglobales bacterium | reverse complement strand
CCAGGTTGCGGCAGCAGATCGTGGTGCGGTGCTGCGCCCGGCCGTAGCCAAGTTCCACTTCCGCCCCCATGGCAGCCAGCAGTTTGCGCGTAGTTTCGATATCGCGCACCTGCGGAACACTTTCCAGGATGACCGGCTCGTCCGTGAGCAGGGCCGCGGCCATGGCGGGAAGTGCGGCGTTTTTCGCTCCTCCCACGCGGATGGTTCCGAGCAAGGGATTGCCGCCACGAATTACGAATTTATCCATTTCGATGTAAGTCCTTGGGGCTGTCGCAGCACTCATAGTCTTCCACCCGGGTTTTCCAACCGGGTCTTTCTATTTTAGCGGCGTTTTGCCGCCGGATCGTGCAAACACAGCTCTCCCGAAGGGCTGGGAGGTCCCACGCAAACTCTTCCTGGCGGCTGCGATGGCCCGCCGCACATGGCCTCGCGCACCTTTCAGAGCAGTTGCCGCTTCGGCGCGGCTCACCCCTGCCTGCAACATTACTAATGCTACCGGAAGGCCGCCCGCATCCTTCAATGCCTGCAGCGCTACGTCCTTGGTAACCCCGGCGGCGCGCTGCAAGATGCTGGCCGCCCGTTCCGTCAGCTTCTCGTTCTTCAGATGCACATTCACCATGAGGTTGCCGTACACGTAGCCCAGCCGCGTCATGGTCCCGGTGGAGAGCATGTTCAGCACCATTTTTTGTGCAGTTCCGGCCTTCATGCGCGTGGAACCGGAGACGACTTCCGGCCCAACTTCCGCCACAATGGCCAGATGCGCCGCCTGCTCCAGGGGAGAACCGTGATTGCAGACAAGCGCAATCGTCTTCGCGCCACGTTTGCGCGCGTATTGCACGGCCGCGATCGTGAACGGCGTCCGCCCGCTGGCTGCGATACCGACCACTACGTCGTTCTTGCCGGGGTTGCGCTTGGCTATCTCCTGCTCGCCCAACTCGCGCGAGTCTTCGCTAGCCTCGACCGCCGCCCCCAGAGCCTTGGGCCCGCCTGCCATGACGTATTGCACGGTGCGCGGATCGGTGTTGAACGTCGGCGGGCATTCGGAAGCATCCAGCGCGGCGATGCGCCCGCTGGTGCCAGCGCCCACGTAGATCAGCCGGCCGCCGCGTTGAAGGGCGCTGGCCGCCAGGTCGATGGCGCGCGCGACTTGCGGCAGGGCTTTGCGGACGGCGGCGGCTACCTTGGCGTCTTCGCGGTTGATGACGCGCGCCAACTCCAATGACGGCTTGAGATCAAGGTCGGCCGCGGCCGGGTTTGGCTGCTCGGTGAGCAGGCGGCTGAGGTCGGATTTGCGTGGCGTGCGTTTCACTGTGCCGACCATTTCCGTTTTGTTATTCCTAGCGAAGCGCGGAATCTCGGTCTCATCGGCGTCCGTGCCGACTGAGATTCCTCGCTTCGCTCGGAATGACAAAGCATGCCATGAATGACAAAGCATGCCATGAACGCAGACTTCATTGCCCCTCCAAAGCCTCCACCACTGCATCGTGCACCCGCGGCCTCACATCCTTGATCCCCTGGTTCGCGCAATCCGGCCAGGTGCGGTTCGTGAGCAAGGTTATCGAAAGCTGGCGCTCGGGGTCGATCCACAGCGAGGTTCCCGTATAGCCCAGGTGCCCGTACGAAGCCGCGGAAAAGTATCGTCCCGATTGCGAAGGGGAAGAGGGAGTATCCCAGCCGAGTGCGCGCGAAGTGCCTGCGGGCGCGGGTTCGCGCCGGGTGAACCGGGCGAGCGTTTCCCGGCGGACAATTGGCTCTCCACCGCCGAGCATGGCGTTGGCGAAAATTGCGAGATCTTCCGCGGGGCTAAAAACTCCCGCGTGGCCGGCAACACCGCCCAGGATGCTGGCGTTCTCGTCCTGCACTTCTCCCTGGATGACGCGCCTCCGGAAGAATTGGTCATCAGCCGTCGGCGGAACCCGGGCACGCCAGGCGGCCGGCGGATTGAAGCTTGTCAACGCCATTCCCAGCGGCCCGAAGATTTCGCGCTGGCAGAAGCGGTCCAGGGGTTCGTCGGCCAGGCGTTCCAGGGCGACGCCCAGAATAATGAAGCCGATGTCGGAGTATTCGGCGCGGGTTCCGGGATCGGCCACCAGGGTCGTTGCAAACGCCGCGTCCAGCAGCACCTGGCGGGTGTGCGCCCGGAGGAACAGCTTTTCGTAAGCCGGCAAACCTGAGGAGTGAGCCAGCAACATGTGCAGCGTCACTTCGCTACGTCGCGCGTCTTCTCCCGAGCCCGCGACGCCTTCCCCGGCGCCGGAAGCGGGATCAACGAACTCAGGCACCACCGCGGCCACCGGCATCTCCAGATCAAGCAAGCCCCGTTGGTATAGCACCATTGCCACCGCCGTAGTCGCTACTACCTTTGACACCGAAGCCAGGTCAAAGATGCTGCCGGGAGTGGCCTCGGGTGACCCCGGCTCGTAGGTAAAGCATCCGAATGCCTCGCGGGCAACCAGTCTGCCGTTGTAAGTAACGGCGAGCGAAGCCGCGGGAAATACGTGCGCGGCGCTGGCTCGGCGCAAGATTTCGAATGGGCGGGCGAAAACCGTATCCTGCGCCTCAAAATCGGCGAGGGGAAAGTGCGCCGGAATCGCGCCCGCGGTGCCCGGCGCGGATCCGCTTCCCGGAAGATGAGGAATTTGTGCGATGTTTCGTTTATAGCAACTGGGAGGCTATCTGGGAAGGGTACGAATCCCGCTCGGCATCGGTCTTCGTGGACGGTCAGGAGGGCTTCGAAGGGGGCTTGGGTGAAAAGCAGTTCCCGGTTCTCAGTTCCCGGTTCTCAGGTCTTGGTTCTCAGATCCTGGTTCTCAGGTCCTGTCCTCATGCCTCAAGGTTCAGCAACTTCCCAGCGGTCACGTCTCGAACACTCTGCGCAGGCTGAGCAGGCCGCCGCGGATCCTGGTCTTGATGGTGCCTAACGGCTCGCCCGTCCTTGCGGCGATTTCGGTGTGAGTGAGGCCTTCGAAAAATGCCATCTCCAGGGCCGAACGCTGCGCCACGGGCATGGCATCCATGGCGCAGCGGACCTTCTTCATGGCCCGGGACCGCTCGGCTTCGCCCGCCAGGTCCGGCTCCACGGAAATGAGCACTTCCGTTACATCGCTTTCCGGACGCCGCTTGCGCAGCGCGTCGATCGCGCGGTTGCGGGCGATCACCGCCAGCCACGGCCCCAGG
>DATJXG010000466.1:0-5339 GCA_035500455.1 Terriglobales bacterium | reverse complement strand
CAAGCCTCCTTTGAACTGTTGGACAACAAAGTCTGCGGCGACTGGCAGGGCGCCTCCAAATGCCCCGAGAAGGAATCGGACATGTACGAGAAGTACGCCAAAGATCATCCGCAATCTCCCCGCGCGGGAGAAGCGCTGTACGACGCGGCCTGGCGCCAGTCGGCGCTGATCGAGATCTACAAAACCGAAGATCAGCAGAAGAAATCCGCCGAAGCCAAGGCCAAAGCCATCCAGCTGGCGCAGAGCGTCGTTTCACAATACGGACAAGGCGATTGGGGCGCCCGCGCGCAGAGGCTGCTGTATCTACTGCAGCAAGGCATCCCAACCTACGGCAACGAGCAGGAATAATCGCGGGCGTGAATTTGACACCGCAGCAGGAAAAGCAATCAGCACTCAGCATTCAACAATCAGCAATGAACCAGGCCCACTGAATGCTGACTGCTGAGCGCTGGTTGCTCCGTAAGGAGGACAATTGAACGACTACCTGCTGTCCGTGATCCTGGGAATCGTCGAAGGCCTCACCGAATTCCTTCCCGTCAGCTCCACCGCCCATCTGCGCATCACCGAGGCTCTGCTCCACATCAGCCTGGGCAGCGGCTACTGGAAGATGTACACCATCGTCATCCAGCTGGGCGCCATTCTTTGCCTGCCGGTGTACTTCCGCGACCGCATCGCAAAATTCCTCTCCACATTCCCGCAAGGTGAAAGCGGCGACCGCAACGCTCTCACTCATCCGCTGGGGCTCACAGCGGTCGCGTTCGTGGTGACAGCCATCCCCGCCTACCTGATGACCAAAATCATCGGCAAGCACCTGGAGAGCCTCACCATCATGGGAACCTCGCTGCTGGTAGGCGGAATCGTGATGTGGATCGTCGACGCCCTCAACGCCCCCGCAGAGAAAGCCGGCCCCACGGCTCCCCAAACCCGCATTCACACCTGGAAAATGGAGGCCATGAGCCTCGGCCAGGCAATCTGGATCGGCACCTGCCAGATTCTCTCCGCGGTTTTTCCCGGAACGTCGCGCTCCATGTCCACCATCGCCGCCGGGCAGTTGGCAGGCATGTCGCGCGCCTCCGCGCTGGAATTTTCATTCTTCCTTTCCATGCCCACCATGGTGGCCGCGACTCTCTACGATCTCTACAAATCCCTGCGCGGCAAAGGCGAGAACCCAATCGGGGTCTCTCAAATCGACCCCCACGGCTGGGTAGTCCTGGCCATTGGCTTCGTCGTCTCCTTTATCGTGGCCTACGGATCGGTAGCCTGGTTCATGGCCTGGGTCCGCAAGCGCGGCTTCGCCCCGTTTGCCGCATACCGCATCGTGGTAGGCATTCTGGTTCTCCTGTTCGCCAGCCGCCTGACTACATAAGCGGTTCCCACAAGAAAGTTGTCGCGTGCGCATTGTCTTTCTTCGCGCTCTTTGCGTTCTTTGCGGTGAAAACTCTGTACGCACCACAATCGAAGCACCACATTCTTTTTTGGCACCCCGGCCAAAAATCCACCCACCCCAAAAATCTTGCACGTTCCCATGCACCCAATCTGCCATAATAGTTATCGCCCATGAGCCTGATGCTAGCCTTGTCTCTCCTGCTTGGCCTCATTCCCTTAGCCGGCATTGCCTGGACCGTTATGAACGGCCTCCTCACCACCGTGGACGGCCTTTTCCTGAGCCTGATCCTGGCAGCCTCATCCGGCATTCTCTTTCTGAACGCCTTCCTCGAACTCCGTAAGGCGGCCCGGCGGAAGCCCCACTAACGTGGCCACACAAGGTACAACCCTCGCCGTCTCGCATTTCAGCGCTTCTCCCGGGATGGCTCTCCCCTCACTTTCCCTGCTGCAACGCGAGATCACCCGCTTCTACCGCCAGCCCGCCCGCGTCGTGGGCGTGATTCTTTCTCCGCTCCTCTTCTGGCTGGTGATCGGTTCCGGCTTCGGCACCTCGTTTCACGCCGGCGATGCCGCCGGCCAGCGCCACTATCTCGACTACTTCTATCCCGGCGCTCTCATCATGATCGTGCTCTTCACTTCGATCTTCACCATGATGTCTCTTATCGAAGACCGCAAGCACGGTTTCCTATTGTCGGTATTAGTCGCCCCCGTGCCGCGCGCCTCCATCGTGCTGGGCAAGGTCCTCGGAGGGACCACCATCTCCGCCATCCAGGGCTTGATTTTCCTCTGCTTCTGCCCCCTGGTCGGCGTCCACGTCAGCGCGCTGCGTTTCCTACTCGTCGTCCTCGTGATATTTCTCACAGCTTTCGCTCTCACCGCGCTCGGCTTCGCCATCGCCTGGCCCATGGATTCCACCCAGGGCTTTCACGCCGTCATCAATCTGTTCCTCATCCCTCTGTGGCTGCTTTCGGGCGCGCTGTTCCCGCTCACCGGCGCCTCTGCCTGGGTGCGCGGGCTCATGTGGGTGAATCCTCTCACCTACGCCGTGGAGGCCCTGCGCTGCCTGCTCTTCCCCAATATCCCGCGGCCTTTCCGCCTGCTCGATTCCGTGGCCACCCTTGTGCTGTTCACCCTGTTTATGTTTGGATTGTGCTTCATCATGGTGAGCCGCAAGACCACCAAGCCGCCGGCCTAATGCAGATCCCCGCGCCATACGCCGCCTTCCCTGCCGTCAACGCCACACTGAACGGCACCTGCGCCGTCCTGTTGTTCACCGGCCGCAGCCTGATCAAGCGCCGCCGCATCTCCGCCCACCGCGCGGTGATGATCGCCGCTGTCACAGTCTCCACCATTTTTCTGATCTCCTACGTTTACTTTCATCTTCACGCCGGCGTCATCCGCTTTCAGGGAGAAGGCTGGTCGCGCCCCGTGTACTTCAGCATCCTGATTTCGCACACGATTCTTGCCGTCGTCATCGTGCCTCTGGTGCTGATCACCCTGGTCCGCGGCCTGCGCGAGCGCTTCGACCGCCACCGCGTCATCGCCCGCTGGACGTATCCCCTGTGGCTCTACGTCTCGGTCACAGGTGTAGTGGTGTATTTCATGCTCTACCACTGGTTCGCGTGAAAATTGCTGATTGTTGATTGCTGATTGCCGATTGAATGTAGGCGCGGGCGTCCTCGCCCGTGCGTCGGTCTTACAGCAATAAGACCTCAAGGCTCCATGCCAAGCAGCGGGACGCGAACCCCGGCTCGGAGCAGGTTTTCAATCAACAATCACCAATCAACCAATCAGAAATCGCACCCCCATGTCCGCCATAAAGCTAAAACTCGACGTCTCCGGCACCATAGGCGACCAAGCCTGGCGCAACCTCCGTCAATTCGACGAAATCAAAAGTGCCTCCTTCGGCTTCCAGTTCGGTTCCAGCGGCCCCTGCAAACACCCGCCCGACGCTCCCCACACCAAAGGCGAATGGATCGGCGCCCGGATCGAGCTGCAAACTCCTCTCCTCGCCCAGTACGCCATCTCGCACTACCTGGAGCAAGACCGCGTCCTCGACGCCGACGTAATTGACTAGAAATGTGTAGGCGCGCGCGTCCCCGCGCGTGAGTCCCGAAGTCAACAGCCGCCCGGCAATCTCGGGTCTCCGGCCCACCGCAAGGGCGCGGCCCACTTTCCGAAAAACCGACAAATTTCTCTGCACCCTCAGCGTCCTCTGTGGTGAAATAACCAAAGAATGTCCCCTGAACCTACCCCCGCCGGAACCCCCGCCCCACCCCGCCGGCGCATGACCACCGGCCAGCGCCTTCTTTTCCTCCTGGTCGGCTGGCTCATCGTGCTCATGCCCTTCCTGTTCTGGTGGAACACCTGGTTCGGCCGTCGCCTTACCGATCAACAGCTCCAGGAATATCTGCACGACGACAAAAAGCCACGCCACATCCAGCACGCCCTGGTGCAGTTGGGCGACCGCATGGCCAACCATGACGCCGACGCCGCCCGCTGGTACCCTGACCTCGCGCGTCTTTCCACCTACCGCGTCGAAGAAGTCCGCAACACCGACGCCTGGGTCATGGGCCAGGACGCCACCAGCAAACCCGCTTCTGAAGCCGGATTTCACCAGACCCTGCTGAAGATGCTCAACGATCCCTCCGTCCTGGTGCGAGGCAACGCCGCCCTATCCCTGGTGCGTTTCGGTGACCCTGCCGGCAGGCCGCAAATCGTCGCCCTGCTGATGCCCGCGGCAATCACCGCCCCCCAATCCGGCAAAATTGTCGATACCAGCACCGCGGGCACGCCGATCCACCAGAACGGCGTGGTAGCCAAGCTTCAGGACGCCGGCCAGACCCTCGAAGTGCGCTCTCCCATCGGCGGCCGGCTGCTGAACCTCGACGCTCACACCGGCCAGAGCGTCGCCGCCGGCGACCCCATCGCCAGCGTCGCTCCCGCCTCCGAGCAGGCCTGGGAGGCTCTCCGCGCCCTCTATCTCGTCGGCCAGTCCCCCGACCTGCCCGCGGTCCAACCCTACGAACGCGATCTCCCCGACATCCCCGACCACGTCCGCCAGCAGGCCGTCCTGACCGAAAAGGCAATCCGCCAAAGGACATCGACGCATTAGCCGCCCGATTCGTCCGCTGCGCCCCCCAAATTGTCATTCCGAGCGAAGCGAGGAATCTCCTTCTTGGCGGAAGCCGCAAAAAACACTATCCCAAACACCGCACCCGAACCCGAAAACCTCCAATCCCGCATGGCACGAACGTGGGATTGACCCCGCCCGCCGGAGAATTTACTTTCCGCCTATGGGACTGTGGGCAAGCGGGGCTTTCTACAGATTGCTCCTGATCGGCCTGCTGGTGCTCATCGCGACTGTACAGGTTCTTCCGCAGGTGGATTTGCCGGCCACAGTGCTGAGCGGGGAGTCAGCGGCCACTGCCCTGCACGCGATCAACGCGCCAGCTTTGTTCATCAGCCCCTGGAACCGGCCCTTCGCCGCCGCGGCGCCAGTGCCGGAGAAAGTTTTGCTGTTGGGTTCATCGACCCCGTCGGAATCGAGCTTTCTTCCCATCCTCCATCGGTCGATTCGTTGTTAAGGGTTCGCCTCTTGCTGCATCGAGCTTGCCTCCGGCCTCGCCGGAGCAAGGAAGGGCAGTTCGAGGAATGGGCCGGCGCTCTGGGGGAGGGCCCGGGCTTTCTTGTTCTGCCCTGTTCTTTTTTGATTTTGGCAGTTGCAGCGCCCGCAAACGGCGCAATGGAGAATCGAAATTCATGGAATGCAAACACCACATGCCTCTGGTACAAACCGTGCAGCAACTGGGTGAAGTGTCATCCCGGGCGGGACTGACCGAGGACCAGGTAGTAAACCTGCTGGCCGCCGGCCTGGAAGTCGAGCACGTGCTGGAGTACGTAAACGCGGTACTTTCCCACCGCGTGCACTAAGCGCTCTTTGATCCCCGGCG
>DATJXG010000465.1:0-12780 GCA_035500455.1 Terriglobales bacterium | reverse complement strand
GCCGCGAATCTGGGGATCGGTGTTGTTCGGAATGCCCTTGTCATCCAGCCAGCGCATGTGCGGAGAATGATAGAAGCGCACCAGGGACTGGAAGGGAATCCGGTCGGTGAGCGGCCCTGCCCAGATCGTTACGATTCCGATGGCGCCATGTGCGACGGCATTCTGCAGCTTCATTTCGCCCGAGGAATAGTGAGCGCGCGGCGCGTCGGGGAACTTGCTGGGAGCGCCATAAATCATCACGGCGACTTTCCCCTTTACGTCGGCGTTGGCGTAGTCATCGTACCTGAATTCCGGAGCGGTGACGCCGTAGCCGACGAAAACCGCTGGGGCGTCGAAAGAAGTGTCAGCATAGAGCGGATCGCCGCCGCTGATGTAGTCCACTTCAAATGCGAGTGGATGTTGCTGGCCGTTGTGCTTGATCGTCACCGAACTTTTTTCGGGCACGATGTCAAATTGGCGAAAGCGGACTGTCTGGAAAAATGTTCCGTTTTCGCCGGCCGGCTTCAGACCCATCTGCTCGTATTGCGACGCGATGTATTTCGCGGCCAGCATATACCCGCGCGTGCCGGTGCCTCGCCCTTCGAGCAGATCATCAGCGAGAAAGGCCATGTCGGCGCGGATGCCCTCAGGGCGAATTCGCTGCATCACTTCCGCAGGCGGAAAGCTGAGGTTGTTCTCTTGAGCAAAAACGATCGCCGGCAAAGTGACCAGATACAACAAACAACACGCGGCCCTAAGCATCCAGACTGCCCTCTTTTGGGGTTTCATTTCAAACAGCGCCTCCCGCAAGGCAGATATTGTATTACACAGGTACTCTGCCTCCACCGGCCAAAACCGTCGTTCGGCGCGCTATTCAAGGATCTTTCCGATCAGCCACATGTGCCCGAAAGGGTCGAGAATGGCGCCCTGGAGCATGCGCTTGATCGGCCGCGTCCCGGACGTCGTGTGCTCATGTTCCTCCACCGGACTGTGCTCAACCGCCCCGGCGGCCAGCGCTTTCCCGTGCACGGCGACGGGATTCTCCACGAAAAGTTCGATTCGGACTGTAGTAAAGCCTGCGGAAGCGGGGCCGCGGGTGCCGTAGTCAGGCTCCTCGTGAGCGAGGAAGAATTGGGCGCCGTCAATCGCGAGTCCGGCAACCACATGGCCGCCTCCGTCAAGGTGCCAGAGAAGTTCGGCATCGAAGGCGGCCTGATAGAAGGCGATGGCGGCGTTGCCGTCGCTGACCGCCAGCATAGGAGAGATTTGAGTCGCCATCGGCTGGCTCCCGTAGGAGAGAGCAGATTACCTGCCTGTCAGTTTGCTGTGGCTTCGGCTGATCCATTGCGCGAGGAAAACGAACAAAGCCACGAGGGCCAACATGAAGGCAAAGTGGATCAGGGTTACGATCACGATGTCATAAGGATGGTGCTCTTCCCATTCACGCCAGGTCAGCAGAGCGGTTCCGGCAAGTGCAACCAGTAATTTGCGCATGGCCCACAGTGCCCGCAACAGGCCGCTTCCACGTGTGGGATCCCAGAGGAGATGAGTATAAATCCAGCGCATGCATTCTCCAGACTCAAGGAACGAGTTCGCCGCAGCCTAGCACAGTCGGGCGGACGATCAAAGGCCGGACCGCTTAGCGACGGTGGCAATTTGATAGTCGGCGATGGCATCGATTAAGCCGGGAATCGTGTATTGTCCGGCTTCGATGTCGGCCCGCAGCCCAATTTCGCGCAGGGTGGACGAAGTGACCGGGCCGATCGAGGCCAAGCAGACTCCGTCAAGTAAGAGACGCGAGCCTGAAACGCGCGAGGCGCGTGCGCCATGGCCTAGCTGCCCGCCCAGCAACGCCACAAAATTACGTACTGTTGATGAACTAGTAAATGCAATAAAGTCAATGCGATTCCAATTTTTCTTTAATAAATTCCTCAACTTGGCTCCGGAGGCACGAGGCAGGACGGTTTCGTAGGCCTCCACTACGTCCACCTCAGCGCCAAGTTTGCGCAGTTCGCGGGGGATTACGTCTCGCGCCACCTTCGCTCGCGCCAGCAGAACGCGCTGCCCGTTGACCTGGCCCCTCAGACTGTCAACCACAGACTCTGCCACGTACTCCTTGGGCACGACATGAACCTTCAGCCCGCGGACCGAGATGGCCTTTCTTGTCGCCGGACCAATGGCCGCCAGTCTGAGATGAGAAAAGCTCTTCTTCGGAATTCTCAGTTTGCCGGCTCGCCCCCACAAGGCTTCCACGCCATTCACGCTGGTAAGGATCAGCCAGTCATATTGGTCGAGATGCCGGAGCGCGGTGTCCAACGGGGCATAAGAACGCGGCTTGCGAATTTCGATGAAAGGAATTTCGATGACTCGCGCTCCCAGCGCCCGCAGGCCCGAGGAAAGAGCGCTAGCCTGATGGCGGGCGCGGCCCACCAGCACGCGAATGCCTCGCAGTGGACTGCGCTTCTTTCTGGGGTCAGAATTCATCGGCGAATATCTGCGCGCCTCGGGTGTCCTCCGCGGTCACGCTTCTTGCGTTTAGCCAGAGAGCACACCGCGGACAAAGCGCGAGTGCCTCAGGTTTGTTGTGGGGTTGCGGCCGGGTGGCCATACACCGCTTCCAGAATTGCGTCTCCGCCCCGCCGAAGCAGTTTGTCGCCCACGGCCTTCCCCAGTTCAACCGGATCGCCGCCCTCCGCGGATTCCCGTAACACTTCCGTCCCATCCGGACGGGCCACAACCGCCTGCAAGTGAAGCCGGCCTTCGCGCACTTCGGCCAGCGCGCCGATCGGCACCTGGCAGCCCCCGCCCATTCTGGCTAACATGGCACGCTCACACTCGGTTGAAGACCGCGCCGCAGAGTCGTCAAGGAAAGCCAGCTCTCCACGGACAGCCGAGTCCCGCGCCCGGATTTCTATCGCCAGCGCTCCCTGCCCTGCCGCCGGACACATGATTTCAGATGGAACAACCTGCCGCAGAAACTGAGTTTTCTCCAGCCGCGTAATGCCGGCTGCGGCCAAGATGATCGCATCGTACTCGCCCGCCTCCAGCTTCCTCAGCCGCGTATCCACATTGCCGCGCAGGGAATAAACCTGCAAATCCGGGCGCAGAGCCTTCAGTTGCGCCTGGCGGCGCAGGCTGCTGGTGCCTACCCGCGCAGCAGGCGGCAGTTCCTCAAGACTGCCGTAGCGCACGGAGCAAAGAACGTCGCGCGGGTCTGCGCGTTGAGGGATGGCCGCAATCTCAAACCCCTCGCCAATCTCAGTCGGCAAGTCCTTCAGACTGTGTACCGCGAGATCGACGCGCCCGGCAGCCAGCGCTTCCTCAATCTCTTTGGTGAACATGCCCTTGGTGCCGACTTTGGCCAGCGCAACATCGGTGATCTTATCGCCGGTAGTGTGAATGATCTCAATTTCGATTTCATGACCACGTTGGCGGAGAAGGGAAGCGATGTGGTTGGCCTGCCAGAGCGCAAGTTGCGACCCGCGAGAGCCAATGCGGAGGTCAGGCATTTCGCGCCCCGTGGGCCCCGCCGTTAATCATGCCTTGTCCTGCTTCTCTTTCTCCTGCAAATTGAACAGCCGCCGCACCACATCGACCACGGTCGTGGCCTCGGCCTCGCGCGCCGCTGTCTTTAGCGTGCTGATCGGGGTGTGCATGATCTTGTTGACGATGCCGCGAGTAAGAGTTTCGATCGCCAGCTCCTGCTCGGGCGAAAGCGGGCCCAGCCGGCCGCGTACACGGTCGATTTCCGCTTGGCGGATGTTTTCCAGGTGGTCCTGCAGGCTGACGATAGTGGGCACAACTTCGAGAGTTTGCAAACGGCCGAGAAAGCGTTCTACTTCGCTCTGGATGATGGCTTCGGCGCGCTCGGCTTCGCGCTGCCGGTCCGCGGTGTGCGAGTGCACCGCTTGCTGCAGATCGTCGATGTCGTACACGAAGATGCCGTCCAGCTTGTTCATCTCCGGATCCACGTCGCGGGGCACGGCGATGTCGATAAAAAACATCGGCCGGTTCTTGCGGCGGGCGAGAAAGCGCTCGCCGTGTTCGCGGCGGAAGATGGCTACGGGCGCGCCGGTCGAGCTGATGACGATGTCGGCGCGGTCGCAGAATTCGTAGATGTCCGAGAAGTGAATTGCCTCGCCGTTAAACTTGGCGGCCAGTTGAGTGGCCCGCTCGTAGGTGCGGTTGGCCACGAAGATAGATTCCGCGCCGTGCGCCTGCAAGTGCCGCGCCGCCAGTTCGCTCATCTTGCCCGCGCCCACCAGGCAAACGTGTTTGCCCTTGAGCGATCCGAAAATCTTTTTCGCCAGTTCCACGGCAACAGACGCAACCGAAACCGCCGAAGACCCGACGGCGGTCTCTGTGCGTACCCGTTTAGCGACGGCAAAAGCGCGTGTGAGTAGAAGATCCAGTTGAGCGCGCACCGCTCCCACGGCTCGCGCCGTGGCGTAGGCTTCCTTCACCTGGCCCAGAATCTGCGGTTCTCCAACCACCATGGAGTCGAGGCTGCAGGCTACGCGGAACAGATGGCGAATCGCTTCCCGCTCGCGGTATTCGTAAAGATGTGGTTCGAACTGGCCGGGCGCCAGGTGGAAGTGGCCGCTCAGGAAGCCGCGCAGGTCCGCGCTCCCATTGCGGGTTTGCGCCAGCACCTCGACGCGGTTGCAGGTAGAGAGAATCAGACCCTCATCCACGCCGGGATAACGCACCAATTCCTGCAAGGCGCTGGCCAGGCGCGATTCCGGAACGGCCAACTGCTCGCGCACCTCCACCGGAGCGCTATTGTGGTTCACGCCGATGAGCTGGAAGTTCATGACTGCGCGAACCTGTGAATGGCACTGAAATAGTTGGCCGCCCACGCCACCACCGCTGCGGCAAACGCTCCCGCCGCAAGGTAGGCTGCCCTCCGGCCTCGCCAGCCCGCGTTCCAGCGGGTGTAAACCAACAGCAGATACACCGCCCACATCAGCACCGAAAGCAGAATTTTGGGATCGAACAAATCCACTCGGCCATAAGTCGCCTGCGCCACCACCGTGCCCGTAATCAGGCCCAGGGTCATGAAAGGGAAGCCCAGCAGCAGGGAACGGAAGCCGATATCGTCAATCACCTGCAAAGCCGGCAAGCGGGAGAAAAATCCGCCGGCCTTCTTCGACTTCAATGACCGCTCCTGCACCAGGTAAAGCAGGCTGGCGACGAAACTGAGGATCAGCGCCGCGTACCCGGCAAAAATGAGCACGATGTGCGCGAACAGCCAACCGCTGCGCACGCCGGGCGTAAGTTGCAGAAAGGGCTGCTCGCCAGTGGCAGCGACAAAGGTCAGCAGGAACACCAGGGGGAAGACGACGATCCCGGGCGAGGTAGTCTTGTAAACCGCGTACACCAGCAGAAAGGCCACCATCACCAGAAAGCCCAACACCGATTCGGAATTGTGCACCGACGCTGCGGCGATGTGGCCGGAGAAGAGCACCCCCTCCATCAAGGCTACGAAGTGAAAGACCATGCCCAGATAAGCGGCGTGCAAAGCGACCCGATTGAACCAGTCACTGGTGCGCGTGACCGCCACCAGCGCATAAAGCAGGCCGACGGCGTAACAGCCGAGCGCCATTCTCAGCCAAAAAGTGGGCATAAATGAGGGATGATCCCAGGGCTTCCCCCGGCCCACTGATTATAGACTGCACCAGGGGTGGGGCGGCAAAACGAAAGGGCGGCAAAACGGAAGTATGACTTGAAGAAGTCGGGCTTCTATTCCACGTGCAGCGCTCCCAGCAGACGCTCCAGGTCCGCTGTGCCGATAAGCAAGCGCCGCCCCTCGGAGAGCATGTTCTCGATCTCGTCGAATGCCTGAAACAGTCTCATTTTGGCCGCGCCGTACTGTTCGGCGTCATTGAGTGCGCGCCCGTGGACGGCCGCCCAGTCGCGTATGGCTTGGCCCGGCAGAAACACGCTCACAGCAAAGGTCGTCTTGCGATCCGATGTGACGTCGAAGACATATTCCGTGGCGGGAGCAATGGGATCGCCTGCCAGGGCAGCGCGTTGGCCGACAAAATAGTACTGGTAAACGTATCCCTGGCCTCCGGTGTACGTCTTCATGCGGCGGGTAGTCATAGTGCAGTCGTCAGTCGCCGGTCATTAGGATTCATTCCGCGTGACCTCGGCATCATCGCACATCTGTGTTTGGCTGACGACTGACGACTGAAAACCCAGCTAGAGTTCAATCTTCGCCTCCCGCATG
Organism: Terriglobales bacterium; assembly: GCA_035500455.1. Taxonomy (GTDB): domain Bacteria; phylum Acidobacteriota; class Terriglobia; order Terriglobales; family Acidobacteriaceae; genus DATJXG01. Next base: position 6,569 of record DATJXG010000465.1, on the reverse strand, counting down.
CGCTTTACCGCCGTCTCCGAAGTCAACGGTGAGTAATACACCTCCTTGAAGGTGTAGGACTTCGCTTTCGCCGCCAGGATGGGCATGATCTCGATGTGCCAGTGGTAGTCCTCGTCAATGGTTTTCCAGTAGCCCAGGCTGGCGGAAGGATGCAGCGTATTGGGCGAGGTGTGTAGCACCAGATGAAAATCCTCGGTGAGGGTACGAATACGCTGCAGAGTGCGGCGTAGCAGTCCGCCCAGGTCGCGCAGCGTGCCGCCTCGGTTCAGTCCGAAGCGCTCAAAGGAGGCGTCGTGCGTCCGCGGCAGAATCCAGGCCTCATAAGGCACGCGGGGAGCGTACGGCCCAAGCGCCAGAAAGTCTCCGCGCGACTCGATCACCCGCTGGTCCTGCCGGGTTTCCTGGGAGATGATGTCGCAAAATACGCAGCGCTCCTTCTGCTGGAAATATTCACGGCCGGCGCGAAGCTCGTAAAGCACCCGCCGGGGGACAAACGTGGTCGCAGTGAGCTGCGTATTGGGATGCTGGAATTCCTGCCCCGCGCTGACGCCGTGATTCTTGAACAGCGTGATGTACTTGAAACGCCCATCGCGCTTGAGGTCCTGGATGCGCTGCGCCGCGAGCAGCAGGAACTGCTCGATCTCGGCATCGCTGGCATTCCACAACTGGCGGTCATGGTGCGGGTTTTCCACCAGCACCTCGTGCGCTCCCACAGGCCGCATGCGGTCGTATATGCCGTCTCCGCGCCGCGCCGGATCGCCTTCAATCCGGTACAAAGGCGAGGGATGCACAACCGCTCGCGCCGCCCACGGCGTCCCCGTTGGACCCGGGAGGCTGGCCACCGTTTGCAAGGGAGCGCTGGAATCCGGACAGAATCCGCACACCGTTTCAACTTTCGGAGCTGCGTCGGGCACATCATCACCCGTGATAACCCAGGAACGGGTGATTGGATCCTTGCGAAGTTCCATGCGTGTAAGGAAAACATCGGGAGAGAGACGGCGTCAACATCCTGGGGATCTTTCTTTGCGTCTTTTGCGATCTTTGCGGTCAAGTCACCCGGCTGACGCTACAAGTTCTTTGCCACCAATTCACGCGGATCAACCTTTTTATGAAGTAAATCCGTGCAAATCCGTGGCAGCCAAGTCCCAAGGGACGCACCCCCCTTTGTTATAATCCGCCCACGACCCCGCCGCAGATGACTGAGCCGTCCACGCCGCTGATGCGGCAATACGCCGCCATCAAGAAAGACCACCCCACCGCGCTGCTGTTCTTTCGCCTGGGCGATTTCTACGAACTTTTCTTCGACGACGCAATCGTGGCCGCCCGCGAGTTGCAGATCACTCTGACTTCACGCAACAAAGAAAGAGGCGTGGACATTCCCATGTGCGGCGTCCCTTACCATGCCGCCGAGAATTACATCTCCAAACTGATTCGCAAGGGATTCAAGGTGGCCATCTGCGATCAGGTGGAGGACCCCCGCGTGGCCAAAAAGCTGGTGCGCCGCGAGGTGACGCGCGTAGTCACCCCGGGCACGGCTGCAGACTCGTCGTTGAGTTCGGAAGAAAATAATTTTCTGGCGGCGGTGGCTCAAATCGACGATCGCGCCGGCTTTGCCGCCCTGGACCTTTCCACCGGCGAATTCCGCGCGACCGAATTTTCCGGCGAGGGCGCCGCGCGGCGCATTCAGGAAGAGCTCTCGCAGTTGCAGCCGCGTGAGGTTCTGTACGGGTCGGCAACGCCGCTATTCAGCGCGAACCGTTCCGACAACCTCGCGGCCCCAACTGTGGGAAAGGGCTTTGCGGAAACGCCGCTTGACAACTGGATCTTTGCCCCCGACCACGCCATCCCCCTTCTCGAAAATCATTTCGGCGTGCTTTCGCTGGAGGGTTTCGGGCTTGCGGGGCGCCCGGCTGCGGCTTCGGCGGCGGGAGCCATTCTCTACTATGTGCGGTCAACGCAGCGCGGCAAGCTCGACCACGTGGACCGCATCGGCTTCTACGAGCGGCAAAACTGTTTGGTCCTGGATGCGGTAACCGTGCGCAACCTGGAGCTGACCGAGCCGCTTTTCGCCGGAACCGATGCCGGCGTTACCCTCTTTCGCTCCATCGACGCGACGGTCACGCCCATGGGCAAACGCCTGCTGCGCTCCTGGCTGCTGCGGCCGTCGATTGAACCAGCCGAGATCAACCAGCGTCTGGATGCGGTAGAGGTCCAGGTGAGAGAAACCATGGCGCGCGAGGAACTGAGGCGCGCGCTCGAAGGCATCCTCGATCTGGAGCGTCTGCTCAGCCGCGTGACCCTGGAAACCGCGAATCCGCGCGATCTCTTGGCGCTGGAGGCCTCGCTGGGAAAGATTCCGGCGGTGAAGGCCGCGTTAGGCCGCCTTTCGAGCGCGCGCCTCGATGCGCTCCGTAACGGCGCGGATGATCTCGCCGACCTTCGCCAAACCATTGCAAGCACAATCGAGCGGGAGCCTCCGATCTCGTTGAACGACGGCGGCGTGATCGCCCGCGGCGTGGACCGGGAACTCGACGAACTCCGCGACCTCAGCCGCAACAGCAAGCAATTCCTGGCACAGATCGAGCAGCGCGAACGGCAGCGCACCGGCATCGCCTCGCTGAAGGTGAAGTTCAACAACGTGTTCGGCTACTACCTGGAAATTTCCCGGCCGAATCTGCACCTTGCGCCGTCGGACTATGAGCGCAAACAGACGCTGGTGAACGCCGAGCGCTTTACGACCGGCGAGCTGAAGGAGTACGAATCCAGGATTCTCGACGCCCAGGAGAAGATCGTCGAAATCGAGCGACGGCTTTTCGCCGAGTTGCGTTCGGCAGTCGCCGGCGAAGCCCGCCGCATCCGCCAGACAGCCCTGGCGTTGGCGGAGGTCGATGTGCTGGCGGCGTTCGCGCACATCGCCGCCCTCCACGACTACTGCCGCCCCAGGCTCGACGACTCCTCCGACATTGAAATCATTCAGGGCCGCCACCCAGTGATCGAGCAGCGGGAGTTGGCGGGCGGCACCGAGCGCTTCGTGCCCAACGATCTGTATCTCAACTCGACTACCCACACCGTGCTGGTGCTCACCGGCCCCAACATGGGCGGCAAGTCCACCTATTTGCGGCAGGCGGCGCTGGCGGTGATTCTGGCGCAGATGGGCTCCTTCGTTCCGGCGCGTTCCATGCGGCTGGGCATTGTGGACCGCGTCTTCACCCGCATCGGCGCCAGTGACAACCTCGCGCGCGGACGCTCCACCTTCATGGTTGAAATGACCGAAACCGCCGCCATCCTGCATGGGGCCACACCGCGATCGCTGGTGCTGCTCGACGAAATGGGCCGCGGTACGGCAACCTACGATGGCCTTGCCATCGCCTGGGCAGCGGTGGAGTACATTCACGCCCGCACCCGAGCAAAAACGCTCTTTGCGACGCATTACTTCGAGTTGACCGAGTTGGCGGAGCGGCTTTTCGGGGTAAAGAACTATCACGTTTCAGTGAAGGAAACCGGCGGCGGCATCGCCTTCCTGCGCAAAGTTGAACCGGGCGCGGCCGACCGCAGCTACGGAATCGAAGTGGCGAAGCTGGCCGGCCTGCCCAACCAGGTGATCGAGCGGGCAAGGGAAGTGCTGTCTGAGCATGAGAGTGCGGAGCAGCAGGTGACCGGAAATCTGGCATCCGGCACAGAACCCCGCCATGCGCAACTGACCATCTTTACCCCGCTTTCGCAGCCCGTGCTGGAGCGCCTGCGCGAAGTCGATCTGAATCGTCTGACGCCGCTCGAGGCTCTCAACCTGCTCGCCGAGCTGAAAAAACAGGTAGAGTAGAAAGCAGCAACTGAGAACCGGGAACTGAAAACTGACAACTGGTTTTCACACAAAAATGCGTCTCCCTCCTGAGTCGCGCCAGCGAACCAGACTTGCAACCTGGAGCTTACGTAGGCAGAAGACAGACGTGATCCAATCAGATTGAATGCCATCGCGATCCAACTCTGACGCAACCCATCAGATCGGCCAGTTTTTGATCATAGGTTTCGAGCCGGCGGAAATGACTCCGCAGCTTCGGGTCGTGCTCAGCCGCATCCAGCCCGCGGGCGTCATCCTCTTTGCCCGCAACATCGTGAGCGGCGAACAGACCCACAAGCTGCTCCAGGACTGCCAGCGCTGTGTAGCCATGCCACTCCTTACTTGTGTGGACCTCGAAGGTGGGCGTGTGGACCGCTTCCGCGGCCTGCTTGGCCCCGCGCCCTCTGCGGCCGACGTCTTCGCCACCGGCGACCGCCGGGCGTTTCGCCGGCACGGCAGAGTTATCGGTGAAGCCTGCTGCGCCCTGGGATTCAATGTCGACTTCGCTCCCGTGCTCGATCTGGCGCTCGAAGCCTCGCGAACGGTGATGTCTTCGCGCGCCGTCTCGCCCGAACCCAAGCAGGTGATCGTCTATGCGCGCGAGTTTCTTCGCGGACTGGCCGCAGCGGGCGTAATCGGCTGCGGTAAGCACTTTCCCGGCCTGGGCGAAGCCGGTCTGGATACTCACCACGAGCTTCCCTCCGTCAAAAAGTCCCTGAGCAAGTTATGGAAAGAGGACCTGGTTCCATACCGCGCGATGCGCCGCGAATTGCCCATGGTGCTGGTGAACCACGCAAATTATCCGGCGGTCACGCATGATGGGGCGCCCGCCTCGCTCTCGCGCAAATGGATCACGGATGTGCTGCGAAAGAAAATCGGCTATCGCGGCCTGGTGGTTTCCGATGACATGGAGATGGGGGGCGTGCTGAAGGCTGCTTCGATTGGGGAAGCAGCGGTGGAGTTTGTGCGCGCCGGCGGTGACTTGTGCCTGGTATGCCGGCGAGAAGATTTCGTGCTGGAGTGCTACGAGGCGCTGCTAAGAGAAGCAAAACGCGACCGGCGGTTCGCGAAGCGCGTGGCGGAGTCGGCGGCACGCGTCCTGGCCTTTAAAAAGAGATCAAAAGAGCTGAAGCGGAAGAGCGCCGCTCCGTCCGCGGCAAGATTGCAGCGTCTCGCCCGCCAGCTCTGGGAGTTCGGGGAGCAGGTAAGGCTGGAAGGATTGCAGTGAACATCGGTGGACGCCAATCATGATCGTAGCCGGCGTAATGAGCGGTACTTCGGCCGACGGCATCAACGTCGCATTGGTGCGAATGGGCGCGTCCCGAAGCCGGGGGCGACGCTTTGCGCTCCTGGGGCACGCCGAGTACCCGTACTCGAAAGAAGTTCGCAAAACCGTACTGGCGGCGATGAATGCCCGTCAGGCCAGCGTCGCCGATCTATCCCGGCTGAATTTTCTTCTAGGCGAGCTTTACGGCGAAGCCGTCTTGTCGGCCCAGCGGCGATTCCGCCTAAAGGCTGAACTCGTCGGCTGCCATGGCCAAACCCTTTATCACCAGGGCGAACCGGCGCCGTTTCTGGGGCACAAGCTGGCCGTTACCTGGCAAACAGGCGAAGGGGCGATCATCGCCGCGCGCGTGGGTGTGCCGGTTGTCTCAGATTTTCGCCCGGCCGATATGGCCGCCGGCGGCAAAGGCGCCCCCCTGGTTCCGTTTCTCGACTATCTTTTGTATCGCGACAAACGCATCGGCCGCATCGTGCAGAACATCGGTGGCATCGCCAACCTGACCGCAATTCCCGCCGGCGCGCCGGCCGCAGACATCGTAGCCTTCGACACCGGGCCGGGAAACATGGTGATCGACGCCTTGACCGAGCGTCTGTTCGCACAGCCCTTCGACCGGGATGGACGAATCGCCGCCTCAGGCACAGTTCGCGCAGAAGCCGTTGCGAAAGCGATGCGTGCGCCCTTTTTCCGCCGCCACCCTCCCAAGACCGCCGGGCGTGAGCAATTCGGCCGCGAGTTCGCCGAGGAGGTTCTCCGATGGTGCGGGCAGGGAAGAGGCGGCAAATCTCTAGCGAGCGCCGGCGCAAAAAACGACGCGATTGCCACCGCCACAGCACTCACCGCCAATTCGATCGCGGAGGCGGTCAAGCGCTCCGTGTTACCGCTTGGGAGTTTCTCAGAGGTAGTCGTCTCCGGCGGCGGGGCGAAAAACTCCACGCTGATGGCGATGCTCGCAAATAGCCTGCGTCCCCTGGGGCTGCAATTGCGATCTTCGGACGAATTCGGAATCCCCGCGGAAGCGAAGGAGGCGGTTGCCTTCGCTCTGTTGGCCTACGAAACCTGGAACCGCCGGCCGTCCAACGTCCCCTCCGCCACGGGAGCCAAGCGCCCGGCCATCCTGGGAAAGATCTCCTATGCGTGATTGGAGCCGAGGCATCCTGCTGCTGGCTGGTCTGTCGTCGCTGTTATCGCTCTCCTCGTGCGCGAAAGAGCCCGCCGCCGATACGCTGGTCATGCTCATTGAGAGCAGCCCGACAAATCTCGACCCTCGCATCGGAATCGACGCCCAATCGGAACGCATCGACGACCTGATCTTTGACGATCTGCTCACTCGTGACGAGCACTTGAATGTCCAGCCCGGTCTGGCGGAGCGCTGGGAGGTCAAAGACCCGCTCACCTACGTATTTCATCTGCACCATGAGGTTCACTTCCACGATGGCCGCCCGCTCA
>DATJXG010000464.1:0-15367 GCA_035500455.1 Terriglobales bacterium | reverse complement strand
GTAACCTTCAGCAACCGCAAGGTAGTGTCGATCAGAAGCGGCAAGTAGCGTGGCGCGGACACTCTTCTCCGCGAAGGGCCGGCACCGTTCAGCTGCGTCGAAGGCCCAATCTCTTTTGCGCTTCGGACAGTCTTTCCCGCAACCGCAGTGCTTTTCTTTGCAATCTTTGCGTTCTCTGCGGTTTCAAATCACCGCTAGAAAGCGCTAGGGACGCCAAGAGAACGCTACTTCACCTTTGGGGAATCTTCCGTGGCCGCCTTTTCTTCATCCGCGTGGATTACGCCGTCCTCCTCTGCGTAGAACGATCGGTGCTGCGCGTCCAGTTGCTTGGGAGTGAGCGCCAGCTGGAATCCATCCTTGTGGGAGCGAAAGCTTACCGTGTAATCGCCCCGGTCGGGGTTCACCATGCGGCGGGTGAAAGAGCCGGTATGCACCAGAGCGGCCAGCGTGGTGGCATAGTGTCCGTTCTTCTTGTTGTATTCCTTCTGCGCTCGCAACACCGTGCGCATGTAGCCCAGGGCTCCGGCTTCGGACTCGGAGCGCGCCGGATCCCCCGGAAACTTCGGCTGGTATGTGCCTGGTGCGGCGGTCTGTGCCGCCGATAGAAGGCTTGCCCACAATAACGCGGCCACGGCGCAGGTCACTACTGTGCGCCCCGCGGCCGCGCACTTTCCCATTTTCATCATTCCCCCCATCAGTCGTCAGTCGCCGGTCTTCAGCCGTCAGGCCAGGCTTGGCTTGTTTCGCCCAAAAACCCGAGGACTGACGACTGCCGGCCAGGAACTGTCTCATGTTACTGGCGTAATTGCCGATCTATTACGCACATTCCATCCACCGAGAAATGTGTTTATGCTAGCCAAGAGTCCCGGGATAAGCCTTATGAAGCCTGCCTTGGCAAAGAAGCCCTCTATTCGCATCGCCGTCGTGGAAAGCGATCCCTTGCGTTTCGTGGGTTTCCGCGCCCTGTTCGACAGTGAAGCCGATTTCGAACTGGTTTCTACCTCGCTTTCGGAAATCAGCGCCTCGCAGAACATCGACCTGATTCTGCTTGGCAACCGCAACGGCCAGAACCTGTTCGACATGATGGCCTCACTCAAAGCTGCCCGGCCTGACCTGAAGATTATCGTAACCGGTTCCGGCATGGATGAGGAATCCGTTCTGAAGGCGGTAGCCTCGGGAGCCAAGGGCTACGTGGACGAAGCCGCTTCCCCCAAAGAATTCGTGCAGGCCATTCGCATCGTTCACTCGGGATCGGTGTGGGCGCCACGGCGCGTGCTCTCCATGTTCATCGAGCGGGTGAGTTCGGCCCCGGGGCGCATCTTCCCGGCCGGCCGCGTCACCTTCACCGACCGCGAGAAGGAAGTGCTCGAAATGCTGGTAGCCGGCCGCTCCAATAAAGAGATCGGATCGGCGCTCGGCATTGAAGAGCGCACGGTAAAGGCGCACGTAGCCAAACTGATGCGCAAAGTGGGAGTGCAAAACCGCATTGCACTCTCGGTGCACGCCATCACTCATTCCCTGGTCACCGCTAAGTAGCGTTTCTTTCTTCACCCTGGGGTCCCCTTCGCGTTCTCAGCGGGAGTTCTCCGCGTCTTAAGGCTTTGAACCCCGCAAGCAGAAAGTCTTAAATCGCCGAGGACGCCCAGAACTGCCGCAGAGGGCGCCGAGGTATTGACATAACAGTCCGCCTCTGTGTAAGGGCGCTCATTTGGGATCAATCCATCCTCCTTCCCCTCCAACTCCCTCGAAATCACGCTTTCTCCTCGTGTATGCTGGTGCCCGTTTTCGATCCCTGAATCCGCTGCGGTCTTAAGGAGATTCTCCGTGCGCTTATTCAACACCCTAATCCTTGCCGTGATTGTCTGGATCGCGTTGCCGCTGTCTGCACAGACCGGCTCCGCGCAGGTGCCCGCCGAGCCCGATCACTTTGATGTAAATTCCGTCGATCGCAGCATCGATCCCTGCGTCGATTTCTATCAGTACTCTTGCAAGAAATGGATGGACGCCAACCCCATTCCCTCCGATCAGTCCGCCTGGGGGCATGGTTCGAAGCTGGCGCTGTGGAACCAGGGCGTGCTGCGCGACGTGCTGGAGAAAGCCGCCAACAACGATCCGGACCGCAGCGCCGTAAACCAGAAGATCGGAGACTACTACTTCTCCTGCATGGACGAGTCCACGATCAACACCTCTGGCTTGGACCCCATAAAACCGGAGCTGGAGCGAATCAGCGCGCTGAAGGATAAGTCGCAGCTGGCAGGAGAACTCGGCCATATCCACGCCATCACCTTCAGTCTGCTGCCGGGCTCGGATTCCGGCGCCTCCACCGCGCTCTTCGGCTTCTCCTCCGGCCAGGATCTGGACGATGCCTCCATGGTGGTGGCCCAGGTCGACCAGGGCGGTCTGGGCCTCCCCGACCGCGACTACTATTTCAAGGACGACGCCAAATCGGTAGAGATTCGCAAGCAATACGTAGCCCACGTGCAGAAGACCTTCGAACTCCTCGGCGAGAGCGGCACCCAGGCGGCAGCCGACGCTAAAGTGGTCATGGACATGGAAACCGCGCTGGCTAAGGCTTCCATGGACCTGGTGAAGCGGCGCGATCCCGCCAACCTCGACCACAAAATGTCGCTCACGGAATTGCGCGCCCTGTCGCCGGATTTTTCCTGGGACGACTACCTCAAAGCCATCTCCGCTCCCGCGACCGCGCATTACCTGGTCCTTACCCCGGACTACTTCAAAGGCGTCAACGAACTGCTGGCCAGCGCGTCCCTGGACAACTGGAAGGCTTACCTGCGATGGCAACTGACCAGCGCGTCCTCGTCGCTGCTGAGTTCAGCATTCGCCGAAGAGCGCTTCGATTTCTATGGTCACACCCTCACCGGGCAGCAGAAGGAGCGTCCTCGCTGGCGGCGCTGCGTCGCCATGGTGGACCGCGACCTGGGCGAAGCCCTGGGACAAGCTTACGTGGACCGCACCTTCGGAGCCGATGGCAAGCGGCGCATGCTGAAGATGGTGGATGCCTTGCAGGATGCGCTGGGCCGAGACATCGAGCAACTCGACTGGATGACCCCTGCCACCAAGAAAGAAGCTCTGAACAAGCTGCACAAAATCGGGGACAAAATCGGCTATCCCGACCATTGGCGCGACTACTCGAGCATTAAGATCGTCCGCGGCGACGCTCTGGGCAACGCTTTTCGCAGCAGTGTGTTCGAACAGAACCGCCAGTTGGCAAAAATCGGCAAGCCGGTGGACCGGGGCGAATGGGGGATGACCCCGCCCACGGTGAACGCCTATTACGATCCGCAACTGAACACCGTCAACTTCCCCGCCGGCATTCTGCAACCGCCCTTTTTCGACAAGACGGCCGATGATGCCGCCAACTTCGGCGCCGCCGGCGCGGTCATCGGACACGAGCTCACTCATGGATTCGACGACGAAGGCCGCAAATTCGATCCCGACGGCAACCTGCGCGACTGGTGGACGGATGCCGACGGCAAGGAGTTCGATCACCGCGCCCAGTGCATCGCCGACGAATACTCGGGCTTCGAAGCCGCTCCCGGCGTCAAGCTGAACGGGAAACTCACCTTGGGCGAAAACACCGCGGACAACGGCGGGGTGCGCATTTCTCTGATGGCCCTGCAGAGCACCCTCGCCGCCAGCAAGAAGAGCGAAGAGCACGGAGACTTGACTCCGGAGCAGGAATTCTTCGTAGCGTATGGGCAGGTGTGGTGCGCCAACTGGAAACCGGAGTTGCTGCGGCTGCTGGCGCAGTCCAATCCCCATTCTCCGCCGGAGGCGAGGGTAAACGGCGTAGTCTCCAACATGCCCGAGTTTCAAAAGGCTTTCGGCTGCAAGAAAGGCCAGCCCATGGTGCGCGAGAACGCCTGCCACGTGTGGTGACGTTGGGAACCGCAAGGTCAGGTTGATTTTCCTTCGTGAACCTTCGTGAACCCTTTGTGTCCTTCGTGGTTGCTTTGCAGCCGGAAATCTGCACGCAGCCAAAGCAAACCACGAAGGGTTTCACGAAGGTTCACAAGGGATGCGAGTGTCAGGCGTAAGGTGAATCCACGAAACCGGCTGAAAAGGGGAGAAAAACTGGCAAAAAGCCGGGGAAAACAGGGGTTACTTAGGGACACTCCCCGAGGTAATCTTGTGCGCTTTGCAGGCGTACCGCATACTCGCCTCACCTACCACAGAACCTGGGAGACGGGGTTGGAAATGGGGATTTAGGGTCACCATAGCCAGCCCCGATTTTTTTGTCTGCCCGGCCCTCATTTTATCCACAGCCTGACATCTAACTAAGCACGACCCTTTCCTTTGAATCCTTTAGAATCATGAAACTGGGTTCGCTCAACGGAAATGGGTTGGCGGCTGCTTGCGGTGACTCCGCCTTGAATGCAGCCCGCAGGTTCTCTGTACACAACGAAAGTCGAGGATAACGATGAAGAAGATACTGGTTCTGTGCATGGTGCTGTGTGTGACCGCGCTGGCCTTCGCCAAGGACGATGACGATGAAAATAAGGCCGCCGACCGAGTGAAGGCGGCAGCGTCCGTCCTGGATGAGATTGAGGGCGCGCCCGACCAGGGCATCCCGGAAGAAGTTCTGGGTTCGGCGGAATGCGTCGCGGTGGTGCCCTCCATGCTGAAGGCGGGCTTCATTGTGGGCGCCCACTATGGGCGGGGGGTAGCCAGCTGCCGCACGCCGAAGGGCTGGAGCGCGCCGGCGTTCTTCGTGGTTGAAGGCGGCAGCTTCGGATTGCAGATCGGTGGCCAGGCAGTGGACCTGGTTCTGCTCATCATGAACAAAGAAGGAATGAGAAACCTGCTCTCCAGCAAATTCAAGTTGGGCGCGGATGCCAGTGTCGCCGCCGGCCCGGTGGGGCGGCACGCCGCCGCCGATACCGACTGGAAGATGCGGGCGCAGGTACTCAGCTACTCGCGCACTCGCGGCGTGTTCGCCGGCCTGGAGCTGAATGGAGCTTCGATTCGCCAGGACAAGGATTCCACTCGCGAATTCTATAACCACATGGTGCCCTTTAAGACTTCTCTCAATGGCACCATCGAACCGCCGAAAGAGGCCTACCCCTTCCTGGAGACGCTCTCCAAGTGGGCCAAAGAAGCGGCCAAGTAATTCGTCATTTTTCACCTGTGGCCCGAACGGCCAATGATCCCCTTCCCCTGGCGGGCTTCGGCTCGCCGGGGATTCAGGTTTGCGGCCCCGCACCACGCCATTGACAAGGATTTTTTCCGGGTGCTACCGTCAGCCCTTCCCCCGGCATGCGTCAGCGACTCGAGTACGCCCTGGCATGGCTGTTCGTTAAGCCGCTCGGCGCTTTGCCCCGCCCGCTGGCGCGCGCCGCCGGCATTGCTCTTGGCTGGTTGGTTTATTGCCTGCACGTTCGCCTGCGCCGAGTGGGCATGCGCAACCTGGCCCTGGCTTTCCCGGAAAAAAGCCGCGCCGAGCGCGCCCGCATCCTGCGCGGCGAGTTCACCTCCCTCGGCCGCCAACTGGCCGAAGTCTGCCGTTTCCCCAAATACACGCTGGAAAACGTGAACCAAGTGGTGGTGTATGACGGCTTCGAGAATTACGAGCGCGCCTTTGCCCGCGGCAAGGGAGTGCTCTTCCTGACCGCGCATTTCGGCGGCTGGGAACTTTCCGCCTTCAGCCATTCCATGCACGGCCACCCCATGCACGTAGTCATGCGCCCCATGGACAATGTTTATCTCGACCGCCTGATCCGCCGTTACCGCACCATGCACGGCAACACCATGGTGGACAAAGACGACTTCGTTCGCGGCCTGCTCGCAGCCATGAAGAAGGGCGAAGTGGTCGGCCTTCTCATGGATACCAACATGACTCCGCCGCAGGGGATTTTCGTAAATTTCTTCGGAATTCCCGCCTGCACCGCCAGCGGCCTGGCGCGCATCGCCCTGCGCACCGATGCCGCGGTGGTTCCCGGCTTCACCATCTGGGACCCGGCGCTGCGGAAGTATCGCCTGCGTTTTGAGCCAGCCGTGGGACTGGTCCGCACCGGCGACGACGAAGCGGATATCCTGGCCAATACTCAACGCTTCACCGCCATCATCGAAGATTACGTGCGCCGCTATCCCGACCAGTGGCTCTGGATCCACCGCCGCTGGAAGACTCGCCCGGAGGGTCAGCCTCCCCTGTATTGAAGATGGGGATTCGGGCCTATTCGCCCACGATCGCAACCCCAGCTAGATCAGCGGCGGTGACGATGGCATCTCCATCGAGCAGGAGGCATCTGCCGGCATCCAGCGCCAGGCATGTCGCGCCCGCACTCTGCATCACTTCGATGGTCTTCGCCCCGATCACCGGCACGTCGAAGCGCAGATCCTGATTCGGCTTGGCGATTTTGACCACGGTCAAAGCCCGGCTCAAGGTCGAAGCCTCCGGCTCCAGCGAGTGCATGATCTGGCCGGCACGCTCAATGGCCGCGTCGGTACCCTCCATCGCCTCCACTGCGACACAGGCCGATTCGGCCACGACAACGGTTTGCCCGATGTCGTACTGCGCCAGTTGACGGGCCACGGCGCGGCCATACTCGATGTTCTTCTTCTCCTCTTCGCTGGGAGCGCGTTTGGTGAGAACGCCGGCCCTGGCCAGCAGCGGCTCGAGCAGAGCGGTGGAGTTTTCCAGCGTGATGCCTTCATCGGCCAGAACTTTGGCGATTGCCCCGAGCAGCGAGTCGGTGTTGCGGGTGCCGAGAGAGAGCAGCAGCTTAGCCAGGCGCCAGTCCGGGCGGATGCTGGAAAAAATCTGCTTGTGCTTCACCTGCCCCGCCATGATGGCGCGCTGGACACCTTCATTCTTGAAAGTTTCGATCAACTTGCTGAGTTCGCCAAGCGAAAGCCAATGCACTGCGGCGGCGCCGCGCGATTCGATCTCGGGAAAAGCTTCTTCTTTGATGGCCGCGACGATCACCTCGAGGCCCTGGGCGCGGGCAGCGTCGAGAATGAGAAACGGGAACTTCCCGTTGCCGGCGATAAGGCCAATGCGCTCTTTCATGGTAGCGCCGGCGTCCCGCCGGCACGTTCAAGGTTATCCGAAGTCTGCGCTTTGCGGCTCGCCGTCGATGCCGGCGGGACGCCGGCGCTACGTTCGGAGCGCTACTTTATCACTCCGCGTTCCGAGGCTTCGATAAACCGAATCAGCATGTCCACATCTTCCCCGCGCTCCGACTCTGCCTTAAGCTTTTCCAGCGCCTGCGAGGTATTGAGCTTCGAGGCCAGCAGAACTTTGTACGCGTGGTGAAGCTTGCGAATGCGCTCCTTGGAAAACCCGCGCCGCTCCAGGCCCACCGCGTTCATGCCGTAGGCATGGGTATCGCGGGCAGCGGCGGTTTTCGAAAACGGCAGAACGTCCCGCGTGACCGTAGTTCCACCGCCAACGAACGAGTGCGCCCCAATGCGCACAAAGTGATGCACCGGGCAGAGCGCGCCCACCTGCGCCCAGTCCTCCACGGTTACGTGCCCGCCCAGCGTGGCCGCGTTGGCCAGGATCACGTGGTTGCCGATCTGGCAGTCGTGCGCGATGTGCGTGTAGGCCATCACCAGTGTGTGGCTGCCCACGCGGGTAATTCCTCCGCCCTTCACCGTGCCGCGATTGATAGTGACGAATTCGCGAATATCATTGTGGTCGCCGATCTCCAGGCGTGTGGGCTCGCCGCCATAAGTAAGATCCTGCGGCGCCAGGCCGATGGAAGAAAACGGATAGAAGCGGTTGTGAGCGCCGATCTTCGTCGGGCCTTCCATCACCACGTGGGAAACCAGATCGCACGCCTCGCCGAGTTCAACGTCCGGCCCAATCACGCAATAGGGGCCAATTTTGCAGGAAGGGTGAATGCGGGCGCGTTCATCAATGATGGCGGTGGGATGAACTTTCATGGAGCCCTGGAACAGAGAAAAGAGCGTCTTACTCCGTCTCGCCTTCGCCTGCCGGCAAATTTCGGCCGCGCGAGCTATCCACCAACTGGCAGCTTACCGTGGCTTCCGCAACCTTCTTGCCGTCCACGTAGGCGATGCCCTCCATGCGCACGGCTACCATGTTCGCCACCGCGCGCCACACCTTGAGTTCGACCTCCAGGCGCAACTGGTCGCCGGGCAGCACCGGGCGGCGGAAGCGGGCGCGCTCGATGCCGGTGAACATCATCAGCTTGTTGTTGCGGTCTTCCACCTCGGTCAGCAACAACGCCCCTCCGGCCTGGGCCATGGCCTCCACAATCAGCACGCCCGGCATGATGGGCTGGCCGGGAAAATGCCCGGCAAAAAACGGCTCGTTGATGGTCACGTTCTTGATGGCCACAATGCGCTGCCTGCGGGTAAGCTCAATCACGCGATCGATCAGCAGAAACGGATAGCGGTGGGGCAGAATCTTGAAAATGTCGTTGATGTCGAGCATGGTGTTGGCCGCCGGGGCGGCCGCAACATCCGCGGCAGGGTGAGCAGTTTCGGTCATGCAGGTCTCGCAGAAAGGAAGAATTATACTGTACGGCTCCGCCAGCACCGAAGGCCGACAATCGAAGACCGAAGGCCGGCACCCGGAAAGCAGCGCACTTCCGAAGGCGGGACCGCCAACCATCCATGAAAGACAGGAAGAGAGAATCGCCAATGCTTGACCCTGCCGCCAGGCAAAGGCTACTTTATTTCCAGCAGAAACAGGAAAGCATCGTCCAGAGCATCCGTGAACTGGTCGAGATCGAGTCTCCCAGCGACGACAAAGCCGCAGTCGACCGCGTGGCCGCGGTCGTGGCTGCGAAGTTCGACGCCCTGGGCGGCCACGTCCGCTTCCACAAATCGCAGGATTTCGGCGACCATCTTCAGGTTGATTTTCCTGGCACACGCCCGGGCAAGCCCGTGCTGCTGCTCGGCCACTGCGACACGGTTTACCCTCTCGGAACGCTCGCGACTATGCCTTGCCGCGTCGCCGATGGCCGCCTCTGGGGCCCCGGAACCCTCGACATGAAATCGGGAATCGCGCTGATGCTGGCCGCGATCGAAGGGCTGCAAGCCTGGCACCGCGAGCTGCCCCGGCCAGTCACGGTTCTGCTGGTCTCGGACGAGGAAGTCGGCAGTTCCTCGCGGCCGATCACGGAATTGCTGGCGAAGAAGTCCGCCGCGGTCTTGGTATGCGAGCCTTCCTACGGACTGCAGGGAGCGGTGAAGACGGCACGCAAGGGCGTAGGAGAATACACAGTTACGGTAACCGGCAAAGCCGCGCACTCGGGGCTGGACTTCGAAAAAGGCCAGAGCGCGATTGTCGAGCTGGCAAGGCAGATCACAGCAATCTCAAAACTGGTGGACCTCAAACGCGGCCTCACCATGAACGTCGGCCTGGTGAGCGGCGGAACGAGAACCAACGTGGTTGCCGCGCAGGCCACCGCTTCGCTCGATGTTCGCGTCGTACGCATGAAGGATGCGGCCATGATTGACCGCAAGCTAAGAGCGCTCAAGCCCTTCAACCGCAAGTGCAAATTGGAAATCGAAGGCGGCGTGAACCGCCCTCCCATGGAGCGGACATCCGGGGTCGCCGAGCTTTACCGGCACGCCGCCGTGATCGCCCGCGGGCTGGGATGGAAACTCGCAGAAGCTGCAGTAGGCGGCGGCTCGGACGGAAACTTCACCGCCGCCCTCGGCATTCCCACGCTGGACGGCCTGGGCGGGGTAGGCGAAGGCGCCCACGCGACCCATGAGTCGATCATAATCAGCGAACTCCCGCGCCGAGCCGCCCTGCTGGCAGGCCTGCTGGAAAGAATCTAGCAAGAACCGTGTAGGGACGGGGCTTGCCCCGTCCAGCGAGCGAAGCGAGCCAGACGCGAAAACTACCGCTGGCTTCCTGGCGGGACGGGCCAAGCCCCGTCAACCCGGCCTTTTTTGACTCCAAACCCCCCGTAGCCTAGAATCTGTCTGGGGTACTAAATGATTGGCAAATTAGGTCTTCCCGAGATTCTGATTCTCCTGGTCATCGCCCTGCTCATCTTCGGCCCCAGCAAGCTGGCCGATCTGGGCAAGGGACTGGGCGAGGGAATCAAGAATTTCAAATCCGCTGTGAAAGATGGCGAACAGGGCGGCGACAAAAAAACGTAGCCGCTTTCGCTACAACGCCTGACGTTCTCGCAACATGCGATACACCAGCGCCACCGGCAATCCCACTACGTTGAAATAGTCTCCTTCGATCCGGGAAATCCAGCGTGAGGCAACACCCTGGATGCCATACGCCCCGGCCTTGTCCATGGGCTCGCCGCCGGCCACGTAGGAGACGATGTCGTCGTCGCTCAGCGCGCTCACGGTGACGACCGTCAGCTCAGATTTCACCTCTTCAAACGAAGGCCCCACCAGGCAGACTCCGGTGATCACTTCATGGGTGCGGCCCGATAGCATGCGCAACATGCGGGCGGCATCGGCGGCATCGGCTGGCTTGCCCAGAATCTGCCCCTCCACCACAACCACCGTATCCGCGCCCAGCACGAAATCCTTCGGGCGCTGCTGAGACACCACTCGCACCTTCTCGCGCGCCAGGCGCTCGGCACAGGCCCGCGGAGCCTCACCCACGAGCGGGGTTTCGTCAATGTCCGGCGCTTGCGTGACGAAGGCAATTCCGGCGTTGCGCAGCAGTTCCTGGCGCCGGGGCGAGGCGGAGGCTAGTACGAGCATGAAGTTACAATTTTATCGAACCGTCGCTAAGAGCCTTCGATCAGCTCCAGCCGGTTGCCAAAGCAATCGTGGATGTGGCACCTATGCACGCCGGGGATGTCATTTACTTCCTCTACGGTGGTTCCACCGCTCCGCAGCCGTTCGATGAGTTCGAGGTAGTTCCGGCAACGCAGCGCAGGATGGGCTTTTTCGGCTGGGCGGAAATGCGATTCCACCCCCAGATGGATCTGCACCGGCCCGCTGCGGAACCAAACCCCGCCGCGTCTGGCGAGTTCAGGCGGCTTGGGAGTTTCCTCCATGCCAAGCAAGTCCCGGTAGAAACTTCGCGCTTCGTCTTCCCTGCCGGGAGGCATTGCTACCTGCACATGATCGATGGCGGTAAATGGCATGGCTCGCTTAGCGGTTTCCGACGGCGCCGCGAACCGAATCAATCAGCTTGGCTGAGTCGTAGCCAATACCATCTTTGAACACGATCTCCACGTTCTCGATGTCTTCAACCTTGGTTGCGGGGTCGCCCTTGATCACCACCAGATCAGCCTGCTTGCCGGGAGCGATGGTGCCGATGCGGTCGTCGCCCAGATACTGGGCGCCGTTGGCGGTGGCGATGTGAATGGCTTCCAGCGGCGTGAACCCAGCCTCGACCAGCAGTTCCACCTCGCGCTGGTCGCCAAAGCCGGCGATCACGCCTCCCATACCCGTAGGATCGAGTCCCGCCAGCAGCAAGCCACCGGCCTGAACGAAGGCGCGCTCGAATTCCATCTCTTTCTCGAAGGCGGCGGGCCACGGCGAATGGTCAGAATGGTAACGCTGGCGGATCGAAGCGGTGTCGCTGCTGCGGACTTTGTTTGTGAGCACCATCGTCCGGGCATCGGGCGCAAGCGCGTCGAGAATTCGCTTCTGCATCGTCGGACGCCCCGGAACCAACATTTCAAACACCGGCAGCGTCGAGGTCAGGGCCACGTGGTGCTGCACGAGGTCGGCGATCATGTCATGAACCGGGCCCGAGCTAACATCGAGTTTGGAGATGAATTCCATATCCTCGGGCGTGTTCGGACATTCGTCGGCCTTTTTCCAAGGAAAAAATTCGGTGTCCACCAGCAGCCCATGCTCCAGATCGTCAATCCCCAGACTGGCGGCCTGGCGAAACCCGATGGAGCAAAGATGCCCGGTGACCTTGGCGCCCCGCTTGTGTGCGGCCTCAATCGCGGCCTTCAGCTCCGCCGCGGTCAGGAAGTTGTAGGCCTTGAAGTTGTCCACGCCTTCGTCGAGCCAATAATTCACCGTTCTTACGGCGTCGTCAGGCCCGGTGAGCTGGTGCAGTTGCAGCGCCCATGAGCCTTTGCCTTCCAGATACGGTCCGGTTACGTGAATATGCGGGCCGGGGGACTTGCCCGCGTCGATTTCCTTCTTCAGTTCCAGGTCGGTGTACGGCTCAATCGAGCCGGTAGTGCGGATCGTGGTCACCCCCGCCGCGAGGTAAAGCCGCGGAAAGCTGAACGACATATTCTCGAACACGCCCGCCGCTGTGGGATAGAACATGTGATCATGCATGCCCACCAGCCCGGGAATTACGCTGTAGCCGTGGAGGTCAAGGATCTGAGCGTCTTTGGGGACCTCGGCGGAAGCGCCGCTGGACTGGATTTTCCCGCCCGAGAGAACGATGGTCTGGTCGTCGCGCGCGGGCGATCCGGTGCCGTCAATGACGCGTACGTGCGTAAGGGCGACAATCGGAGCGTCCACCTTAACGAATGGATGAACCTCCGGTGAAAGGCTCTGCCCTGCCGCTATGACGGCGGCGAAACAGCAGAGTACGAAAGCCGGGACAATGAGTCGCACAATTCCTCCGAGATTGGAATTGTAATGCAGGCACCTCACTCGACCGTAGCGCCGGCGTACCGCCGGCATCTGTCGCGGAAGCCGCCGGTCAGCCTCCAGCCATCACGCCGCACAGAAGTTTCCTATCGCCTCGGCATGAGGCGCCGCCCACGTTGCCGGCGGGACGCCGGCGCTACGCTCGAGCCGCGCGTGCCCATATTGACTGCTAAAATCAGTACTTGCCGCCTGCATCTATGGATTCCTCTCTCATCCGCAACTTCGCCATCATCGCCCACATCGATCATGGCAAATCTACGCTCGCCGACCGGCTGCTGGAGCTGACCGGATCGCTCACGGCACGCGAGATGCAAGCGCAGGTGCTCGATTCCATGGACCTGGAGCGGGAGCGCGGCATCACCATTAAAGCCCATGCAGTGCGCATGATGTACACCGCGCAGGACGGCCAGACCTACCAGCTCAACCTGATCGACACTCCCGGCCACGTGGATTTTTCCTACGAAGTCTCGCGCTCGCTGGCTTCGTGCGAAGGCGCGCTGCTGGTGGTGGACGCCTCGCAGGGCGTCGAGGCGCAGACGCTGGCCAATTCTTACCTGGCCATCAATCACGGCCTGGAAATTATTCCCGTCATCAACAAGATTGACCTGCCCAGCGCCGATATTGCGCGCACCAAAGAAATGATCGAGGGCGCGGTCGGCCTCGATGCCTCCGACGCCGTGCTCATCAGCGCCAAGACCGGCCAAGGCGTGCCCGACGTGCTGGAAGCCATCGTCAAGCGCGTGCCGCCGCCCAAGGGAAATCCCGAGAACCGGTTGCAGGCACTGATTTTCGACTCCTGGTTCGATTCCTATCGCGGCGTGATCGTGTTGACGCGCGTCTTTCAGGGGACGCTGCGCAAAGGCCAGAAGATCCGCCTGATGTGGAACGGCAAGGTGCTGGACGTAGAAACTCTCGGCGCGCAGATGCCGAAGCCGGTGGAACTTAACGAGCTGCGAGCCGGCGAAGTCGGCTTCCTCATCGCCAACATCAAGAACGTAGCCGACACCAAAATCGGCGACACCATCACCGAAGAGAACAATCCCGCAATCGAGCCTCTGCCCGGCTTTGAAGAAATCAAGCCCATGGTCTTCGCCGGCATCTACACCGTGGACGCGCACGAGCACACCCAGCTGCGCGAGGCGCTGGAGAAATTGCGGCTGAATGATTCGTCCTTTTTCTTCGATCCCGAGAGTTCCGTGGCCCTGGGATTCGGTTTCCGCTGCGGCTTTCTCGGGCTGTTGCACATGGAGATCATTCAGGAGCGCCTGGAGCGCGAGTTTAATCTCGAACTCATCACCACCGCCCCCAGCGTGCGTTACAAGATCACCAAGACCGACGGTGAGATGATTGAAGTGGACAACCCTTCGCGCTGGCCCTCGCCGAGCGAGATTGCGAAGATCGAAGAGCCGGTGATTCTGGCCACCATCCTGACCAACGAAGAGTACGTCGGCGGAATTCTGGCGCTGGTGGAAGAAAAGCGCGGAAAGCAGAAGACTTTCGAATATGTGAGTTCATCGCGGGTGATGCTCCACTACGAACTGCCGCTGAACGAAATCGTGCTCGATTTTTATGACCGCCTGAAGTCAGTCTCGCGCGGCTATGCCTCGCTCGACTATCACCTCGCGGACTACTGGGACTCGCCCATGGTGAAGCTGGATATTCTCGTTGCCGGCGAGCCGGTGGACGCGCTCTCCATCATCGTGCACCGCGACTTCGCCTACGAACGCGGCAAGGCGCTGGTCTCGAAGATGCGCAAGTTGATTCCGCGGCAGATGTTCGAAGTGCCCATTCAGGCCTCCATCGGCGCCAAGATCATCGCCCGCGAAACCGTTTCGGCCATTCGCAAGAACGTGCTGGCCAAGTGCTACGGCGGCGACATCACCCGCAAACGCAAGCTGCTCGAGAAGCAGAAGGAAGGCAAACGCCGCATGAAGCGCATCGGGCGGGTGGATATCCCCCAAGAGGCTTTCCTGGCGGTGCTCAAGGTGGGGGAAGACAGCAATTAGCAAGTGTGGCGCGGGCGCCCTCCCCGCGGCTTTGGCAGGCGCCGCTTCGCCGTAGCACGTTCTTCGCGCCCGTTCTCAGGCCTCGCAAACACGGCAACACCTAGGGCACCCATCAGGATTTCCTAACGTCGTGAGGAAGAACGACCGTCGTGCGAAGTTCTCCTCTGAAAGATGGTTCCTTCGAGCTGTCTTGCACCGCTTTGACGAAGTTTCTGATGCTGTCAGGTTCGCTGATTTTGTCCAGTCCCCAGTACAGGAGCGCTTGGGACCCTTCCGAACTAAAGTTAACCCAGTCGTGGGGGATGAAGCTCAAAGCGTCCTGATTCTGTTTCCTGAGCGACTCCGGTACGGGCTCATCGCCGCCGATGAGAGACAGGTTTTCCTTGCCGGCGACATCCTTTATAGCTTCGTGCCGTTGGGCCTGAACCTGCTGGTCAGTTGCCATCATGAAATTGTGGAGGGGCGCAATCTCATGGGAAAGCAAGGTGCCGGCCCCGATGATAGTTGTCCCCAGAACGAATGCTCGGAAAACGACCTTCTCAGCGTCCTCGAGGTGACCCAGTAACTTTCTAAGAAAGGACTTCTGTTCTCCGCCACGCTTCCGTGACGTAGCCTCGACTAAACTTCGAAGAGAGCGCAACTCCTCCTCAATCGAGTCTACTGCCTCTTCCCATTTCTCTTTCTGCTCCGGTTCGATAGCTTGCGCGACTTGTCCTTTTAAAGAGCTATAGGCGGATTCCAACTTCGTGATTCTTTCCTCAACAGCAGCAAGCTTCCGGTCGGGAATCATTTGCATCACCTCCTTAAGAATAGGT
>DATJXG010000463.1:0-6320 GCA_035500455.1 Terriglobales bacterium | reverse complement strand
GCTGGCCGACCAGCGCATGCCGCGCCTGGATGGCGTCGGCTTTCTGATGCAGGCCACCAATATCTTTCCTGACGCCAAGCGCGCCCTGCTCACCGCTTACGCCGACACCAATGCCGCCATCAGCGCCATCAACCAGGCCAGCATTAATTACTTTTTCATGAAACCGTGGGACCCGCCGGCGGAGCATCTTTATCCGCAGCTCGACGATCTGCTCGACGACTGGCAGGCATCGTTCCGCCCGGCATATGACGGCATCCGCGTGCTGGGCACACGCTGGTCGCCACGCTCCTATGAGCTGCGCG
This sequence comes from Terriglobales bacterium, assembly GCA_035500455.1. Lineage (GTDB taxonomy): Bacteria > Acidobacteriota > Terriglobia > Terriglobales > Acidobacteriaceae > DATJXG01. The sequence continues at coordinate 6,018 of DATJXG010000463.1, read as the reverse complement.
ATTTTCTGGCGCGCAATCGCGTGCCCTACCAGTGGATTGACGTGGAGCTTTCCGCCAACGATCCGGAAACCAAGCGGCTGCTCGATGCGCTGGGCCCGGAAGCGTCGAGTCTGCCGGTGGTGCTGTTTCCTGACGGAACAAAACTGCTGGAAAGCATTCCCGCGGATGTGGCGCAGAAGGTTGGCCTGCGCACGCGGGCGCAAACCGATTTTTACGACCTGGCAATTATCGGCGGAGGGCCGGCGGGGCTGGCGGCTGCGGTGTATGGCGCGTCGGAAGGGCTGAAGACGGTGATCGTGGAACGCGAAGCCCCCGGCGGCCAGGCGGGCATGAGTTCGCGCATCGAAAATTACCTGGGATTTCCCACCGGCCTGAGCGGCGGCGACCTGGCGCGTCGCGCGGTAGTGCAGGCGCAGCGCTTTGGAGTGGAGATTCTGGCGCCGCAGGAAGTGGTCGCGGTGCGAACCGAGGGACCGTACCGGATTCTGAAGCTGGCGGACGACAGCGAGATTTCCTGCCACGCCCTGATGATCGCCAGCGGCGTGCAGTGGCGGCGCCTGGAAGCCCCGGGAATCGATCGCCTGCAGGGCGCGGGCGTTTATTACGGCGGCGGCGCCACCGAAGCTATTTCCTGCCAGGGCGAGATCGTGTACGTGGTGGGCGGCGCGAATTCCGCTGGGCAGGCGGCGATGCACTTCGCGCAGTACGCGGAGCGGGTCATCATCCTGGTGCGCGGCGCGTCGCTTTCGAGCACGATGTCCCAGTACTTGATCGACCAGGTCCAGGAGACGCCCAAGATTCAACTATGGGCGCATGCCAGCGTGGTCGAAGTGCACGGCGAAACCCATCTGGAAGAAGTTTCTGTGCTGTGTTCCGATACGAACAAGATCGAGCGGGTTCCGGCCAACGCCATGTTTATCTTTATCGGCGCCCTGCCGCGCACCGACTGGCTGGCGGACATTGTCGAGCGCGACGAGCGCGGATTTATCCTCACCGGCCCCGACCTCATTCGCGATAAACAGCGTCCCAAGGGCTGGGCGCTCGACCGCGATCCATTTCTGCTGGAGACCAATGTGCCGGGGATTTTCGCCGTCGGCGATGTGCGCCATGGTTCGGTGAAGCGTGTCGCTTCCGGCGTGGGTGAGGGATCGGTGGCGGTGCAGTTCATCCATCAATATTTGAGCAAGGTATAAATGGCCGAGAAATCTGAACTCCTGCGCGTGCCTGCGTTTGAAGGCCTGCCCGACGACCAGCTCGAGTGGTTTCTGAGCAACTCGCGGGAAGTGCGCCTTAAGGCGGGCGACATTTACATGCGGCAGGGCGATCCGGCGGACTATATGGTCGTGATTCTCGAGGGGCGGCTCGAAGCCCGCGGCGAGAAGGGCGGCGAGACCATGGTAATCGCGATCGAGGCCGGGCACGTTACGGGAGTGCTGCCATTCTCCCGCATGAAGACCTCCACGTTTTCGGGCCGGGCAATTACCGAGAGCCGCCTTCTGCGCTTTCCTGCTTCGCTGCTGCCTGAGCTGGTACAAAAAATGCCCGAACTGGCCAAGCGGCTGGTGGGGGTGATGGCCGACCGCATTCGCGAAGTCACCCGCATCGAGCAGCAGCGCGACCGGCTGGCGGGGCTGGGCAAACTTTCCGCAGGCCTGGCGCATGAGTTGAACAATCCCGCCTCCGCGGCCCGCCGGGCTGCCAGCCAGCTGCGCGAAATTCTGAAGAAGATCAAGGACGCCAGCCACGAACTGGGCCGGCGCGATCTCACGCCCGCGCAGAAATCGGAGGTGGAAAAGCTGGAGGCCTCGCTCACCCGAATCGACGGTCCTCCGCCCGATGCGCTCACCGCCAGCGATCTGGAAGACCGGATCGATTCTCTGCTGCGCAGCCACGGGCAGGACGACCTGTGGCAGCTCTCGGCCGGGCTGGCGAAACGCGGCGTGCGGCCGGAGGTGCTGGAACCTGTATTCGCCACGCTCGAAGCCAGCACTGCGCGCGCGGCGCTGGTGAGGATCGCGGCTTCGGTGGAAGTTGCCGACCTGCTGAACGAAATTGAAAGCAGCACCACGCGCATCTCCGACCTGGTGCGGGCGATCAAGGAATACACCTTCATGGACCAGGCGCCGCTGCAGAACGTCGATGTGGTCAAGAGCCTGGAGACCACGCTCACCATCCTGAACTACAAGCTCAAGCACGGCGTCGATGTGAAGCGCGAGTATGACAAGGTGCCGCTGCTGGTGAACTCCTTCGGCAGCGAACTCAATCAGGTGTGGACCAACCTCATCGACAACGCCATTGACGCCATGGGCGGAAAAGGCGAGCTGCGGGTGCGGACCTATCGCGACGACGGCTGCGTAGTGGTCGAAATCGCCGACAACGGCCCGGGAATTCCCGACGATGTACAGCCGCACATCTTCGAGCCATTTTTCACGACCAAAGGCGTCGGCGAGGGAACCGGCCTCGGCCTCGACACCGTGCAGCGCATCGTGCGCAAACATCACGGAAATATTCAGGTCACATCCAAGCCTGGGGACACTCGTTTCCAGGTCCAGCTGCCGCTCCACGAGGGAGCTTAGCGGTCGTCTTGAGTGGTCCCATAGTCGATAGGTCCGAGAAGCCGCGAAAGGCTTGTGACCGCAAAGATCGCGAAGGGCACAAAGAAACCCTACTCGCGAAAGATCGCGACCGCCGACTACCTGCTTGCGCGAACGCCCGCTGCCCGGTAAATTTGTGTCTCTCCTGGGAAGCCTGGCATTAAGTCTGGAAGTCCCCTTGGCGGCACAATTCAGCTTGGATGAGGGAGGGAAGCTCATGAGTCCGGCATTGGCATTTTCACTGGCGTTCGGCATCGGCGTGGTGGCGGGATTGCGCTCCCTGACTGCGCCTGCGGTTGTAGCCTGGGCGGCGCATCTGGGGTGGATGCCTCTGCAAGGCACGCCCATGGCCTTTATGGGTTCCATTTGGGCGGTAGGCATCTTCACGGTTTTGGCATTGATTGAGCTGGTGACCGATCAATTGCCCTCTACGCCCTCGCGCCTCGCCGCGGTTCCGCTCACGGCGCGGATCATCATGGGGCTTCTCACCGGGGCCTGCGTCGGCGCCGCCGGCGGGGCATCGCTTTGGCTGGCATCGCTGATCGGCGCGGTGGGCGCAATCGCCGGCGCCTACGGCGGTTATCGCGCCCGTGTGGGGCTGGTAAAGGGACTGCACACTCCGGATTTTGCGATTGCCATTCCCGAGGACCTGGTAGCGATCGCCCTGGGATTGTTTCTGACCTCGAGGTTTTAGTCCCACGGTAGCGCCGGCGTCCCGCCGGCATTTCCGGGTGTGATCGAAAGCCGGATACTTGCTCAGGCTGGGTTGAATAGGGCGGCGCTGTCGTGAATCTTCCGAGTTGCCGGCGTGACGCCGGCGCCACGCTAGAGTCCGCACACCGGCGCTACCGGTCCTTTCAAAAATTAACACTGCCGTAACAATGACCATGAGCAGCCGCGCTACTATTACCTGCTCATGAGATCAGAACCCCTTATCATTCAGGATTTGGCGGGTCCGAAAGAGGGTGAACGGATCCTCCGGCTCGACGGGCCCATTCTGTTGTCTAACCTTTTCGATTTCCAGTCCAAGGTGCGCACCGATACGTCGCGGGCGCTGATCATCGACTTTACCAAGGTGCCCTACGTGGACTCGGCGGGCATCGGAGCGCTGGTGGGCGCCTATGTGAACCGGCAGAAGGAAGCCGGGCGCAGCCTGCTGCTGGTGGGAGTGAACCAGCGCATCCGGCAGGCCTTGCAGGTCACCCATGTGGAGCAGTTCTTTCAGTTTACGGACGCTTTAGCGGCCTCTTAGCGGCCTTGCCATCTTCGAAAATCAAAATCTTAAAACGCCGAAGGCGCGGAGGAACGCCGCTGGGGGCGCTGATGACTGCCTCGGTGGCCGTTTTCGGTCTTTTGTCTTGGTCGGTCTTGGTGTGCCGGGTGTGGCACCGGGGGGTGCTTAAAAGGCTGCGGGGGTTTGAAGTGCGTTATATACTGCAAAGGCCTGCGGAGCCGCGCCAGGGTCGCTACAGTCTCGTTCGTCCCCCCTGCATCTTCCTGGATTGCGGTTGTTTGACAGCGGGACAGGCCGATCCATGGAGAACCAAGGTCAACCGCATTCCGGCGATTCTCCCACGATAGTCGGCGGAACCTCGGCGGTTTCCAGCAGCCCGGGCAGCTCCGCGCCGGGCGTGCCGTCCGCGCCGGAGTCTGACTCGCCCACGGTCGTGGATCTCGGTCCGGACACGCCTACCATCATCGACCGGGGCACTCCAGCCTCGGGAACTCCGCCGCCGGTTTTCAAGTTCGACCAGCCGATCCTCAACCCGGGCATGCTGCTGGCGCAGCGCTACCAGATCGTCCAACTGCTCGGCGAAGGCGGCATGGGAGCGGTTTATAAGGCCATCGACCGGGAACTGAATCGGACGGTGGCGTTGAAGGTGATCCGCCCCGACCTGGCGCACAACCCCTCCATCGTGGAGCGGTTCAAGCAGGAACTGCGGCTTTCTCACCAGGTTACGCACAAGAACGTGATCCGCATTTACGACCTCGGTGAGGGCGAGGGCGTGAAGTACATCACCATGGAGTTCATCGAGGGCCAGGATTTGCGGTCCCTCATTCACGAGCGCAAGAAATTCCCGCCGGAAGAGGCGGTGGATATCGTGCAGCAGATTTGCCGGGCGCTGGAAGCCGCGCACAGCGTGGGCGTGATTCACCGCGACCTGAAGCCGCAGAACGTGATCCGCGACAGCACCGGGCGGGTGCTGGTGATGGACTTCGGCCTGGCGCGCAACGTGGGTGGCGACGGCATGACGCAGACCGGAGCCCTGGTCGGGACGATGGAGTACATGTCTCCCGAGCAGGCGCTGGGGAAGGAACTTGACCAGCGCTCCGATCTGTTTGCCCTGGGGCTGATTTTCTACGAACTGCTCACCGGCAAGATGCCCTTCCAGGCGGAGAGCGCCATTGCCAGCCTGCTGAAGCGCACCCAGGAGCGGGCGGCGCCGGTCTCGGATCATGACTCTGCGATCCCCGCGGCTTTGGGCGGCATTGTGCACAAATGCCTGGAGCGCGACCTCAACCTGCGCTACCAGAACGCGGGTGAGATCATCGCCGACCTGGAAGTGTGGCAGGGCAAGCGCGCCGCCGCCACCATCAAGTTTGAGCGCAGCGAAAAGCCCTGGGGGCAGGACCTGCCCTGGCCTTTGCTCGGCGGCATTCTGGTGGCGCTGGTGTTGATCGCGGCAGGTTTTCTGCTGCGGCACAAATTATTCGGGTCCGGCCCCTCGTCGGCGGAGCCGGCCGGACCGGCGATCTCGCTGGCGATCATGCCTTTCCACAACGGGTCGGGCGATCCCTCGCTGGATTGGCTGGGCTCCAGCCTGTCCGACATGCTGAGCACCGATGTAGGGCAAACGGCGCAGGTAAGAATGGTTTCCGCGGACCGGTTGCACCAGATTCTGCACGATCTGCAGATTTCCAATCAGTCGCAGGTGGACGTTGCCACCCTGCGCCGCCTCGCCGACTTCACCAACGCCGACACCGTAGTTTACGGCCAGTATGTGAAGGCCGGGGATGAGATCCGCATCGATACGACGGTGCTCGATCTGCGGCACGATAGCAGTTCAACCATAAAGACCGACGTTCCGAACGAGAAAGATCTGATTACCGGGGTCGATTCTCTGGCAAAAGAGGTGCGCCAGAAACTGGCGGCGACCCCGGAGATCCTGAAAGACCTGGAAGCGCATTCTCTGCGGCCTTCCACAAGTTCGGTGCAGGCGCTGCGCGAATATGACGACGGGCTGCAACTGGCGCGCGAAGGAAAGAATCTGGAAGCGCAAAAGCAATTCGAAGCGGCGACCGTGGATGATTCCAACTTTGCTCTCGCCTATTCCAAGCTGGCGCAAGCGTACGCCAGCCTGGGATATGACGACCAGGCGGAGAAAGCTTCGCGGCGGGCGGTGGAACTGAGCGACAACCTGCC
>DATJXG010000462.1:0-20501 GCA_035500455.1 Terriglobales bacterium | reverse complement strand
GGCACGGATGCCTTCGTCACCCGCATCGACACGATTTCCACTACGCCGACCCACTACATCTCTTACCTCGGCGGCTCCAGCACGGATCGCGGAACCGGAATTGCCGTAGATTCGGAACAGGCCGCCTACGTCACCGGCGATACCACTTCCACCAACTTTCCCCTGGCTGCTCCGCTGCAAGGAGCGCTCAGCGGAGCGAGCGACGCCTTCGTGAGCAAGTTCGGCCCCACCGTAAATCTGGCGATGACTGCCGTGGCAAGCCCGACTCCTTCGGGCGTCGGCAACACCGTCACCTTCACTTACACGATCACGAATAATGGCGACCTAACTTCCGGAGTTACTTTCACCGACACCCTTTCCGGCTCGGCGACCCTGACCTCGGCCACCGCAACTTCGGGAAGCTGCGGAACCGCCACCGGCAGTCCGCCCACGGTTACATGCTCGGTGGGCACGATCAACGCCAGCAACACGACGACGCCCGTGACCGCGACCGTTACCTTGCAGTTAACGCCGACCTCCGCAGGGCCACTGGGGAATACGGCCAAGCTGACCGTGGTGGGATCGAGCTTTTCGACCTCCGCCAGCGCCACTGCGAGCATCACTGACTTCGCCGTAGCTGTGGCGCCGGCGAGCCAGAGCACGCCGGCCGGCACGCCAGTCAGCTATACAGCCACGGTTACACCCACGGGTGGCTTCCCGAACAGCGTGTCGCTTTCGTGCAGCGCCGGCCTTCCCACCGGGGCCACCTGCACCGTAACGAATAATCCCATTACCAACCTCAACACCGGAGCGCAAAGCCGCGCCATCGTAGTGGACAGCACGCCGCGAGTTACCACAACCAGCCGCGTACGGCGAGGCAGCAGACCGTTCTATGTCGCATGGCTGCCGGTATCCGGCCTGGCCCTGTTCGGGATAGGGGTGGGCAGCAGGAAAAAGTGGCGGTGGCTCGCAGCACTGTTGCTCGGCGCATTGCTGACACTCACTATGCTGCAACTGGGATGCGGCTCCAGCAGCACCACCACGACCACCACCGGAACTCCCGCGGGAACCTACACGGTTGGGGTGACCGCGACCTCAGGCTCCGCCAGCCGCACGACTACAATGCAATTGGTCATACAGTAATCAGAGGCTTCTCTGCTCGCCAGTCGAACCAGCACATCTCCGTGGAAGAGCGGCCCTTTTTAGGGCCGTTTAATTTGCCGCAAACCGATGAGGGCTTCAGCCCCGGTGGTTATCTTTGCTGCAAATCGACTCGATAGCAAGATTCCGTCTTACTTATAGTAATATGTAAGTCGTGAAAGAGATAAGTGCTACGTTTACGTCAAAAGGCCAACTTGTAGTCCCGGCGGAGCTTCGACGCAAGTACGGCATACAAGCCGGCACCCGGGTAAGGTTTCTGGAAGATCAATTTGGCCGAATCGTGCTTCAACCCATCACGGAAGACTACGTTGACCGTGTGATGGGCTGCCTTGCCGAGGGGCCAGATCTGCTCAGCAAGTGGGAAGGTGAGCACCGCCGCGAACCTGACCGAATTCCGTGAAAACCTACGTTTTCGACGCCAGCGCGTTGTTCGCCTTCCTGCAGAAGACGCCGGCAGCTCACAAAGTCGGCGAACTGCTGAAGGAGGCGATGCGCGGCCGCGCCGGCATTCTGATGTCGGCGGTGAACTACGGAGAAGTTTACGGGTGGATCGTTCGCGAGCATGGGAAGGACCGCGCCGTCGCGACCGTAAGCGCAGTGCGCCCGTTGCCCATCAGCCTGATGGACGTCACGCCCCAAAGAGCATTTCATGCCGCAGAGATCAAGGCGAAATACAAACTTTATTATGTGGACAGCTTTGCCGCTGCGCTGGCGATTGAGCATGAGGCCACTCTCGTGACCAGCGACTCCGACTTCCGCAAGCTGGGCCACGGATTTCCGGTGATTTGGTTGAAAGTCTGAGGGGCGGTGGTCGATCAGGCTGATGGCCCGCCAATCAGACTCTGGCGTGCCCCGCGCCCACCGCGGTTATTTGAACCGCAAAGAACGCAAAGGTCGCGAAGGAAACACCGTGCTGCCTTTATGCTACGCTCCCGCCGATAACCTGTGGTGGCCCTTGGTTTCGGCGAGACCGTACTGGCGAATCTTGTAAAGCAGAGCCTTGTAGCTGATCTTCAGCAGCGCGGCTGCCTGCTTGCGGTTCCAGTTGGTTTCGTCGAGAGCCCTGGCGATAGCCTCGGCCTCGGCTTCATCCTTGGCGGTACGGGCCAGCGATTTCAGCCCGCCATCGGCCTCAGATGGTTTGGCTGCCGAATCGAAGCTCGCCCCGGCGGCGTTGGCTTTCGGCCGCAATTCCGCGATGGCCGCCTGCTCGTCCCCCAGCACCACGTAACGCTTGATGAAGTTGTTCAGCTCGCGAAGATTGCCCGGCCATGGATAGTCGAGGCATGCCTGCAGCATAGTAGAAGACATCGGCAGCGGCGCCCGCGCGTAGCGCTCCGCCATGCGCGACATGAAGTGCTTGAGCAGAATCGGAATTTCTTCTTTGCGCTCGCGCAACGGCGGCACCTGTACCGTGAATGCATTGAGGCGGTAATACAGATCTTCCCGCAGCCGCTTGGTGGCCAGAGCTTCCGGAATGTTGATGTTGGTGGCCGCGAGAATCCGCACATCCACACGAACCATGGAGCGGCTGCCCAGACGTGAAAACTGCTGGTCCTGCAGCACGTGCAACAGCTTGGCCTGCAAACCCGGCGGCATTTCACCGATTTCATCCAGCAGGATCGTGCCCTTGTTGCACAGCTCGAATTTGCCCGGCTTGGAATGCGTAGCGCCGGTGAAGGCGCCGGCTTCGTAGCCGAAGAGTTCGCTCTCCAGAAGATCGGCCGGCACCGCCGCGCAATTCACCTTCAGGAAGGTGCGATGGGCGCGGGGCGAGAGCTTATGAATCAGCCGGGCGAGCACTTCTTTGCCACTGCCGCTTTCGCCGAGCAGCAGCACAGGAATATCGACATTGGCCACCAGCGCTGCCTGCGAACGGATCTTGCGCATCGGCGGGCTGGCCGCCACGAAGAACACATCGTCGCACAGTTCCTCGACTTCTCCCGCGAAGGCTTGCTGGTTCTTCCCCAGGCACTGGTCGATCACGGTGTCGAGTTCCGCTTTCTGAAACGGCTTGGTCAGGTAATCCTGCGCCCCCAGCCGGATGGCCTGCACTACTTTGCGGGTGTCGCTCACGCAGGAGAGCATGATGACTTTTATGCCGGGTTGCAGCTGGCGCAACTGCTCCAGCGTCTGCAGGCCGTCGATGCCGGGCATCAGCACGTCCAGCAGCACCAGGTCGGGCTCGAGGCCGTTCTTCACCTTTTCCAGGGCTTCTTCGCCGGTGCCGGCGGTTTCCACTTTGTGATCGTCCACCTCGAGCAGCGTGCCGATATAGCGCTGCATCCCCGGCTCGTCATCGACCAGCAGGATCTTGGCTTTGTCTTTCATTGACGTTTCCCTTTGCCGGCCGGCTTGGACGCTGGTTTCAGTGGAATGACGAAGGAGAATTTTGAACCCGCGCCGGACTCACTTTCCACCCAAATCTTCCCCCCCATGGTGGTGATGAGGCGGCGGGCAATGGCCAGGCCCAGGCCCGAGCCGTCGGACTGGCTGGCATTGCGCGGCAAGCGGAAAAAGTCGTCGAAGATTTCAATGTGGCACTCGGGGGGAATTCCCGGGCCAGTATCGGCCACGCTCACTTTCACGGAATTGGCAGCCGGACTACTCTGCCGGCGGCGCTCCTCGCCGACGTCCGGCTTGCTGGCGGCGCGCCGGTCCCACATGTGCGGCTCGGCATGGAGCCAGATGGTTCCTCCTGAGGGCGTGTACTTGGACGCATTCTCCAGCAGGTTGGACACTACGCGCTGCACTTTGGCGTAGTCAAAGAGAAACTCCGTGAGCTTGTCGTTGCCGAGAAAATACAAAGCCTGTCCCTTGTCCTGGAAGCGCTGCGACCACAAGCGGCAAATTTCGGAGAGGCAGGCATTCATATCACCCGGCTCGTAGTGCAATTGCAGTTCGCCGGTTTCCAGCGAACTGTAGGTCAGGAAATCCTGGATGAAACTTTGCAGCCGGGCACCATTGTCCTGCATGTCGCTCAGAATCTGGCGCTGCCGGTCGTTGAGCCCGCCCAGTTTCTCACTGCGCAGCAATTCCACGTAACCGTTGAGGATCGCCAGCGGCGTCTTCAAATCATGCGCGGCGGAAGCCAGCGCATTGGTGGTGTGCAGGAAACGGTCGCGCAGCTTGGTGTATTCCTTGAGGAGTTGCGGAGCATTTTCGGCGATGACCTCGGGCAAAGGCACATCGCCCTGCCGCATCTTGGTTTTCTCCGTGGACGCCTCAGGCGCAGGCGAAACGCCGGTGTTGGTCGGCATAGGAACCATATATGCAAGAATCGGAGCTTGTCACAGAGGGGAGGGAACCAACGGGTACGCCCCTTTTGAGGGCGGCGAATGCAAGTATGACATATTTTTCCCTTCTGTCAATTAGAAAGCCGGGAAATTATCACTGTAGGTAAAAAGGTTGCACTTGCAATCACTTGAAAAAACTAGGGAAATATCCGGCCATATGGCGAACATAACACGAATATCCACAGCCGAAATCGGCGGTGATTCGGCGTCTTTCAGGTTGTTATTTTGGGCTTTTGTGCTGCTTTTGCCTGAAATTCCTGCGACGGCCTGATAATTTGGCCCCTAAGATGCTGAAAAGGCTTAAAGAGTTTCCATCTGCGAGGATCAGTTTGAACGGAATCATACCCCAGAACGAACGCCGTAAATGGCCACGCCTGCCGTTGCCCATTCCTGTCTTTGTGCGCAGTCAGGACGATGGCGGCAAAGACCTGCTGGAATTTGCCTCTGCGCTCAACGTCTCCGCGGGGGGCATGTTGGTCGCTGTGCGGCGTTCCTTGCCGGTTTCCACGCAGGTGGAGCTGGAAATCCCCAGCGCTCCGATTCTTCCGCCGGATTCGCGGACGCGGCTGGCGCGCATGCTGGGAGCGCGAACGCTGCGCGTGGTGCACGCCGAAGGCTATCATCTGGTGGCTTTGAAGTTCTCCCGCCCGCTGGCAAATCACGTCGCCGTTAAGCCCTTACGAAGGAAAGTTGCTTCTTTAGTGTGAAATAGTTTTCCCTTCCGATGGTCTCAGGCGCCATCTTGGACGAATCCGACATTACTTCCGACACGCCTGCCCCGGAACTCCTGTAACGCATTTAAACCAAAAGAGTTATGTTCTACTAAATAGGTGTTTGGCGGGTTCTCCCCGGTTTGGCGCTCGGGGTGCACAGTACAGGCCTGCACATAGGAGTGCGTACTTTCTAAATGCCGAGCCTGACTGCAAATCCAGTTAATTCCCTCGTCCAATCTCTGGGCGAGTTCCCACCCGACCAAATTGTGTTCGGGCGTTCCGAGACAATGCAGGCGGTACGCCTGCGGCTGCACAAAGTGGCCGAGGCCAATGTGCCTGTCCTGATTCAGGGCGAAAGCGGCACGGGCAAAGACATCATCGCCCGCATGCTGCACGGGCTTTCTCCCTGGAAGAACGGGCCATTCGTCAAAGTGAACTGCCCGGCCATTCCCGGCACACTGCTGGAGAGCGAACTCTTCGGATATGAGAAAGGCGCTTTCACCGGCGCTTATGGCTCCAAGCCGGGACGCGTGGAACTGGCGCATCGCGGCACGCTGTTTCTGGATGAGATCTCGGAGCTTGACCCCGCGCTGCAGTCCAAGCTTCTGCAGGTTTTGCAGGACGGCCAGTTCTGCCGTATCGGCTCGCAGGAAGACAAGAAAGTAGAAGCACGCATCGTGTGCGCCACCAACCGGCGGCTGGAATCTGAGATTGAAAGCGGGACCTTCCGGCAGGACCTGTTCTACCGCATCAACGTGGTGAATCTGCACATGCCGCCGCTGCGGGAACGGCGGGCCGACATCGCCGACCTGGTGAACTACTTCCTGGACTTCTACAACCGCAAATACAACTGCCGGGCCCGGGCGCTCTCCACGGAGTTGATGGCGGTGCTGGAAAAATACCACTGGCCAGGAAACATCCGCGAACTGGAAAACCTGGTCAAGCGCTACGTGATCCTGGGCAATGAAGAAGCGATCACATCAGACTTGGTGGCGCAGGAACCGCAGTATCTGAATCCGGAGATCAACCTCGACGGGCCGATTTCGCTCAAGAAGATCACGCGGCAGGCGGTGCACGAACTGGAACGCAAGGTGATTTTGAAGGTCCTACAGGCCAATCACTGGAACCGCAAGCAGGCAGCGCGGGTGCTGGGGATCAGCTATCGCGCGCTGCTTTACAAGATTCGCGAAGCCGGGCTGCCGCCGAATCGAGCCTCTCGTCGCCCTCCAGCTGAGGCTGTCCCGCCGGTGCCGGTCGAGACCACTCCTGCGGCGGATTAGCGTTGCTCGGGCCGCCGCCAGCACGATCAAAATCCTAAAACGCCGAGAACGGGGAGAACTGCCGAGCGCGCAGATGCCTGCGGGCTGCAGACCTGGGCGGGTTCAGGTATACTGTCGCCAGTCGCAGCCTCGCACGGTCTTCTGCGGAAGGAGTAGTCATGTTTGAAGGTCTTTTTCAGCCCATGCATCTGCTGGTGATTTTTTTCATCGCGTTGCTGGTTTTCGGTCCAAAGAAACTGCCTGAACTCGGGAAGGGTCTCGGTGAGGGGATCCGCTCTCTGAAACAGGGTCTGAAAGACGCGCCCCCGGAGCCGGCAAAGACCGCCACTACCGAGGCTCCATCCTCCGAAGTGAAAAGCTAGCCGAAACCTGGAACGGCGTGTTTTCGCGCCAGAGCCGTGGTGTCGACGGTTCCTTGCCTGCCGCCGTTGATCGGGAGCGACAGGGTTCTTCGCCCAGCAGGCTCGAAAAAAGTGGAGTTCGCGTCGAGAAACTAGGCAGCCTTAAAGGGCTGCTCTTCCACGATGATCGACACATTCGTGATTCTTCGCTACCCGTGAAGTCGTGCCCTGCCCTGCCCAAAAACCCCTCGGTGAGATTGTTTTTAGCAAGCTCCCAGGAGCCACGGTTCAGTTCTCAGTTCTTAGTTCTTAGTTGTTAGTTGTGACTCTTCTGATTAGTAGAACACCAGCATCATGGAATAGACGCCGTCGGGATAGCGATCGCTGCGGGCGAAGCATGCGCCTACCGCAAAAGCGCGGATGCTGCCGTCGGCAATGGCGCGGCTGGTGATCGTGGGCAGGGACTCCGGGGTCATGGCGGTGTAGCGAAAGATGAAACGGCTCTGCGGGGGCGCGGGGCTGGCGCTGGTGCGCACCAGGCTTCCGCGGCTGGCAGAACAGGCGTCGGGCTGGAGGAAGCTTCCCTCGCGCCGCCGCAGTTCCGGAAGCCGGGCTTTTCCGCGAGCCCCAGTCACGCTTTTCGCAACGATGTCCGCCGCCTGTTGCGCGGAGTAAATCGGCAGATTGTGGCCGAAATCCTCCACCACGTAGAGCATGGAACCACAACGGACCGCGCCCAATCCTACAATGTTGTATGCGGGATGCAGCAGGTTCTCGCGGTGGGGCGGCGAGTTCATCAGGCCTTCGTGGGCGCGGTCCGGACTATCGGCGGAAGCAACGTTTTCCGCGGCTTCGTCCACATGCAGGGCGACCGTTGCCAGGCGCCGCCCGAGGTCAGGTTCCCCGGAGAACTGATGAGAAAGCTCCTGGTGCGCGGCCATAGCGGCGGCGTGCTCTCGCGCCGCCTGGGAGAGCCTGGGGTCGAGTTGCAGAGGAGGAAGCTCGGCGCGGGCCCGGGCGCGGTTGACCAAGGCGAGCAGTTCGCGCTCCGCGTTGGCGTCAACATTGGCGCTTTCCAGCTTGTAGTCGTAGATCGCCGCGTTGGCGGGTGGCGTGGCCGTATCGCCCGTGGCGGACCCCTCCGCCATGGTGATCGCCAGAGAAAATAGAAGCCCTAGGAGCATGATGTTTGGGCTACCTGGAACCGGGAGGGGGAGACCACACTTCCAACTTTCGTTACTTAAGCGTAGCTTCTAGAATCAAGATAGACACGCTTACGATGGTCACCGAATTCCTTCTATTTTTTCTGCCGGGCGCGCTCTTTGGCGCGCTGTTTGCATGGCTGGCGCTCCGTGCCCAGCCGGCTTGGCTACGGGCCCACCTGTTGCTGGCCAACAACGACCTGGCTGCTACCCGGCAACAGCTGACCATCCAGCAGGAAGCCAATGCCCAACTCAGGGAAGAGATCGGCGCCATCCGCAAGGAACTTGAGCACGAACGCAAGGCGAGCGGCGAGAAGGTGCAATTGCTGAACCAGGCGCTGATCCAGCTGCGCGAAACTTTCGGCAACCTGGCGGCCGAGGCCCTCAAAAGCAACAATCAGTCGTTTTTGGAACTTGCCAAGGACAAGCTGGAGGGGCTGCAGAGCGTCGCCGATCGCGGTATGGAGGCGCGGCAGAAAGCGGTGGAGCAACTGGTGTCGCCGATCCAGGAATCGCTGAGTAAGGTAGACGCGAAGATTCAGCAACTGGAAGTCGAGCGGGGAAAGGCTTATGGATCTTTGGCTAACCAGGTGGAGTCGCTGATCGGGCTGCAGCGTGAGGTGCAGGCGGAGACCGGCAGCCTGGTGCGGGCGCTGCGCACACCCACGGTCCGAGGGCGCTGGGGCGAGATTCAGCTGCGGCGGGTGGTGGAGATCGCGGGCATGCTGCCCTACTGCGATTTCGCCGAGCAGGAAACCATCAATACGCCTGAAGGAAGAATGCGCCCGGACCTGATCGTGAAGCTGCCCGGCGGCAAGAATGTTGTCGTGGATGCCAAAACGCCGCTGCAGGCCTATCTAGAAGCGGTGGAATGCAGCGATGATGAAACTCGCCGCGCCCGCCTGGCCGACCACGCCCGCCAGGTGCACGAACACATGACGCGCCTGAGTTCCAAAGCTTACTGGGAGCAATTCGAAGCCTCGCCGGAGTTCGTGGTGATGTTTCTGCCGGGCGAAATGTTTTTCAGCGCCGCTTTGGAGCAGGATCCGGGATTGATCGAAGAGGGCGTGAAGCAGCGGGTGATTCCCTCTTCCCCCACGACCCTGATCGCCTTGCTACGTGCTGTGGCCTACGGCTGGCGGCAGGAGAAACTGGCGCGGAATGCGCAGGAAATCAGCGCGCTGGGCAAAGAGTTGCACGACCGGCTGCGCAACCTGGCGGTGCACATGGAGGCGGCGGGCAAGGGCCTGGATCGCGCCGTGGAGAGCTACAACAAAGCGGTCGGCACGCTGGAGAGCCGGGTGATGGTCTCAGCGAGGAAATTTGCTGAGCTTGGAACCGCGGTCACGGAGGAGATCCCCGAGGTTGAGCCGGTCGAAACCACCGCGCGGACTCTGGCGCTCGACTGGGGGGATGACGCGGAAGAAGTCCCTGGGCGGACTGGGACCGAGGGATAGGCGATAATCTTTGAAACGCCCAGAGTGCAGAGAAACCTCGCCGAGGGTGGGGAGATATGGTTCCCGAGGTTTCGGAGGGTTACCATCCCTGGGCGTTTAGCGCTTCTTAATGCTTTGGGATTGGAACTGATTTGCTTACCAGCCGCGCTTTGGCTCGTCTCAATGTCATAGGCTTGACGATCAGGCTTGACGATCAGGCTGGGCGATCAGGCCGAACGGCCCGTTAGGAAATGTGGGGAGAGTCGTATCTGAGTAGCCGCGAGTCGCAGCGCAAGCCCATTGTGCCGGCGTGTGCCTCAGCGGTCCTGCATCTCCTGTTTTTGGGGTGGCTGTTGCATGCGCCTACCCCGAGATTTATCTCGCCTTCGTCGGTCGTAAAGGGCGAGGGTGGAAGCTCCCTTACGTATCTTTTCCGTTCCGACCCGGCGGGAAACGCTGAAGCAAAGGCCTTATCGCACGAACCTCTGGTTCTGCCAGCGGAAAACCGGACCCATCGACGAACTCCCCGCCACCCCAAGCCGGCGCCGGAGTCGGAGACCGAGAAGACGACGGCTTCTGCTGCGGAGACCGCTTCCCCACCCGCCGGTTCCCGTTTTGGGTCGCTCGCCGGGGGCCCGGTTACGGGGAGCGAGGTCCGGCCCGCCCTCCGGGTCTCGGGCTCGGAACCGGTAGTGGGCATAGATGAACTGGGCGGCGCAGAAGGCAATGTCATTATCGAGATCACAATCGACGAGCATGGCAAGATCGTAAGCAAGTCTGTAATCCAGAGCCTGGGCCCGGCCGTGGACAACAAGGTGCTGGCCGCCCTCGAGGACTGGCATTTTATTCCTGCCACCGAGGATGGCGTCGCCATCCCTTCCAAAGAAGACGTGTACTACCACTTTCCCGTACGCCGTTGAGGAGACTGTGTCACAACTTTTCTTTTGCCTTTTCAGGGCTTGATCGTTTCCCACTTTCAACCAGGGCTTGCGCCCCCTCGACTTCGCTCGGGGCAGGCTCTGGGCTGCATTCTTCCGCCGCTTCGCGGCTAGTTTCCAGGTCTGTCATTCCACTTTTTCAGCCGCATGCAAGTTGTGACACAGTCTCGTTGACGCGCGGGCCAGCGAGGCAGTGGTCGATTCGCATTTGCCGCTTTCTATATACTTCTTGTACACAATACTTCTTGTTCAAAGCTGACCTATCCAGTCTTCAATCCTGACCCAGGAGATCGCAATGCAATACCGCCCGCTCGGCCGCACCGGTTGGAGAGTTTCAGACATCAGCTTTGGAGGCTGGGCAATCGGCGGGGCGTGGGGACAGGTTTCCGACCAGGAATCCATGGCGGCCTTGCATAAAGCCATCGATTGCGGGGTGAACTTCATCGACACCGCCGACGTTTACGGCGGAGGCCGCAGCGAACGCCTGATTGCCGAACTGAAAAAGAACCGCAAAGAAGAAATCATTGTGGCCACCAAAGCCGGACGCCGGCTTCCCCGCCAGACCGTGGAAGGTTACTCGCGCGAGAATCTGGCGGCGTGGGTGGAAGACAGCTTGCGCAACCTCTGCACCGATTGTTTGGATCTGTTGCAACTGCACTGCCCGTCCACGGACCTTTTTTACCACCCGGAAGTTTTCGGCATTCTCGACGATTTCGTTAAGGCGGGAAAGATTCGCTATTACGGCGTCAGCGTGGAACGAGTGGAGGAAGCGCTCAAGGCGATCGAATATCCCGGCGTGCAAACCGTGCAGATTATTTTCAACTGCTTTCGCCAGCGGCCGGCCGATCTGCTGTTTCCACGCGCGAAGCAGAAGCAGGTGGGAATTCTGGCGCGTGTCCCGCTGGCCAGCGGATTGCTGACCGGCAAGCTTCGCGCGGATTCCACATTTCCGCGAGACGATCACCGCAACTTCAACCGCCAAGGGCAATCGTTCGACGTTGGCGAAACGTTTGCGGGCGTGGATTACGAAGCGGGTCTGGCCGCGGTGGAGAAGATTCGCGCTTTATTACCCGACGGCGTGTCGATGAGCCAGCTGGCGCTGCGCTGGATTCTGATGTTCGACGCGGTCAGCTGCGCAATCCCCGGCGGCAAGCGGCCCGACCAGGTGGCCGAGAACTGCGGCGCTTCCGATTTGCCTGCCCTGAGCGGCGAAACCATGGCCGCAATTCAGCGAATTTATGATGAAGGGATTCGCGAACTGGTGCGGCACCGGTGGTAGAAACAGATTTGCTGAGAGTTATTTCGTGCTTTCCGCCAGGACTTCCTGGGCGATGTGAAATCCGGTGTTGGCGGCGGGTACGCCGGCGTAAATCGCGGTCTGAAGGAGCACTTCTTTCAGATCGCAAGGCTCGAGTTCATGTGCCAGTCCGGCGCGCAGATGCATGCGGAATTCCTCCCAGCGGCCCAGTGCTGCCATCGTGGCCAGCACAAGAAGGCGGCGTGTGCGATGGTCGAGCAGAGGGCGCGTCCAGATGGTTCCCCAGGCATAGCGCGTAATCAGCGACTGGAAGTCGCGGTTGAAGTCGTTGGTCCCGGCGAGGGCGCGGTCCACGTGGGAGTCACCGAGTACGGCGCGGCGCATGCGGTCCCCGGCCTGCAGCAGATCGTCCACAGTACTGCCTTGAGCGGAATGGTCTGGCGGCCGAAGGAAATTCAGCAGGGCGGCTGTGAATGAGCGCGGCCTCTCCAGATTCGAGAGGTGCGCAGCTGGAAGGCGGACGGCCTTCGCGCCGGGAATTTCCCGGGCAAGCACTTCTCCGTGCCCTTCCCAGGGAGTAGAAACGTCAAAATCGCCGCCGATCACCAGCGTGGGGGTTTTGATCTTCTGTACTTCCCGGGTAGTGTCGAAATCGCGCAAGGTCGCGCAGCAGCCTATATAGCCGCCGGCATCCGTGCCCAGCAGGACGGAGCGGATTCCTGAAACCTGCGGATTGCCCTGTGCCAGCGTTTGAGCGGTGAAAAACCGCGGCATGGCCAAGTCCGCAATGGCGGCGGTGCCGCCCTTCTTGACCGCATTGATCCTCTCATCCCACTTGGATTTCGGAACGAAATTCGGCGATGTATTGGCCAGCACCAGTTGAGTGAGCCGCTCGGGAGCGTGGAGGGCGATCCACTGGCCTACAGCGCCGCCCATCGAGAGGCCGCAAAGGGCAAACCTGGCGATGTCGAGTCGGTCGGCCAAAGCCAGAGCGTCGCGGCTCAGGAGTTCGATCGGGTATTCGCCCGGACTGGCATCGGAGGCGCCGTGGCCGCGCGCGTCATACCGAAGAACCCGGAAGTGAGGCAGAAGATCGGCGGCCTGCGGCGCCCACATCTGGTGGTCGGTGCCGAGAGAGTGGGAGAGCATGAGCACGGGCGCGCCGGGGGCGCCTTCGAGGCGGTAAAACAAGCGAGCGTCGTCAAGGGTGACAAACGGCATCGTGGCTAGTCCTTGGTTGACTCTGAACTGCGTGGTTGCCGGGCGAGCAAACGCTGGCGGAAAGCCTCGGCGGAGCCAAGGTAATCCTCCGGATCTTCGAGCTTGCTTAAGTCGCCTGAGTCGAGCTGCTGTGCGGCTTCCGGAATTTCGCCGAGCACCTCGGCCAGGCGGCGTTTCTGAGCGAGGCTGCGGCGGGTTGCTTCCTGGAGAAGTTTGTGGGCAGCGGCGCGGCCGAGCCTGGAAGCCAGAAGCATTGAAGCCTTTTCGGCGAAAACCAGCCCTTGATTCGCTTCCAGGTTGGCGCGCATGCGGTCGGAATCTACCGTAAGGCCCCCGGCCACCTCAGCCATGGATGCCGCCGCCAGGCCGGTTGACTGCACTATGCCGGCGAGGATCGGCCATTCGGCCTGCCAGCCGCCGGCGCCACGCTCGTGTTCCTGGACTATAGCTGAAAGATAAGCAGCGACCATCCCCGGAACGCGGATGGCAGCGGCCAGAGTCAGCACGCAACCGACGGGGTTGTGCTTTTGCGGCATGGCCGACGAGCCTCCGCGGCCGGCGTCGGAAGGCTCGGCAACCTCGGCAATTTCGTTCTGCATCAGCAGGCTGATGTCGCGCGCCATCTTGCCCAGGCAACCGACGAGCACGCCGCAGTCTGCGACCAGCGCCGCCAGCCGATCGCGGTGCGTATGCCACGGGGCTTGGGGAAAACTGAGGCCCAGCTCTGAAGCCAGCGCCTGGCCGATTTGCAGTCCTCGATCTCCAAGCGAGGCGAGGGTGCCACTGGCGCCTCCGAACTGCAGAATCAAAGCATCGCCAAAACTGGAATTGAGGCGCGCACGGCAGCGGTGAATCGCCGCCAGCCAGCCCGCGATTTTCAGGCCGAAGGTGATCGGGGGAGCCGATTGCAACAATGTGCGCCCCAGCATCACCGTATCTTTGTGATCGTCGGAAAGCCGGCGGAGGTTGACCGCCAGAAGATCGAGGTCGCGATCCAGGATCGGCAGGGCACGCTGCAGCAGGAGGACCATGGCGGTGTCGGCAACGTCCTGGCTGGTTGCGCCCCAGTGCAGGAAGCCGGCCGCCTTGGAATCCGTCTTTCGCACTTGCTCGGTGAAATCCTTTACGAAGGGGATGGTGAGGGTGCCGCTCTGCAAGGCTTGGGCGCAAAGCGAGGCTGCGTCGAAGTTCGCGGTCTTTGCGGCAGCGGCGATGAGGGCGGCAGCGTCAGGTGGAATGACTCCCAAGCGGGCCTCAACCAGCGCCAACGCCACTTCGAACTGGAGCATCGCGGCGAGGACCGATGGGTCGGAGAAGACTTCCGCCAGCTCGGGGGTGGTAGCCAGACTGTCGATCAAGGGCACCTAGGCATTATCTCCCGGCGGACCTGCCAGTACCTGCTGACCAACGGGGTACATTTCGCGAGCCGTGCGGGAAGGTGAAGGGCGTAGTTATCGTGCCCGACAAACCATTCGCTCTCCGCCCGTGCAATTCACAGTAATAAGGAGGCTGCAGTCGGGGAGATTCCGCACCATTGAATTGGCCTCGACTTCCCGTAGTGTCATGAGTTGTCTATAAGCGGTTTCTACTGATGCAGACTCTACTGGGGCCGGCCCCTCACGGGGATAAGGGGCCGGCCCCCGCAGCCAAGCCCTAGAACGAGAACTTGGCCGAAATCTGCAACTGCCGCGGATTGAACATGGTTCGGGGCGTGCCGAACAACGGATTCGGAGCCGGGGCGCCGCCATTGCTGGCTGCCGGGCAGCTGACCGTGCCCTGCTGGATGGCGAGGGAAGCGGCATCGCCGAAATGCTGCGGTTCTGCTCCGCAGAAGTCGATCGTGCCGCCGCCGTACACTGACGTCACTTCGTTGATGTTCTGCCGGTTGAACACATTGAAGGCATCAAATGCCAGGTCCAACCGGGTGCGCTCGCTGAAATGAATGGCGCGGGCCACCCGCATGTCCACCGAGTAAAGATGGTCACCGCGATAGGCATTTCGTGGCGACAAGCCGACGCGATCGGTTACGGGATTGGTATCACCGTTGATATCATTGCCGACGAACATGGTGAAGGGCCGCGGAGACTCCAGGTTGATGATGCTGCTTAACTCGAAGTTGCGCAAGAACCCATGGCTGGGTGCGTCGGCGGTGAAGTTCCCCACAAAACGGTTGCGGACGTCCTGAACCGAGTCGGCCCGCTCCAGGGCGCGGTTATAGAGATCTTCCGGGGTGCTGACGAAAGTCGTGAAGGTGCCGTCGTCGCGAGTGTGTGACCAGGTGTAGTTGGCGTTGAATCGGAAAAACTGGCCGAAGCGGTCGGAAACCGAAAGCGTGCCGCCGTCGTATTCGGCGTTGCCCGAGCCGTCGAGGTAGTACATCAGGCCGGCATTGTTATAGAGCACTCCGCTGAAGGCGTCCCTGCCGTCGGGCAGCTTATTGTCGGGAAATGGCCCATCCGGCGTGATGGGCGGGCCGGGAACTGCCGAGGCAGGTGGACAGTCTGTCGCGGAGTTGGCGAGCCCGGCGGACGGGCAGACATTCAGGTTTTCCGGCCGCACTTGCTTATGGGCGCGCAGGAACAAATAGCCGGCGCTGACCACCAATCCCTTACCGATTTCCTGATCGATCTGCAGGCTGGCCTGCTCAGAGTAGGCGGTCCGGAGATTACGGTCGAAGCCGCCACCGCTATTGGTCACAAAGGTCCCCGCGGGAAAATTTGGATCCTGACCCGGGCCCGGACCGGTGCTGAAATTCGGAGGTGCCTGCCCGGTAAGAATCATGGTCGCAGCCGCCTGCGCGGGAGTGGGCACGGTGGATCCATCCGGATAGGGAAGCGGCTGGAAACCATTTGCCGGATTTGGCGGATCGAAGCTTAGCTGGTTCAACACCCACGTCGCGGTGGAGTTCCCCTTCCTCACCCAGGGTTGGGGTGAGTTGGGAATCACAACTTCGCGCTGCGGGTAGGTTACAAAGAAGAACGTCATGTTGTAGTGGTCGTCGAAGATCCCATACCCGGTACGAATCACCGTGTGTTTGGTGGGAGAGTAAGCCAAGCCGACTCGGGGCTGGAAGCCGCGGTAATCGGGATTGATGATCTGCGAGAGGCCTCCCTCAACGTCCCACCGCAAGCCGTAATTCAGGGTCAGCTTTGGCGTGAGGCGCCACTGATCCTGCACAAAGGCTCCGAAGTAACGATGATGGAGGTTGACGTAGTAATCCTGGGGGTCCAGGTATGCATTCGCCCAGTCCGTCGGAATCGCGGGCGGAAGGCTGCCTTGTGTAATCGGTCCCGTACCCACCGGAGCGCCCCAGAATACGATGGGCACGCCGTTGAGCGGATCGTAGGGATTGGCACCGAACGGGCTGGGCGGGAACCCGAAATTTGTGGCGGGCGTAATTTCTGCTGTGGGACACGGACCATCAGCCGGGACGGAGGCCACCCCCGCGGTGTCGTTGACGAAGTTGGCAAAATCCACCAGGCAATTGATGTTGGGGGTAATGATCCGCATGGGGGTAAAGCCCGGCCAGATCACGAAATTCTCCACGAAATTGGAGTCCACGCCGAATCGCCAGTAGTGGTTTCCCTTGACCCATGCCAAGCTGTCGGAAATCTGCTGCCGGCTCTCGTTCATGGCGTCAAAGGTCCCGAAATTGTGCCCAAAGGAGAGAGTATTGGGCACGTCGAGATTAGGCTGCCCCGTGGTAGCGGGGAAGGTGTAGTGGCGGCGCGCATATTGCACCAGGAAGGTGTTCACCAAGTCTGGTTTCAAGGTGGAGTTCAAGGTGCCGACCAGCGATTGATCGCGCAAGAAGGTATTGTGGCCGTCGCTGGGCGCTCCGATGCCGCCGCCGTCCAAGGTATCGCCGACCAGAACGTTCAAGTCGCGGGCATCCACAATTCCATAGTGAATGGACAGGTGATTATTGGTGCTGAATTGATGGTCGAGACGAGCGAAGCCGTTGTCGTTGTCCAGGGTCTTCAGGATATTCAGATCCTCGCCCGGAAGTCCCAGTGCAGCTTTGGCGGCATTAATCGCAGTCAAGTTGTCGGGCGAGGTGAGAG
The DNA here is from genome assembly GCA_035500455.1 of Terriglobales bacterium. Taxonomy (GTDB): domain Bacteria; phylum Acidobacteriota; class Terriglobia; order Terriglobales; family Acidobacteriaceae; genus DATJXG01. Next base: position 3,612 of record DATJXG010000462.1, on the reverse strand, counting down.
TGGCTGGGTAAGTGGGTGACTCGCCTCGCCGTTGGCTCTCATAGTTCATGAAGAAAAACGTTTTGTCTTTTCGAATGGGGCCGCCCAGGGTGGCGCCCAATTGGCCGCGACGATATTGGTCATACTGGGAGGTTTGCAGCAGCGACTTTGAGTTGAGAGCTTTGTTGCTGAGATATCCGTAGAGCGATCCGTGCAGGTTGTTGGTCCCGGACTTGGTCACCACATTGACGATGCCGCCCAGAGCACGCCCGTATTCCGCGCCGAAGCTGTTGTTGACCACACGGAATTCCTCGACCGCCTCCTGCGAAGGAGTGGCGCGCTGCGAACCGGTGGCTTCATTGATGTAATCGGCGCCATCCACGGTCACGGCGTTGCTCAGGTCGCGCATGCCGCCGAAGGATATGCGGGTGGTTTCCGGCTCGGTGAAGGTCGATTGCAGGCTGGTGCGGCCGGTGGCTACACCGGGCGTGAGCAATGCGAAGTCCACGAACTGGCGGCCGTTAGTCGGCAACTCCTGGATCTGCCGGGCGTCGATGACCTGGCTGACTTCAGTGCGGGTCGGCTCTACGGGGGGCGCTTCCCCGGTGACGACAACAATTTCGCCGGCGGCAGCGACTTTAAGGTTGACGTTTATGGTCGCGGTCTGACCTACGGTCAGGGCGATGCCAGTCTGAGTGAACTTGGAGAAGCCGTGGAATTCGACGGTCACGTCGTAGACCCCTGGGGGCAGATTGGGCACGATGTAGAAACCGGCTTCGTTGCTGGTGGCAGCGTAGGTCTGGTTGGTGGCAGGATTGCGCACGGTGATGGCGGCTTTCACAACCGCGCGACCGGTAGTGTCAAGTACGGTTCCGTTGAGTTGGGCATAGCTCACGGTAGCTTGTCCCAACGCGCAGGGAGCAAGGCTCACCGCCAGGGCAAGAGTCAAACCGAGGACCAGAATCAGACGAAAGCTCATGTCCATTTCCTCTTCCTCCACCGAGTAGTTGGGCAACGATGCCTGCCAGGTCCCGCACAAGACAGAACCGAAGCGGGCAAGCATCATCGTGCCGCCCCACGCGGCACGTCAACTCAGAAAACCACCGGTTGTTCCACCGGCGGGTTGCGGCAATGGAGTCCCCTGCGACCCCGCATCTGGTAATGGGCAGCAGGATTGATTGGAAGTCGAGTGACTGTCCAATACATGTTTGGTCAGTCCCTCATACTTGCGGGGTATTACAAGAAAGTGGAGATACCTTTTGCGTGCGGGTATCTTTGCGATTCCCTTGTTTCGAGGGGTCAGGGGGGCGAATTCGTCACGAAATGAAACAGTTCTGGAGAGTGATACTTGCTGGGTATAGAATGGGCGACCGTGGAACTCCGGCACGTTCGTTACTTTCTCGCGGTCGCCGAATATCTCAACTTCAGCAAGGCGGCGCAGCAGTTGCATATCGCGCAGCCGCCGCTGAGCCGCCAGATCCGCCAACTGGAAGATCAATTAGGCGTGGAGCTGTTCGTGCGCAACAAGCGCCACGTTCAACTGACCAAAGCAGGGCACGTCTTTCTGGAGGAAGCCCGCAAGTTGATCGTGCAGGCAGGCCACGCGACCGAAGCGGCGCGACACGCGCAAAAGGGCGAATCGGGCATCGTGAAGATTGGCATTGCATCCGGCCTTGGCGGGTTTGTGGGAAGGACGGTGGCCGAGCATTGCCGGCGCTACCCGGCGGTGAACATCGAGTGCAAGGATGTTTTTTCCACTTATCAGAACGAGAACCTGCGTAAAGGCGAAATTGACGTGGGCTTTTTGCGCCCGCCGGTCGATCAGGTGAATTTGAATTGTGAACTGCTGATGGAAGAGGAATTCGTGGTGGTGTTGCCGCGGCTGCATCGCTTTGCCAAGCGTAAATTTGTGAGATTGAAGGAAGTCGCCGATGAACCCCTGGTCATTTTCGACCGCAATTTTTCCTGCGGCCTGTATGACAAAGTGCTCGGCCTCTACAGCCGGCAAGGCCTGACCCCGCACTTCGCTGTGACCCACGTGGAGGCGCACGAAGAAGCGGGGGCGATCATGGTAGCTTCCGGGAAGGCGATTTTCATTGGCGCGGGCGCGATCGTGACCCGTTCGGTGGCGGGGATCGAACTGGCATCAGTGCGATTGAACGAGGCCGATGCCAAGATCGAAGTTTACATGGCGTGGCGCAAGGACGAGGAATCGACGGTGGTGCACTCCTTCCTCGACTCCGTGCGCCGGGCTTTTCCGCGGCCGGAGCACAAAGAAATCGCTTAGAGGGTCGGCGCTTCCGCAAAGGCACGGCTTCCTGAAGTCTCACGCAGAAAGATCGCGGCAACGAAAACCACCGCGCTGCCCACCGCCGCGAGCCACATGGTGAGCGGCAAGCCGTATTTCTCCGCTAACCCTCCAGCAATAATCGGCGCCGCGGTAGCCCCCATGACTTCTCCCGCCAGGGTGGCCAGGCCGATCGAGGTGGCGCGGAATCTTCCCGGCACGCTCTCCGTGGGAATCAAAACCATGACCAGGCTGGCAATGCCCTGGCCGGTATTGGTCAAAAAAATAATTGCCGCAAGCCACAGAAAATGCGCCTGCAGCACGGGGCAAAGAAAGGCCAGCGGCACGATTGCCGACATCGACGCCATAATCAGCAGTACCGGGCGGCGGCCGAGCCGGTCCGACAGCGAGGGCAACAGAAATCCGAGAAAGAAGCTCCCTAGGCCGGTTGCGCCCAGGAGCAGGCCGGCGGTTCTCGGGTCCTGATGGGCTACCCGCGTGAGGTAGAGCGGCGCGAACACATTCATGACAAACAGCCATGAGATGAAACCGGCCGCCCCCATGCAGCAAAGCCAGATGTTGGGATAACGCAGGATGGAAAAATACTCTGAAACCGAGATTGGCTGGTGGGCGTGGCCGCCCGCCGGCTCCGGTTCGCGGACGAACTTCCAGAGCAGGGTCGCCATCGCTACTCCGGGGATGCCGGCGACGAAAAACGCCGAGCGCCATCCCCAGCGCGCCGCCACTTGCGTCGTCAGCACGGGAGCGGCCGCGAGTCCCACCAGGGCTGCGGCACTGACAACCAGGCCGATATTTCGCCCACGCCGGTTGGGGTGCGAAGATTCCTCCACCAGCGCCGTCATGATCGACCAAGTCGGGCCTTCCGCGATTCCCATCAATGCGCGAATGAGCAATAAACCGTGATAGCTGTGCGCCATCCCGGAGACCCAGGATAGAGCCGAGAAAATCAACACTGCGGGGACGAGGACCGGCTTGCGGCCGACACGGTCTGACAAAGCGCCGAAGATGAGAGTCGAGGCCGCCCAGGTGATGGCCAGCACCGAAGCCAGCGTGCCGATCTGCTGCTCATTCAGGTGAAATTCAGGCGCGAAGTACGGGGCGAGGTAGAGGAGCGACATCCGGTCGAGGAATACCGTGCCCCAGGTAAAAAACAGAATCGTAACCAGCGTGTTTTCGTAGCGCTTTGATGAAGCCATGAGGTCCCTGATCTAACGCCAAGGCTCTGCCACAAATTGGGCGGAGTGCCCCGCATCATAGCAAATGGGTCGGCCGGTCCAACCACGCGCGCCGGTTGACGCCTCCGAATCGCGAGGAGCAGAATCCAC
>DATJXG010000461.1:0-4678 GCA_035500455.1 Terriglobales bacterium | reverse complement strand
TCGGTGACCTTGAGGATGACGAACCCCTGGCGGGTGCGAATCACGTCGGAAACCTCGCCCGCCTTCATGGCGAAGGTCTTGTCTTCCAGTTCTTTGGCCAGCTTGCCGCGCACGAAGTAGCCCAAGTCGCCGCCCTGGGCGGCGCTGGGGCCGTTGGACTCCTTCTTGGCAACATCTTCAAAGCTCGTGCCTTTGCGGATCTCCGCCAGCACAGCCTCCGCCTTGGCTTTGGCGGCTTCAAGCTCCTTAGGATCGGGGCTCGCGGCAGCATCGCTGCCCGTTTTTTCCGGAGTGGCGATCAGAATCTCGCTCAGGCGCACCGCTTCAGGCTGGTCCAATTGTGCCTTGTGGGCTTCGTAGAACTTCTCCTCTTCGTCCTTGGAGACCGCCATGCGTTGGCCTACCTCGCGGCCGATCACCTGCTCGGTGATGATCTGGTTGCGCAGGTTCTGCTTGAAGTCTTCGAACGAGACTCCCTGCGAGGTGGCGGCCTTTTCCAGCTCTTCCATGCTGTCGAGCTTCATCTCCTTGCGCATCTCGTCCAGCTTCTTGATCACCTCGGTGTCGGCGGTGATGCTCAGGTCTTTGCCTTTTTCCAGGAGCAACTGCTGGTCGATCAGGTCGCGGAGCACGTCTTTTTCCCGCTCGGTGTAGAGTTTGTCGGCGTCGGCCGGGTCCTGCTGCTGCAGTTCGTCTTTGAGCTGCTGCTGGCTGCGCAGGAAGTCGCCGCGGGTGACGATCTGGTTGTTGATGCGGGCCACGATCTCTTCCACCACGTTATCGGCGGCGAAGGCGGGCAGGACGAGGGAAACCGCAAGGATCAGGATCAGCAGGGGGAACGATTTACGCATAGCATCCACACATCATTGGGGAGTCACTTCCGGTTCGTGCCAATATCTTTGGATTGTACCGCCGCGAGGCGTGTGGGGGCCAGACGGGTGGGTGATTTTGCGGGCGCGACATCTCGGCTTACTCGGCGGCTTGCGCGTATTTTGGCGGCGGGAGCAAAAGCTGAAAACGCCGAGGCCGCAAAGAACGTCCGCCGAGAGCGCTGAGGTTCTTTGCGACCTTTGCGTGCTTTTGCGATTCACTTCACGGCCAGCCCGCGAGATAAGCCTGGCGTTGCCGCCCAACTCAATCGACTCAAAATAACGCCGTGCAATCAATGCAATCACTGCTATCATTGATGCATGGCCAGTATCACCATCCGCCGGCTTGAGGAAAATACCAAGCGCAAACTCCGCCTGCGCGCCGCCCGCCACGGACATTCCATGGAACAGGAGGCGCGGGAGATCCTGAAGGCCGCCCTGAACCGCCCGGAAGAGCCGCCAGAAGATTTGGGGCAGGCCATCCGCCGGCGGTTTGCGCCGCTGGGGGGCGTTGAGTTAGAGATTCCGCCTCGTGGGCCGATTCGCGACCCCGGTATCCGGTGAAGCGCGTGTGACCATCCTAGACACCAACGTCCTTTCGGAACTGATGGCGCAATTGCCCTCCCAGATAGTGTTGGCCTGGATATCCAGCCAGCGAGTCAGCGGCCCACTCTTCACCACCACGATCACGGTGGCCGAAATTCTGTACGGCATCGAGCTTCTTCCGGCCGGGAAACGGCGCGACCGGTTACAGTTCGAAGCAGAGGCCATGTTTGGGGAGGATTTCTCCGGCCGGATTCTGCCTTTCGACCTCGAGTCGGCCCGCGCCTTGCCGGCAATTGCCGCCGGGCGCAGGCGTGGAAGGCCGATGGCCGAGTTCGACGCCCAAATCGCCGCCATCGCCGTCGTCCACGGCGCGACTCTGGCTACCCGCAACACCAGCGACTTCGATGGTTGTGGAATCCGCCTCCTGAACCCCTGGCTGGACTAGAGTGATAAGTTTTCGTTGAGGAGGCGGTACTGATGCGACCCTTTCTTGCTTCACTCTTGCTTCTGGCAGTCGCAGTTCCGGCTGCCGCGCAGAAACGTCGCTTCACATTTGAAGACATGATGAAGCTCAAGCGGGTGGAAGAACCCGAGCCCTCGCCGGACGGCAAGTGGGTGCTGTTTGCCGCGGTGGATGTGGACCTGGCGGCCAATACCAGGACGCCGCATGTGTGGGTGGTGCCGCTGGCTGGTGGGCAGGAGCGGAAAATCATCTTCGATCAGGACGCCGACCGCCCGCGCTGGGCGCCGGATGGAAAACGCTTCGCCTTCATTTCGACCAAGGAAGGCGGATCGCAGGTCTGGATCGCCGATTTCGATGGCGCGTCGGGAGTCGTTACCCGCAAGCATCAGCTCACCACCGCTCCCCTGGGTGCCAGCGGCGAACTGTGGTCGCCGGACGGAAAGCACATTTTGTTTGTCGCAGACGCCTACCCCGAATGCGAAGGTAATACCCAGCAGGAGGACAACTGCATCCGGCAGAAGGAGCAGGAGAAGAAGGATTCGAAGGTGCAGGCGCAAATCTTCACTCACCTTCTCTACCGGCATTGGAATGCTTACAAGGAGGGCAGGCGCAGCCACCTGTTTGTGGTCGATGCCGACCCTGGCGTAATCGCAGGACAGCTTGGAAACGGAGCGGGCGAAACCCGGCTCTTCGCCCGCGACCTCACCCCCGGCGATTACGATGCGCCCGTCTTCTCGCTCGGCGGGCAGGACGACTACAGCTTCTCGCCCGACGGCCAGGAGATTTGCTACACCTCGAACCACGATCCCGAGCCGGCCACCTCGACCAACAACGATCTGTGGACCGTGCCGGTGAACTTTCCGTGGGAAGCGGCGTCAAAGGACGTGCTTGCAGCAACCAGGAACCTCACCGCCGAAAACAAAGCCAGCGACTCAACCCCGCTCTACTCGCCGGATGGAACGTACATCGCCTATCGTGCGCAAGCGCGCCCGGGATTTGAGAGCGACCGCTTCCGGCTCATGCTGTATGACCGGAAGACGGGAGAGAAAACGGACCTGTCCGGCAACTTCGACCATTGGGCGGATAGCTTCACCTTTGCGCCCGATTCCAGGACCATCTACTTCACCGCCGAGCACGAAGGCCACTTGCTCATATACGCGGTTGAAACCGTTCGAACTATCGGTGCGAATAATCCCGGCGGGAGATTTCTAAAGCGCACTCTGGTTGGCGGATACGACGATGCTCCGGTCGTCGCCAACGGTGGCAAAACACTGCTATTCACGCGGATGTCAACCATGGCACCGAATGAAATCTACGCGGCCGATACCAGCGGCGCGGGCTGTCCGGCCCAAACCGGTAACGTCGATCCCGGAAAAGAAGACTGCTCGCTGAACCAGGAGCGTCCACTTACGCGGATCAACGAGCCAGTGCTGTCGCAAGTCAGCATGTCCCCCGCCGAATCGTTTTCTTTCCCCGGAGCGAACGGCGATGAAGTCGAGGGTTTCCTGGTCAAGCCGCCGAACTTCGATCCCAATAAGAAATATCCGCTCAAATTCATTCTCCACGGCGGGCCCGAAGTTCCCATGGGCTACGAATGGAGCTATCGCTGGAACTCGGAACTCTTCGCGGCGAGCGGCTACGTGGTCATCTTTATCAACTTCCACGGCTCGGCCGGCTACGGGCAGAAGTTCATCGACTCCATCAACGGCGATTGGGGCGGCGCGCCCTTTGAAGACCTGATGAAGGGCCTGGACTACGCAGAGGCGCACTACGGCTTTATTGATAAAGACCGGGAGTGCGCGCTGGGCGCCAGTTACGGCGGCTACATGGCCAACTGGATCCTCGGCCATACCAATCGCTTCAAGTGCATCGTAACCCACGACGGCATGTTCAACGCCGAATCGGCGTGGGGCACGACCGAGGAGCTGTGGTTCAACGAGTGGGAGTTCAAGGGCACTCCCTATACGAACCGGGAAATGTACCGCAAGTGGTCGCCGCACGAGTACGCCGCCAGCTTCAAGACGCCTACCCTGGTGATCCACTCTCAGAAAGATTACCGGCTGGATGTGTCGCAGGGCTTCGATCTCTTCACCACCTTGCAGCGCCTGGGCGTGCCCTCCAAGATGCTCTACTTCCCCGACGAAGACCACTGGATCCTGAAGCCGCAGAACAGCCAGCTCTGGTACAAAACGGTGAACGACTGGGTAGATCAGTGGACGAAGTAGCGCCCACGCCTGCCCTGAGACGGTAGCGCCGGCGTCCCGCCGGCAACCGGGCGGTCGTTCCGCAGTCGGCAACGTAGAAGAACCCCATCGTGCCGGCGAGACGCCGGCGCTGCGGCTCTTCCACGGCGCGCGCCGAGAGAATTCGCACTATCCAATGTGGCAGGTGGCCAGGCCACGCTTTTCCAGATACTGCTGGTGATAATCCTCGGCTTCGTAGAACGTCACCGCAGGCACGATCTGGGTAACGATCTTTTTGCTGAACTTGCCCGACTTCTCCAGCTTTTCCTTGGAAGCTTTGGCTGCGGCTTCCTGCTCGGGCGAATGGAAGAAGATGGCCGAGCGGTACTGTGTGCCCCAGTCCGGACCCTGGCGGTTGAGCTGGGTGGGATCGTGGTTCTCCCAGAACACGTCGAGTAGCTTCTCGTAGGAGATCCTAGCGGGATCGTAATCTACTTCGACTGCTTCGGCGTGGCCGGTGCTATTCGTACAGACGTCTTTGTACGTCGGATCAACGGTGTTTCCACCGATATAGCCCACGCGCGTAGCGGTTACACCGGGCAGCGCCCGGAATGTGG
>DATJXG010000460.1:0-4554 GCA_035500455.1 Terriglobales bacterium | reverse complement strand
CGCTCGCGACGCCAAAGCATCACCGCTTCGTTGGCGGCAATGCTGCCGAGCCAGGTGCGCACACTGGCCTCAGCGCGAAATGTGGGAAGCGCTCGCCAGGCCTTGAAAAACACTTCCTGAACCACGTCATCCACGTCGGATGGATTCCGGACGATCGACAAGACGCGGGCCCGAACCATCTTCATGTGGCGATGCATGATTTCGCCGAAACACTCGCTCTGACCTGCGAGCGTCATTTGGACTAAAGCCGTATCGTCCAACTGGGCCATCGCAGTGGGCATGACTGACTCCTCTCATAGAGAATGACTGGGCGGACCACCCGGATTGTTTGAACGTCCATGCGGAGCCTAACCACGCGAGTGCCGCACGGAAGTCGGGATCCCGACGCTCGAAAGACCTCCGCCGACACAGTGCGGCCATTTAACGTCGCTAACCGAAACAATCAAAGCGTTTTGCCTCACGCCGAAAGTTGGCACCGGGAATGCCCCACCAGAGTTGCAGACCAAGGGGCTGAACTCTATGATTAACGTGGCACCGACAACGGTACGATCGCGGCAGGACCGTGAAGTGATAGATAGATTCTTCGACTCTCCCAGCGAGCAGTCGTTCGAGGAGCTCTTTCATGCGTTCGCGCCGCAAGTCGTCGCCTTCTTCCGTTCGCGCCGCTGTGAGTTCTCGCTGGCCGAAGACCTGGCGCAGGAAGTGATGCTCACCGTTTACCGCAAGGCCCGCCAACTGCGAGATCGCCGATCGTTCCGCGGGTGGCTATTCAAGATCGCACTCAATGTGCTTCGTGTTTATTACGGGACCAACAAGGCGCATAAATTGGAAACCGTGGACTTGGCGACCGTGGCGGACCGGCTGGCAACCAAGCAAAACCATGAGTCCGCCGGCACGCCGGGCTTTGAATTCCTGGAGTGGATGGCCTTCCTGGATTCGTGCGAAAGCGAGGTCATGAAGCTGCGATTCATCGAGCAATGGGAGTATCACGAAATCGCCGCTGCGCGGGCCATCCCGATCGGAACTGTGCAGTGGCGGGTATTCAATTCCAAGAAGAAACTCGCGCCGTATTTGACCGCGAAGGCCGCCTGAGTCAGGCGCCTGGTCTTTACCGGACTCACTTCTTGGCGCCCGCCGCGGACAGAGTTGGTCTGACGCGGCAGGGATAGTTCAGGATCCGTCCGCCGGTGCCAAGGACACAAAACTTCTCTGCGGGCTGCTTAGGCGCACCGGTCACCAGGGCAATCGCCTCCAACAATTGCTCTTTCGTGATTACCGGCGCATCGCCGTCGTTCCAGAACTCGAAGCGGTAGTAGTCCGGCAGACTGTCCAGGCGCAAGATGACCTTGAGGTCCGGGTGATCGCTGGGGATGACCCACTGCAGCGCCGGCTCCGGCGCGGCGGAAGCACTGCCGGAGGACTGGCCGAACAACGGGCACGCGACGAGTAGGCAAATGATCAGGCGCATAATATCTCCACGTTCCGGCTACTGCTGAGACGATGTAACGGTGGCGCCGGGAGGGTTGCCGGCCGGCGCGTAAATGCGGATCACGACCCGGCGAGCCAGTCTCCTTGATTCGGCATCTTTGGTATTCGGATCGACGGTGGGCACATCCGCGAGCAAATCTGAGGGAACGGGCTCCTTGCCGAGGCCGACCAGGTGGATGCCGCGTACCGCGATCCCCTGGTGAACCAGGTAACGCGCCACCGACTCCGCCCGGCGGCGGCTCAACTCGAGGTTATAGGCCGGCGTACCTACCTGATCGGTGAAGCCGAGCAGTTCAAATTCGGCGCGCGGCGCCGAACGCGCCTGCTGCGCCAGCGCATCCAGCGTACCCTGGTCCGCCTTGTCGAGATTGCTGCGGTTGAAGCCGAACGTGACCACACCTTTTGCGATGAGCGAGTAGTTCATCGACTTCTCCAGAGCCTGGATCGCAGCCGCGTTGGCCGCGATCGCGGATCCATTGGATGCGATAGCTGCCTGATTCTGCTGCCCGAGTTGATTCGCCTGGGTAGCGCTGTTGTTCGCCCGCTCGGCAGCGGCCGCGGCCTCGGCCACCTTGCCGTCGGTGGCAGCAATCTTGGCTTCCACGCGTGAGACGTCGGCCTGTTCCTTGTCGCTCTGTTCCTTCGCCGCCGTTTCAAGAGCGCCGATCTTCGCATTCACCGGCGCGATCTGCGCGCTTACATATTTCTTGGTGGCGCATCCCGTGGTGGTCAGCGCCAGCACGGCGGGAACAATGCCAGTCACAATGAATAATCTTGATTTGCTCATAACTTCTCTCTTCGCCCTCAATAATAAAGAGCGGGGAAAACTTGATTTCTGTTGGGTGACACGGCCCCACACTTATCGCGTGAGTCTCAACCCAGTCGTGAGCATGTGTGTGCGGAAGCCTTCGTAAATGTAAAACGCTTCGCCGTATCCGTAATATCGCCACTCCGAGAACCAAGCCAACTGCTTGGTGAGCGGCAACCGGATTCTTACGATTGGCTGGTAGTAGTTGGTGGGACGGCTCCCTAAAGAAATGAAGAAGGAACCACCTGCCGTAATCGTTGGCGTGACGCCGCGGATCGAAGGCTTCATTTCGAACAGAGCTGTGACCGTGTGGGCATTGTCGCGGTATCGCGACGTCTCTGGCAGCAGTGTCCCAGGATCCAAATAACCCAGTGTGGAGTGGACAGTCGATCGCGTGTAGGTTCCCTGCAGGTTCCAAGCCTTGCCAGGGATCCAGAAGAATGACAGAGATTCCTGCAGGGCCTGGTAATCGGAATGAACACCGGGAGTCGGGTTGTGATTGAGCAGTCCGGAAAACGCCGCGGCAACGGTTAGCGTCTTCATTGCCTGATAGCGCGTCTGCGCGCGAACCCTCTGATAATTGTAAAGACTGGTGCGAAAGTACGCAGCTCCGCTTGATCCGACTTCGGCCTCGGCCGTGAGCGAGAGTTTCGGCGCCGGCTGATATCGGAAGCCTCCCAAACCGATGTTGCGCCTGAGACTCGCGCGATCGGCGCTGACCAGGCCGGCAGGCGGCAGAACGGCATCGCTGGCGTCGCCCCAAACATGGCGATATCCGCCACGAACCATCAGTTTGGAGGTGGCGTCGTAGAAGAGATTCATCTCCGCCTGACTGTAGTTGTTCACCAGCCCCGAATCGAGCAGTTCCGAAGTCGTTGACGCAGCCGAGCCCGCGTTGTGCAGGCGATCGGTCATCCAGCTTGCGGCGATGCGCACACGCGAGACGGGGCGGATTTCGGCGCCGTAAGTTCCGGTGATGTGCGGAAGCTTCGCCGTCGACGATAGTAAGAAGGATTGGCTGGTGTAGAGCAACAGCGGATTAAACTGCAGGAGGTTACCGGTGACGATCTGCTGGTAGTTGGTATCGTTCTTCGGTTGCCCGTAGAGGAACTGGCCGTATAAATCGAGCCAGGGCGTCGGCTCGGCGGTGAACTGGCCTCTGGTGTAGATGCTGGAGCCCCGAATGCCGTAGGCGGCCAGCAGGCCGGTTAGATCGGTAGTCTGGCCCAGCACCGATGTCGAGACATTCCCCTGGTTGGCCGAGCCCGAATTCTGGAGGAGTTGCTGGTCTTCTTTGAAAGTGGTTCCGCCTTGCTCGAGCGTGGCGTGGAAGCGGCGCAATTCGAAGCGAATCCCAGCCCGGTAAACGCTCGTCAACTCTTTCTGCCTGTCCGGGACAGGAAACTGGTTCGCATCGGTAAAGAACGCCGCGGTGCCCGTACCCGCGCTGGAATTGTACTCCCAGTTCAGGTAAGGAATGATCCGGCTGCCGGGTAGGAGGTCGAGCTGATAGTTCCCCATTTTGCGGCGAGTATCATAGGCCTGTTCGTTGAGCAGGATGCCCCGTGAGAACAACGGATCCGCCCAGGACGGCAGAACATCAAAGTACACGATATCCCGATAATCGGCGCTGAACTGGTACAGTTTGGACTTATCGGCATCCACATGAACGGTCTGGTAAGGGTCGCCTCCAAGGTTGTACGCCCGTACGCGCAGCCGATCGAAGAGGCGGTGTCGCGGATGGGTCAGGGTGAACTCCGTGCCCAGCAGTTTTGGGCCGGAGCCAAGATTCACGAGGCTGCGATAGGTGTCGAAGCTGCCGCCTGAGTCGCTAACCCAGCGATAGCCCAGATCGATCCACCCGGTGGCGAAGGATTCGGACTTGGGGATGGGTGAAGGCGTCGCCGCAGCCTCCTGCGCGAGCATGTGCGAGAACGGTGCGCACAAAAGCGCAAGTGTCAGCCAAGGCCTCATTTCAGCAGGTTCCGATCCACGTGGCTGCCGTGAATTTTCTGATGGCACACGGTACAGTTCTGAAAGACCGGCGAACGCAGATCGTGAAAGGCAGGCGGCACCACGCCGATCGTCCCCGTCCTGTTGGAGGCCGGGAGACTGGCATGACATTCGAGGCACACGTACTGCACAGACTGTCGGGTCAGCATGCGCGGATTGGCCGAGCCATGCGGTTCGTGGCAACTTCCGCAGCCATCAAAACGCATGGGCCCATGCTCGAATGCAAACGGACCACGCTTGTCTCC
>DATJXG010000459.1:0-14443 GCA_035500455.1 Terriglobales bacterium | reverse complement strand
TTTCCCGCGGCCGGAGCGACTACGGTTACGGTAGCCGAAGCTGACACCAGAGAGTTGGAACTCAAAACCGCGCTGACCGTGACCGTCGCAGGATTCGGCACCGTCAGCGGAGCCGTGTACACGCCGCTGCCGTTGACGGTTCCCGTTGTACTTGTGCCGTTGGCGACGCCATTCACTTCCCAGATCACAGCCGTGCTCGCGCTGTTCGATACTGTCGCGGTGAAAGCCGCAGTATCCCCCGCGCTAACGGTTGTGGAAGTCGGCGAGACTGTGACACCGGCAAGAGCAGGCGGGTTCACAGTGACTGAGGCGGAAGCTGACTTCGTCGTATCAGCCTGCGAAATCACAGTCACGGTCACGGTGGTCTTTGCCAGCACAGCGGGCGCGCTGTACAGGCCCCCCGAGATTGTTCCCACGGTCGCGTTGCCGCCGGCAACGCCGTTCACCTGCCAGGTCACCGCGGTATTGGTGGTGTTGCTGAGCGCATCGGAGAATTGCTGCGTATCGCCACCAGTGACTGTCGCCGAGGTCGGGGAGATGGTAATGCCGATCGCAGCGGGCGGAGTGACAGTCACCGAAGCCGTAGCCGATTTGGAAGTGTCCTGTTGAGCTATCACCGCCACTGTGACGGTAGTCTGGGCAGTCACGCTCGGCGCGGTGTACAGGCCGGCGGTTGAGATCGTGCCCACCGTGCTGTTGCCGCCCGTGACGCCATTCACCTGCCAGGTGACGGCCGTGTTGGTGGCATTGGTGAGAGTGTCGGCAAATTGCCGCGTGGCGCCTGCGGCCACTGTCGCCGAAGTCGGAGAAATCGTGATGCTCACTGCTGCAGGCGGGGTAAGAGTCACTGCGGCAGCGGCAGATTTGGAGGTATCCGCCTGAGAGATCACGGTCACCGTGACCGTGGTCTGCGTGCTAACCGAGGGAGCCGTGTACAAGCCGGCGGTTGAGATCGTGCCCACTGTGCTGTTGCCGCCGGTGACGCCATTCACTTCCCAGGTCACCGCCGTGTTGCTGGAGTTTGTCACCGTCGCGGAGAATTGCCGCGTGGCCAATGACGCTACCGTCGCCGTAGTGGGAGAAATTCCCACGCTCACGGCTGCAGCAGGAGGATCAATCGTCACTGCGGCCGATGCGGACTTAGTCGTGTCCGCCTGCGAAACGGCTGCAATGGTCACCGTTGTCACTGCAGCAACGCTGGGCGCGGTGTACAAGCCCGCGGCTGAGATCGTTCCCAACGTGGAGTTGCCTCCAGCAATCCCGTTGACCTCCCAGGTAACCGCGGTACTGGTGGCATTCGACACGGTTGCTGAGAATTGCCTTGTAGCCGAGGAAGCTAACGTGATCGAAGTCGGAGAGAGAGCCACGCTGACCGCCGGCGGCGCGGGCGCAGGCACGGTGACCAGGGCTGCCGCCGACTTGCTCGTATCGGCCTGTGAGACTGCAGCGACAGTCACTGACATAGAGTTGGTAACCGTCTTGGGCGCGGTAAACATGCCGGCTGCCGAAATCGTGCCCGTGGCAGCGTTCCCGCCGGTAACTCCGTTCACCATCCATGTAACCGCCGTGTCCGTGGCGTTGGCCACGGTGGCGGTGAACTGCTTTGAAGTCGCCGGCGGCACAGTCGCGGCAGTCGGAGCGATATTGACGCTCACAGTCGGCGTAGTCACCGGCTGCCCTACAATTCGCACCCCGGCGGAATCAGAGCGCGAGGGATTGGCCTGCGATACGGCCGTAACTCTCACCCAACCCTGAACCGGCGCCGCCGCCGGCGCGCTAAACAAACCGGAAGCGGAAATGGTCCCCACCGTAGCGTTTCCACCCGCCACACCGTTCACCTTCCAGACGACGGCCTTGTTCGCCGTATTTCCCCCCACGCGCGCGTTGAATTGCTGCGTCGCGCCCGTACTCACCCGCGCGAAGTTGGGCGATACGTTCACCCAGACCCGCGGGGCGTTGTTTTGAGCGAAACCTGAAAGTTGGCAGAATAGAAGGGACGAAGCGAGCAGAGAGAAATAGACCGCAAAACGCGGTGAGCGATGCCCTTTCACGTACGACCTCCCTTTGCGCTGTGTCAGCGCACTGTGGCAGAAGTTGGGGACACTCTGCCCCCTTCTGTCGAAGGCGAGATCGTGAAGACGTACCTGACCGACATTTTGGGGGAGTGCATGGCGGTCATTCTGCAATTGCCCGCAAAGCCTGAGCAGTTATCGAAAGTACATGTACTCTTAGGTTTTGGGCCTCTTTTCTCACAAATTCGAGTTCGCCTCGGCCAGATATCGCGGGCCAAGAGCTCGCTGAAAGCCTTGCTGGACAGGCGTTCTGCTGGATGGTGCCATTCCCGGCATAGGCGCAGGAGCGGTCAATAGCACTCTCGTGCTAGGGAATCAAGTTGAGCAACAGATTTTCAGCGGGATACAGAACGGGAGCGTGCCAAAGTGAACTGCGAAGGAGGGTCGAGTGAGCACTTTCTCAGAAACGCCGCGTTGCTTAAGTCGCCGTCAAGCCACCGCCGGATGTCGCTGATGGAGGCTGCGGCGACCCCGCCTTCCTGGTCCAGAAAAATCACCACCAGGCCGGCGAGTTTGTTCTGCGAATTGTGCGTGGCCACGCGTCCCCGCTCACTGAAAAGCGATTCGATGAATTTCAGCTTGGCGGCAGGAGACACATTGAGGCTCGATCCCACCGGCCGCGCCCACACGTACAGAGCGGTCTTTCCTACGAGCGGAGCCCAGTCGCCGGAAAAGTTCGAAATATTCTCCCGCACGACCGTATAGCCGGCAGGCGCCGCAGCAGTGGTGGAATTCCCGGAAGCATTTTCCGCCGGCGGGCGATCGGGCTTTACCTGCGAAGCGTCCAGCCAGCCATCCGCCGCGTCATCCAACTTTACTTTCAGCCATCGGCCGCGATGCTCCAGCACTTCGAATTCATCATCCTGCTGAGCACGCAACCGAACCTCCGCTTTCTCCTGAGGAGCGCTGAGCACGAGAGCGCGCGGACGACCCACCGCAACGAACTCCGGCCCCGCAGCCCCATTGGCTGCCGGATCGGGAGCCTGCAACTGCTTCTCCAGCTCTGCGATTCGTCCCTGCGCCTCGGTTTCCTGCTGGCGAACCTCCGCGATGTGCGTCTCCAACACTCTCGGGTCCGCCACCAGACTGGACTTGTTGTTGACGAGATAGTCGGCGAGCCGGTCGAGCAAATCGCTCTCCAGGCGGCCACTTGAAGCAAATGCCTGGTAGCTCGATTGTCCACTCTCGGCGTCTTCGCACCACGCCGAGACGTTCGCCTTGACGTGCACCACGGTCTGAGCGGAGCCCTTGGCTTCCAGGTCGATCTTGTATTCGTAATACGGCCGCGTGTAGTGCGGCATCTCCGCTTTGGCCATCGTGATGAAGCCGTCGAGAGTAGGAAGGCGCGCCCCGGTATAGGCCCCCATCTGCCGCAAAGCGGCTTGCACCGCGGTGATCGGGAAGTCGTAGGTGCGGTCCTTTCCGATAGGTGAATCGTCGGCAGCCGCCAGCAGCGAGAGGGTGAGCAACAAGGCGAGCTGTGCAATTCCGCGCCGTAGCCTGGTCACTGCGGTCCCTCCGCCGGCGCTTGCAGCATGGGCCGATACACCCATCCGGTTTTGCCGCTCGCCGCTGCCACCCGATACCAGTGCGTATTCTTCTGCAGAATGGTTACCGCTTCGCCCTGAGCCAAGAGCTGCAACGTCCTGGATTGGTTGTAAGGGCTCGCCTTCAAGTCGGCGCTTTCTGTCCTCACCACGCCTGTGGGACCTTTTTTGGATTGCAATTGCTGCTGCAGTTCGCTTTCCTTCGCCGTGAGACTTGCCAGCTGGGAATTTTCCTGCTGCAGCTCCGTCTGCATCGCTTCCAGCTTTGCTTCCTGCGCGGCTCGCTGCGACTCTTCCTTACGTTTCTCCTCCGCATCTTCCAGGTCTTTGACCTTGGCGGCGATGGCTTCGAACTCCCCATCCTCGACCGCGCCGTCGGAAAGATGAGTGTGGTGCCCGGTGGCCTCCTTGAACACCGCATCGATGCGGAGGCGGGTAGAGGCGGGTCCCAGTGACTGCACGACGTAGCGCACCGTGATCGTGCCTTCATCGTTGGTTTCTTTGAAATGGTCCGGCGCCAGGGTCTTGGGCCGAATCTTGTACAGCACCGTCCCCTCTCCCTGCCAGGCGGGAAAGGCGTTCGATTCCTTGGCGGATGTAGCCCCATCCAGTTCGCTCGAGCCGCGGTATTCCGAAGTGCCGCGGAGCAAGCCGTCTTCGGTCACGGAATGAACGATGTTGAGAATCTGCGCGTAGGGATGATTCAGATCCACCGAAAAGCCTTCGCCCCAATGTTCGCGGTGCACGCGTCCCATGGCAGGCAGGCCGGCAAACAGGCAAACCAGCGCCAACACCGCAAAGCGAAGTTGCCCAAGACTCAACATAAGTGGCGGGAGGGAAATCGGAGCGGAGTCTACAATCTGGTGAGCGGGTAATTCGGTAATTTTCGCCTGGCGCCTTGGAACATTACCCGATTTCAAATTACGACATTCCCAAAATTCTTTTCAGCGCTTGCAGGCTGCCATCATGATCAGCACCACCGGCAGATAAATCACCGAGGCGTGGACCAGCCGGCTGGCGGAACTCCGCGAGGCCGAGGCCGCAAGTTTCGCCCCATAATAAAGATAGAACAACCCCGCCGCGAATGCTCCCAGCAGATAGAGCGGGGCGTGGCTGGCGCCGACGAACGGCAGCATTGTCACCACGATGAGGGCTATGGTCGTAGCCACGATTTCGGCGCGCGTGAAGCGCCCTTCATGATCGAATGCAGGCAGCATTTTGTATCCTGCCCGGGCATAGTCCTCGCGGTAGAGCAGCGCGATCGCCAGGAAGTGCGGGAACTGCCATAGAAAGAGGACCGCAAACAACAGCCAGGCCTCACCGCTCAGGCCGTTCGACGCGCCCGCCCAACCGATCAGCGTCGGCATTGCGCCGGGAAAGGCTCCCAGCAGGGTGCATAGCGGCGTAACTCTCTTTAATGGCGTGTAGATTAAGAGATACGAGAGCAGCGTGGAAACAGCCAGCACAGCCGAAAGCGCATTTACCGTCCACCACAGATACAAGCCGCCGGCGAGGCTCAGCAGCACTCCGAACGCCAACGCTTCCCGCGCCGCCATCCTGCCGCTGGCTACCGGCCTGCTGGCGGTGCGCCGCATATGGGCGTCGTGGGTCCGCTCCATGAACTGGTTCAAGGTCGCCGTGCCGCTGGCCACCAGCAGCGTCCCGATCAGCGTGTGGACCAGGCCCGCAATCCGGAAGGCGCCCTGCGCGCCGAGATAATAACCCGCTGATGTAGTCATTAGAATCAGCAGATTCACTTCCGGCTTGGTCAGGGTGTAGTAGTCCCGCAGCCTGGCTGAAAGGGGTGCGGATGGGCTACGGAATGCGGTCAGTTGCGCGAGTGCCATTTGTCCCCAGGAAGAGGCGGCCGGAAAATTTGCCGCTCCATATTACACGAAGCCTCGGAATCTGTCGCGGAATCCGCATCGGTTTCTGAATCGGACTCGTGAAAGTGGTTCCGCCTTCGGTACGCCACCACAGTAATCCCTGCCGACATGAACATGGGAGGAAGAATCAGCACCAGGATGCCGCTGCGCAGGGCTTGGATCATCCGCGCCCCGGAGGAGGCAGCCTGGGTGTAGCACAAGGCGCAACCCTGGCAAAAGGCCGGAGCGGCTACCAGCACAAATGCCATCCCAGCCAGCACCAGTGCGGCCCGGCGGATCCTGAGGGAACTCATGATCTGCATCATTCCGGTTGCAATGCGTTCCACCAACGCAGTCTCCCTATCTTAGTGGGCCCAGGGGCTCATGTGCAAAAGTCGGAAGCTGTCACTCCAGCTGTATTGCAAGGCAAACAACACAAAAAGCGAAACCACCGCGATCGAAACCACCAGGCTGCGGCGTTCCCACCACAGGTGCATGAAGAACATCACCGCAACCAGGGCCTGCACCGCCGCCACTACGATCATGCGCGCCAGCAGCTCGCGGCCTCCACTGCTGTTGTAGGCCAGGATGATCTGCAGACCCGCCATGGCCAGGAGGACTACGTACACAATAATGTCGGTGCTCAGCCCCCCGCTCTGCCTTTCGCCGGTAGTCATCGAATATTTGCCTCCCCTCGCAGCCGATCAGTGTTCAATGCTCAGGAGATAAATGAGCGGCACCACGAACATCCAGACAATATCCACAAAGTGCCAGTAAAGCCCCAGAATCTCAATATCGCCGGCGTCATACCGGCCGCCCTTATAGCGCAGACCCACGATCACCAGCGCGATCACTCCGCAGGTCACGTGTAGCAGGTGCAACCCGGTAACGCTGAAGAAGGCCGCCCCGAACAAGGGCGCGCCCCAGGGATTCTGAAACAGGCGAACCCCTTCGCCGATCATGCCCAGCCATTCCCGCACATGCAGCAGGGCGAAGACCGCGCCGCCCAGCGCGGTGATCAGCACCCAGGTAAAGGCCGCGCTCTTGTCGCCCGACTGCGCCGCGCGCACCGCGATCAGCATGGTCAGGCTGCTGCTGATCAGGATGAACGTCATTACCATCACGTTAATGATGCTGGGTGAAAACTTGAAGGGGGCCGGCCAGTTGGGGGAGGCGTTTCGCAGAAACCCGTAGGCGACCAGAATCGCGGCAAAGGTCATCGCGTCGGAAATAATGAACAGCCACATCACCAGCTTTTTGGTGGAAACGGAGAAAGGCGAGGCCTCGACCAGGCCCGCTCCGTGTCCTCCCACAGTCAGTTGAGCTTCGCTCACGGCGCCTCCTGTAACGTGGTTACAGCTTCATCCAAAGAACAAGCAGCAGGTAGAGCCAAAGCAGATCCATGAAATGCCAGTAGTGCGCCGCCGCGCCCAGGGTGCCGCGGCGCAGCGCTGACCTGCCGAACCTGCGAATCACATAAAGCAATCCGGCCAGGCCACCAAGCAGGTGCAGACCATGCGCGGCCGTGAACACATAGAAGAACGAACTGCTGGGATTGGTCGCCAGATACAGTCCATCAGCCTTCAACTGCAGCCAGGCCATGTATTGGCCGGCGAGGAACAGCAAACCAAGCGCCAGGGTGGCATACAGGGCCCGCAGCACTCCGGCCCGCTCGCTCTCGGTGCCGATGACAAAGCTGCGGAAGCGCCGGCGGGCAATTTCCAGCGTCACGCTGCTCGCCAGCAGGACCACTGTGTTGAAATACAGAATGCGGGGCATGGCCAGGTGCCGCCAATCCAGCGACGCTCCCTGGCGCACGATCATCGCGCTGGTGAAAGCCGCGAAGGTCATGGTGATGGCCGCGATCACCACCCAAATGCCGGTCCGGGACGCAGCCGAAGAATCGTCCTGCACGTACCGCATCCTCCCGGACTCCGGGACCAGGCCTCCGCTCCCGTGCCCGGTTTGCGGACTATCGGGTAAAGCCTTGCCCCGCGGCGGTTCGTGGACGGTGGTTGCCATATTTACCTCTGACTCCTCTTCCCCTTGCTGAAAGTCCTGCGCCGACGGCGCCGCTTCAATCTCCGCTCGGCGAGGGCTCGGGCGAATCCTGCATGATGTAATCGCCTTTCGATCCCTTCACCCCATATTGATAGGGATCGTGATAAACCACCGGGTGCCTGCCACCGAAGTTGTCGAACGGCGGCGGCGAGGGCACCGACCACTCCAGCGAAGTAGCCTCCCACGGGTTCTCCGGCGCCTTTTCGCCCCAGAACCGGCTGTGGATCAGGTTATACAGAAAAATGAGCTGTGCCGCCCCCGTGACCAGGGCTGCAACCGTGATGAATTTGTGCACGCCCAGCACCGGCTGCAGATACTCATCCACAAACTCCGCATAGCGCCGCACGTTGCCCATGATTCCCAGGTAGTGGAAGGGCATAAAGATGCAATAGGCCCCGACGAAGCTCAGCCAGAAGTGGATCTTCCCCAACGTCTCGTTCATCATGCGCCCGGTCATCTTGGGGAACCAGAAGTAAGTCCCGGCGAAGATTCCGAAGATCGCCGCCACCGCCATCACAAGGTGGAAGTGCCCCACCACGAAGTAGGTGGCGTGCAGCATGATGTCGATGGAAGGCTGGGCCAGGAAAAAGCCGCTCACTCCGCCGCTCACGAACATCGAGATGAAGCCCAGGGCGAACAGCGAGGCCGAGTTGATGCGCAGCTTCGAGCCATACAGGCTGCCGATCCAAATCAGTGTGATGATCGTCGCCGGAATGGTGATGATCAGCGTGGGGAACGAAAACACCAGCGAAGAGAACGGGTTCATCCCGCTCACGAACATATGGTGCCCGTACACCATGTAGCTGAGGAAGGCGATCGAAGTCATCGACGCAATGATCACCTTGGCGCTCAGCAGGGGCCGCCGCATGTTGGTAATCAGAACGTGCGACACAATTCCCATCGCCGGCACGATCGCGATGTACACCTCGGGATGCCCAAAGAACCAGAACAAATGCTGCCACAGCAGAGTCGATCCGCCGGAATGCGGTTGCAGTTGATCGTTGACCACCAGATTGGAAGCGACGAAAAAGCTGGTTCCCGCCACGTGATCCAGAATCAGCAGAATGCACGCCGGCAGCAGCACGGCAAATGCCGTCAGGCCCATGCAGGAGGTGATGAACCATGCCCAGGCGCTGAGCGGCAGCCGCATCAGGCTCATGCCCTTGGTGCGAAGATCGAGGGTGGTAGTAATGAAGTTCAGCGAGCCCAGCAACTGGCCGACGCAGAAGATCGCGATCGACGCCGCCCACAGCACCTGGCCGGTGCCTTGTCCAGGCCCGGCCACGGCGCCTACAGCGCTCAGGGGAGCGTATGCTGTCCAACCCGAGAGCGGCGGCCCTCCACCCACGAAGAACGCCGCAATCAAGACTACAAAAGCTACGAACGTTACCCAGAACGACATCATGTTGAAGCGGGGGAAGGGCATGTCTTCGGCGCCCACCTGGATCGGCAGAAAGAAATTGCCGAACGCCGCGAATGGCGCGGTGGTGAGCACGAAGAAAACCATGATGGTGCCATGCATGGTCATCAGCTGCAGGTAGTATTCCGGCGTCATCAGGTCGCCGGGGGCGCCCACTTTGGAAAGCAGGTGCAGGCCGGGTATGGCCAGCGCCGGCCACCCCAGGTGCAGCCGCATCAGCCAGGAAAGCACCATGCCGGTGAATACCGCCACCAGGGCCAGCGCGTAATACTGTTTGCCGATGACTTTGTGATCGAGACTGAAGACGTGCTTCCGGATAAAGCCCTGCGGTGGAGCGTGATGATGCACCGCATGGGGCGATACGTCGTGCATGTGTTCACCTCAAAGAATGTCGATGTTCGCGCTACGCGGATGTGCCCGCTATTGCAGCGCCGCCTGTTTCTTCATCCAATTGTCGAAATCTTCCTGGGACATCACCTCCAGGTAGGTCTTCATGTTGTAGTGCCCCAGGCCGCACAGCTGTGTACATACAATTTCGTACTTCCCCGGCTTGGTGGCCGTGAAGTGCAGGGAAACATCCAATCCCGGGACGAAGTCCTGCTGCACCCGCAGCTCGCGTACGTAAAACGAATGCCCCAGATCCTTGGAGTGCATCAGCAGATGGATCTCCCGGTTCACCGGGACCGCCATTTCCGCGGTCACGATGTCATCCCCGGATCCGGGCTCGTTGTAATCCAGGCCAAAGAAATTCAGGTTGGCCTCGTCGATTTTCTCGGGATGGATGGGGCCGAACTTGCCGTCCGGGCCGGGGTAACGGAAATAAAACGCAAATTGCCCGGCCTGCACCTGGATCGGCATGGCATCCGCCCCCGGCGGCTGGAAATAGACCTTGGCCCAGGCATTGGCCCCGAACACTCCCAGCGCCAGCACTTCAGTTCCAACCAGCAGGAAAGCCGCCAGAACCAGACCGGTCGCGCCCCCGGGGAATCTTCTGATCTCGGCATCGGCGCTGCGATTGGAGAATTGCCAGATGAAAATGCCCAGAATAATCTGCGCCGCCAGGAACGCGAGGCCCGCCTCCCACATCGTCTCGTTGAATTGCTTGTCGATTTCCTGGCCGTGGGTGGAGATGTCCACGGGCTGCGTCCATGTGCCCCTCACGATCGGAATCGCCGATCCGATGGCAATCAGAATAATGGTCACGGCAAACAGTTTGGCCATAGTGGTTTCGCCTCTGTTCCGGGTACACGAACGGTCCGGTCAGGTTGGATCAAAACACCGCCGCAGCCCGGCTGCGGCGGTTTCCTGCTTGCCGCGAATCGCTTACTTCGCCTTGTAGGTGAAGTCGGCAGTGGCGGCGCCTCCGCCGGCCACGGTTACCTTCTGAGTCTGCTTGCCGTAGTCTTCCTGCCACGCTGTCACGGTGTAGCTTCCCGGCGGCACGCCATTCACGGTGTACGTGCCATCGTCGCTGGTGGTCGCGTACGGCCCCTTCACCACCGCGAAGTAGCCGTGCATCCAGGGGTGAATGTTGCATTTCACCGGGATCATCTCCTCGACCTTCCAGCTTTTCACGATCGGCGGCGCCCCCGGAGGCTGCGACTGGTTCCAGGGAATATTGCCCGTGAGCGGGTTGGGCTCGGGGTGAATGTTGTGCGCCGTCTGGTCGCTGGTCATTACCTTGAATTGCTGGCCTGCGTCCATGGCCAGCACGTGCGGCGTGTACATACAGTTTTTCTGGTCGAACACCGGCTCGCTGGAAGGCTTCTCCGCGCCTTCGGCGCTGCTCAGGCCTTCCGAGATGTAGATCACCACGTTCTCCAGGCCGCCGTTCTTGCCCACCACCACGTTTTCCAGGTGTGCCGGATTGTCGGCATGCTGCTTGGCGCACCACGGGTCCTTGGTCATGTCGATGCCCCGCATGTGGGGCGCGGTACCGTCCAGTTTCACCGTTCCGGTAATTTTGCCCGCAGCCGCGGCGTTCACGTGTTGCGCCAGAAATATCGCTCCCAGCGCAACCACCGCGAGCGCGCACACGGCTACTGCAAAGGTATGTTTCTGCTGAGTCTTCATCGCACCTTTTCTCCTGATCGGCGTTTAGAAACTAGGGAGTGCTTGGAGTCACCGGCTTCAGCCCAAGCTGTTTGGCAATGTCCCTTTCCTTGGTGTTCATGCCATTTTCCGGCTGCAGGGTGCGCAGGTAGAACACCAGGTCCCACGCCTCGTCGGGTTTAATGTTGTCGGCGAATGAGGGCATGGGTGTGCCATCCAGGCCAGTCATGAAAATCCTGTAAATGTCCACGTCCGTGGAGCCGCACTTCGGCCGGCCGTCGGTAAAGTTGTAGGGCAGAATCGGCCGGTTCAGGTCGTCGGTCAGGGTAGCGGCCGAAGGCCCGTTTGCCTTCCCGGTCACGCCGTGGCACTTCCAGCACTCCATCTTCTGGAAAACCTCCTGCCCGGCCTTGATCCGGTCAGGAGTAATTTCCGGTTCCGCCGGAATCTGAATCGGCGTTCCCTGTTTCTCCTTCTCCCATCGCGGCGAGAAGTGCTTCACGTATGCCACCAGGTTCGCCCGCATTTGCGAGGAGAGCGGATTCCAGGGTGGCATGTTGGACCGGTCTAGGCCGCGCCCGATGGTGTCAAACAGATCCTGGTCGGTGGGCAGCGTACCGGTGAGCGTCGAACGGCACTTGAAGATGCCCAGCTGGAAATCGCGCGGTTTGGGGTCCAACCACTGGGCGTTTTCGCCGTTGCCGTCCCCCAGTTCGCCATGGCAGCCCACACAATATCTGCGGTAGTTCATGGCGCCGTCTTTGGCGTGGCCGGTGAGGTTGCCGATGTGGCTCTCCATCCCCAGCCTGGCGTCTTCCTCTTGCTTGGTGATTTGTGCGCGGGACAGTCCGGACAACGCAAAAGCTACAACTGCACCCGTCAACAACGACCATTTCAATAGCGATGTGCGCATCGGTGTCCTCTCTTAGAAGTCGAAGTCGAATCCCGACATGAAGCTGTTGCTGGTCAAGTCGCTGCCGTCGGGAGCGGCGCCCCGTATTCGCAGCCAGGAATACTCGTTGTGCCAGGCGAAACCCGCCCGCGCGTTCATGAATGGCATGTAGCGAAATCCGAACACGTAATTGTCCAGGTCGCCGGCGTTTGAGGCGTTGTCCGGATTACCCTGCTGCGACATCCGCACCCATTCCGAGCGCTGAATGAAAATCAGCTGCGGGTTGTAAACGTAGTGGGTTTCTACAAACGCGCCGTTCCATACCGCGTCGCGCGCCCCTGTGGGCAGCGTGGCGCTCGAGGGAAGGGCGTTGGCGAAATACGCATTGTCGGAACCGTGCTGAGTTACCACCTGGAAGTCCAGCTTGTCCAGGTAGAACAAGCCGACAAAGCCCTCGCGGCTGAAGCCCTTGTTGCCGATTCCTCCGCCGGGAATTGCATCCCCGCCCGACGTCAGCGTATCGGTCGGCGCCTCCCCGACCATGGCGTAGAAGCCGAGGCGCTGAGTGCCCAGCTTGCCTGCGTCAAAGGCTTGGCTGGCGGCAAAGAACCCGGTATAGGCATTGCTGCCGGGCAAGTCCGGGTTGCCGTCGGTGGAACTGAGGATGGCCGCGGAAACGCGGGTGCGATCGTTGGCCGAGTGCCCCATCCATTCCAGGCCTACCTGGTTGTCTCCGATCTGCCCCAGGAAGTTGCTGTCGTTCACCGGAATGAAGTGGTAGATCTGGAAACCGCCGCCATTGATGGATAAAGTCAGGCCGCGCTTCTCCGACACGATGTTGTCCAGTTCGAACTTGCCCATCTTGATGTTGAACCAGGGGCTGCCAAACAGGTTGTCGAGGCGCGCGTTGACCGACTCCATGTGAAATGCGCCGTTCTCATCCGACGAGGGAACCAGCAGGAACGATACGTTCTTGTCCAGCGTCCCGCCGGACAGAATATCCAGTCCGCCGTAATCAAAGCCGTGCGATGTGACGCCCTGCTGCCCGCCAGTTTGGTCGACGGCCACTTTGTCGGTGTTTTCCCGGTGCCAGCTGGGCGTGATGCGCATGGTCACCGGCCAATAACCGTTGCTCTGCCAGATCGGCGAGTCGCGGTCGTTCATCAACTGGTAGCCGTTGTCTTTGAATTTCTGACCGAAGTAATTCAGCATCGGCCAAGCTTCGTGGCATGCGGAGCAGCGTAGGCCATATTTGCGGGCAAAGGCGGGTATAGCGTGCGCCTTGGGGAGCGATCCCAGGACGAAAAACGCAAGCAGCAGCCCACCAGCAAGAATCCTGCGAGACGAAGTCATGCAGTCCTCCTGGAAGTACAGCTCCAGACTCTTGAATTGCGGGAAATGCGGTTAGTTAGTTTAAGGGCAACGCCGTCCCCGTCGGCAGACTGCCCCGCGAAAGTGCGTGCAGACGCACTTATTAGCATTGCCCAAAGGTAAGTGTCAAGAAAAACTATAGCGATGACGTGTGATGACGTTATTCCTGAGCCCTCAAATCTGTCCCCGAGACTCGCCGTAAGGTAGAGGAAATTCTACGCCGGTGGCCCTGCCTTCCCCCTCTAGAGGGTTTAGCTATCGCATTGATTGAATTGTAGTTAGAGATGCTCGACAGAATGAAGCGACGGCCGCGGGTGCTGCGGCTCGGGAGAATGTGCCGAAATGAATGACCCTGGGTTCTCTTGCGGTGATTTTGAGCAGATTTGACCGAGCCTAAAAACTGTCCTGATTTTGATCACAAAGCGCGCGCTTTCCAATTTTCAGCCTTAGGTCGCCGGCGCGGCCGTTACCGGAGCGCGCATCAGGAGGCTGGCCACCACCCCGGCGGCCTCGCGGGAATCGGTGTGGTCATGCCGGAGGACCACCGGGCGCACGAAACCAAAAACAAATCCCACCGCGCCGATCAGTTGCGCCAAAGCCTCAACCTGTTCCCCTGGCATGGTTCGGCACTGTTCATGCCGCTGCAAGCGCTCCTCGATCGCCTTCGTCTGCAAAGCCTGCGGCATCATCCGTTCCACCGTCCTGGCCAGGGTTGAGTCGGTGAGCATCTGGGGAATGATCACCCGCAGAAAATCCCGGTCCCCCCAAACCCTTTCCACTTCCCAGCGCACCAGTTGAAAGACTTCGTCCTCCAATTTGCGCGCGGGAGGAACCTTGCCCGCCAGGTCGGCGCCATTTTGCGATAGCTGGGTCTGCACCAGCGCCGCCAGCAGGCCTGCCTTGCCCTGGAAATAGCGATGGATCAGCCCCTCGGCGCATCGCGCCGTCGCCGCAATCTCGCGCGTCGTGGTCGCTTCGTAACCTTGCGTCGCAAAAAGTTTGGTGGCTGCGGCCAGCAGCGAGCGCTCACGCGCCTGCCGGTTTCGTTTTCTCTTCTGTCCGGAGTTCTTGTTTGCAATCATCCCCAAGCCCTGCCTCAGAGCTAGCCCCTTAGATTGCTTTCCCGGGTTGGCCCCCCGCCGGCGGCGGCGTCTCCCCTGTTT
>DATJXG010000458.1:0-11658 GCA_035500455.1 Terriglobales bacterium | reverse complement strand
TCCGTGCGGTCGGCGACCATCTGCTCGAGATGGTTCTGGTAGCGCTGGTTTTCCAGCTTCAGGCGGCGATTTTCCAGCGCCCGCCGCACCGTGGCCAGCAGTTGCTCGCGCTCGAAGGGTTTGAGGAGATAGTCGTAAGCGCCGTTGCGGATGGCGGAAAGCGCGATGGAGATATCGTGCACGGCGGTCACCATTACCACCGGCATGTCAGGGCATTTTTCTTTGGTGCGCTCCAGCAGTCCCAGGCCGTCGAGGCCGGCCATCATCAGGTCGCTGAGCATTAACTCGAACTGTTCGCCGGAGTCCAGCAGGGCCAGGGCTTCCGCGCCGGAACCCGCCTGCTGACAGCGGTAACCAGCTGCAGTGAGCATGGACGAGACGATCTCGCGGATTGCCTCTTCGTCATCGACTACTAGAATCCGCTCCGGGTCCATGGGAAGGGTTAGTGTACGGCCATTCTACAGTGTTTCCGAAGTGCCAAAAGTAACCTTAGGACAGGGGAAATCACATTGGCAACGGGCGGGGACATGCTATCTAGGAGCAGCTACGGGTGTGTCCCAAAAAGATGAACCTTTCCTCTTTGCACCTCTGGGGTCCAGTGCAGGGCTGGAGTATGCATAGCCTGGGGGCGGAGGAGTCCGCAGCCCTGGTGATTCTGGCTGCGACCCTGCTGGTTTATCGCACCTTTCGTGAACGCTACCTGCTGACCTGGATCCTGGGATGGACGGCATTCTTCGTCTCCCAGTGGACCCTGTTGCGCCCGATCGCGAATTCCCCGCTTTGGAAGGCCGTTTCTCAGGGCGAATTCATTCTGGCCTCCTGCCTGTTTGCGGCCACCGTCCTGCTCTACACCCAGTCCCGCAAGTTAATGCTGCCGCTGCTTTTAGGCACCCTGGCCTTGTTGAGCTGTCTGGCAGCGCAAGCCGTGTGGTGGCCTCATTCCTTCGCTCTGCGCCTGGGGCTCGAGATTTCCTACCATGTCGTGATCCTTGCTGCCGCGGTGCAGCTCATCAGCTTCCGCTGGGGACGCGCGGAAATCGGCCCCTGGCTGTTCAGCCTCAGCCTGTTGTGCCTGCATCTGCAAGGTGCTCCCCTCGCCAGCAATTTGCCGCCAGGTTTTGAGGTACTGACCGATACCACCCTGGGCTTGAGCATGCTGCTCATCGTGCTTGACGATTCCCGCACCCGCACCCGGCAACTGGGAATCATCAATGCCATGACCGGCAGCATCATGCGTTCCCAGCAGCATGGCCCTATGATGGCCACCGCGCTCGAAGAACTCATGCGTCTGGTGGGGGCCAAGGCCGCATGGTTCCGCCTGGCGGATGGCGAAAACATGGTCATCGTGCAACAGATCGGCCTGTCCCGCGAGTTCATGCAGTATCACGCCGCCGTGCCCATGGACGATGGATTTGAGAGCACCCTGGTTGGGGGAGTTCCTTTGCGTTTGGAACTGTCCCAGATGGACCCGGCGGGGCGCGAACGGCTGAAGGGCGAAGGCTTTCAGCACTGCGTACTGGTGCCGGTGATGGGTAAGAAGACCATCATCGGGACCCTCACCCTTGGAAGCAAGCGCCGCAGGCGTTATACGCCGGCCGAAATCGAATTTCTTTCCACCAGCGCTCACCAGCTGGGGCTGGCCGTAGAAAACCTCCGCCTGCTGGAGCAGATCTTGCGGTCCCACCGGCAGTGGATGAACACCTTCGATTCCATCCAGGACGCCGTCCTTCTCCATGACGCCGATTTCAGCATCATGAAGGCCAATCGCGCCATGCTCGAGCGCATGGCCCTGGCTCCGGTGGATGTCATCGGCAAGACTTGCGAAGAGGTTCTGCCCCGCGATCACGGCGAATGGAACCAATGTCCCTACTGCGTGGCCGAGGACCAGGGTTTTCACGAAGGGCCGGATCCGTGTTTTGGCGGTTTCTCCCTGGTTTCGACTTCCTCCTACGTGGACCAGGCCAGCACCCAGCGTGGAACCATTCACGTGATCCGCGACGTTACCGACCGCCGGATCGCCGAAGAAAAGTACCGCCAGCTCTTCGAGCAGATGCAGGAAGGCGTCTTCGTTGCCACCCCGGACGGAGGCCTGCTCGACTGCAACGATGCCCTGGTGCGCATGCTGGGTTACAGCGCCCGCGCCGAAGTCATGGCTCTGAACCTGGAGACCGACGTTTACGCCTCGGAGGCGGAACGGGAAAGATTCCGGCAGGAGATTGCCCAGCACAACTACGTGCGCAATTTCGAAGTGGTCCTGCGCCGCCGTGACGGAACCCGGCTGCACGCTCTGGAGAGCAGCTTCGCCACCCGCACGCCGGAGGGCGGCATTGAGCGCTATCAGGGATTCCTTCTGGACATTACCGAAAGAAGGCGGGCGGAGGACGAAATTCGCCGCCGCAACCGCGAACTCAACGCCCTGAATGCCATGGCGGTGATCGCCACCCAGTCCTTTGACCTGGATGAAGTTCTGAACCTTACCTTGCGCCAGGTGCTGGTGCTGCTCAACGCCGCCAGCGGCGTCGTGTACCTGTGCGAAACCGATGATGGCACCTTCCGCCGCCGCGCCGATTGGGGGCAGCGCCGCGCCGACCGTGCCCGCCAGGCCGAGGTCACTTTGCCCGAGGGCTTCGGCGATCTGGTGATCCGCTCGCGAACCGAGGTCATCACCCCGGAGTTCCTGCCTCACCTTCCGCCCGGCACCCGCAAATTTATCGGCGGCGAAGAGGCCGATTCCTGGATGTGGGTCCTGCTGTGGAGCAAGGAGAAGCCGGTGGGACTAATGGGCATCCGGCGTGGCCACGCGCGGCAGTATTCCAGCGACGACGAGAACCTGCTTGTGGCAGTGGGGCGCCAGTTGGCCACGACCATCGAGAAAGCGCACCTCTACGAGCAGGCCTGCCGCGCTTATGAAGACCTCAGGCATGCCCAGGAACAATTGCTGCAGAGCGAAAAGATGTCTGCCCTGGGGCAGTTGATCGCAGGTGTCGCTCACGAACTCAACAATCCGCTCACCGCGATCCTGGGATATGCGCAGCTCCTGGAAAGCGAGGGATTATCGGAGCGCGCCTCTGATTTCGTGGGTAAGCTGTTCAAGCAGGCGCAGCGCACTCACCGGGTCGTCCAGAATCTGCTTTCGTTCGCCCGCCAGCGCAAGCCCCACAAGCATTCCATGACCGTCCCCAAGGTGCTGGAGGAGACCCTCGCGCTACGCGACTACGATCTCAAGGTCACCCGTGTCCAGCTTCATCGCGAAGTGGACGTCACAGTTCCTGCCGTCACCGGCGATCCTCACCAGATCGAGCAGGTGTTTCTCAATATCATCAACAACGCCGTGGACGCCATGCTCGAATCCGGCAAGCCGGGCGCGCTCACGGTGCGCGTTTTCTCGCTGGATGGATACGTCAATATCGAGTTCGAGGATAATGGGCCCGGCATCAAGGAGCCGAACAAGATATTCGACCCCTTCTACACCACCAAGAGCGTGGGCAAGGGCACCGGCCTCGGGCTGAGCATTTGTTACGGCATCGTCAAGGAGCATGGCGGCGATATCTCCGCCCGCAATCGGGCGGAGGGGGGAGCCGTAATCACGGTTCGCCTCCCCGCCGCCAGTCGGACCGTATCGCCGGAGAAATCGATTGTTGCTCCCCACCATGACGCTGCCGTCGATGGGCGGGTCCTGGTCGCGGAAGACGAGGAAGCGGTGTTGGAGTTCGAGCGCGACGTACTGACCGGCGCCGGCGCCCAGGTGGTCGCTCTTACTGGCGTGGATGAGATCAAGGCCGCGCTCCAGAAGGAAGCCTTCGATGCCCTGATCATCGCCGGCAAGCTGCCCGGCGGCTGGAACGCGCCCGAGGTCTATCAGTGGCTGGAGAAGAATTGTCCCGGGCTGCAAAACCACGTCCTGTTCACATTTTCGACTGTGGCTGATCCCGAGACCCGCACTTTCCTGAAGGAAAACGATATTCCTTCCCTGGTGAAGCCCTTCGAAGTGGCGGAACTGATTGCGCAAGTGCGCCGCTTGTTGCAGAAAGCTGCGGCCGCGACTGTGGGATAGGCCTGCAAACGGCATTCGGTGACAGGCGCTCTACAGGTTCTTCTTCAGCGCGCGGATGAACTCTGAAATCGCGGTTTCATTGCGGCGATACCACACCCATTGCCCGATTTTCTTTGTCTCCACCAGATCGGCCTGGCTCAGAATCGCCATGTGATGCGAGATCGTGGGCTGAGTAAGAGAGATACGCACCTCGATATCAGACGCGCACAGTCCGGTCCCCTTTGCCGGCGAACCAGCCCCGCGCTCCTTGAGAACCCGCAGAATCCGCCGCCGCGTAGGGTCGGCAATCGCCTGCAGCTTGCGGTGGAATGACTGCTCCTTGATGTCCATGAGACAGTGATAGATTCAAGATTGATCGCTGTCAATGTGGAAGACCTGGGGATGGAAGATGTGGGCAGGCGGCCTCGCCGCGAGAAAGCGAAGATCTCCAAGGCCGCACCTCGCAAGCGGGAAAGATCGGTTCCCCTTACTTCTTGAGGATGGGGTTGTAGCCGTCGTTCATCAGCCGTGTGCGCATGGCTTCGGCATCCTTGATGTCGCTGAACGGCCCCACTTGCACGTGGAACAGCTTGTCCGAAGAGGCGGAAGCGGCCAGCGCTGCGTACTGCTTCTTCTTCAGCGAGTCCACCAGGGCATCGGCGTCTTCCTGCTTGCTCACCGCCGCCACCTGAACGAAATAGCTCGCCCCGGAAAGTGCCGCGGCATCAGCGGCAACAGGTTTTTGCGCCGTGGCGTCGCTGGTGTTCGCCGCCGCCGCGGCCGTTTGCTCGGCAGCCGTAAGCGGCCTCGAAGCCGGCGCGCTGGACTGTGGCGCCGCCGACGGGCGGGGGCCACCGTTAGTCTGCGTTACCGCCATTTGCTCGCTGGCGGCCACGGTCGTCTCGCTCTTGCCCAGCTTGAACCCGAGGCCGAAGAATATGCCGCACAGCGCAACCAGGGTAAAGAATATTCCCAGGATCCTTCCCATCCCCAGCGTAATTTCCGTGTCCTGCGCCTCATTCATAAGAACGCGAATCTCCTGATAGCTCAACCGGCCTTGGACTCTTCTCCCGGTGCGCGGCCCAGCACCTTCTGCAGCCCGCTGAAGAAGTCCACCGGCACTGGAAACACCACGGTCGTGTTCTTTTCTACACCGATCTCGGTGAGGGTTTGCAGATAGCGCAACTGCACGCTTACCGGCTCGGTGGCCAGCAGGTGCGCCGCATCCACCAGTCGCTGCGCCGCCGAGAACTCGCCTTCCGCATGGATGATCTTCGAGCGCTTTTCGCGCTCAGCCTCGGCCTGCTTGGCCATGGCGCGCAGCATGGATTCCGGCATGTCCACCTGCTTCACTTCGACGTTCACCACTTTCACGCCCCAGGGCGCAGTGTGGGTGTCCAGAATGCTCTGCAGGCGGGTATTGATTTTGTCGCGATGAGCCAGCAGTTCATCAAGTTCCTGCTCACCCAGCACCGAGCGCAGCGTGGTCTGCGCGAACTGTGAAGTCTGATAGACGTAGTTGGAGACTTCGACCACCGCCTTGCGCGGCTCAATGACGCGCAGGAAGATAACGGCGTTCACTTTCAAGGTGACGTTGTCGCGCGTGATGATGTCCTGCGGCGGCACTTCCAGGGCTTCTTGGCGCAGCGAGACCCGGACGATGCGATCAATGGGAGCGAAAACCAGGATTACACCCGGGCCTTTGGCCTGTCCAAGCAGGCGGCCCAGGCGAAAGATCACGCCGCGCTCATACTCCGCCAGAATCTTGATGGAGCTGAGAATGTAAATTCCGAAAATGATCAGTAAGACTGTCCAGAACCCTAACTCAAACGGCATTTACCGCCTCCAGACCGCACGGCCACCTGCGGCGGATTGTACTCTAATTCGCTTTTCCGGGGCAGGCTCGGGAATCTGCGAAGATATCCTCCCGATAATTGAGAACCAAGCGCGCCCGGCAGAAGGGGCCGTTCTCCGCGACCTCGGCGTTTTGAGGTTTTGTCGTTAACGGCGAGAGTCAAAGCTTTAAATCGCCGAGATCGCAGAGAACTGCGCCGAGGACGCCGAGCGAAACATCAACCCGCGACTGGCACATGCGCCGGCTCTGTGACCGGCTCGACTTCGAGCTTCAGGCCATCCACTTTGCGAATGACCACACGCTCGCCCGCTGCCACATTCGCGGTTGCCACCGCATCCCAGAGTTCGCCATGAACGAATACCTTACCAACGGGCGCGAGTTCCGTTTGCGCCATGCCCACTTCGCCGATTAACCCCTGCTCGCCGGTGACGACCTTATTGGCACGCGCTTTCAAGGCGATACTCATCAGAAACACCGTAATGGCGCCGATCGGTACACTCACCGCCAAGGCAGTCAAAAGGTGCACCCGCATTTCGGGAATCGGCGCATCCACCAGCATCAGGCCACCGAGCGTGAGCGTGACGATGCCGCCGATCCCCAGCACTCCATGGGTAGCGAACTTTGCCTCCAGGGCGAACAGAACAAACGACGCCAGGATCAGCACAATCGCCGCAAATCGCACCGGTAGCAGGTTGAGCGCAAACGCCGCCAGCAAAATGAACACCACCCCCACAGTTCCCGGCACCACCGCTCCCGGATGGTTGAACTCGGCGTACAGCGCCAGCGCCCCAATCGCCAGCAGGATGAACGCCACGTTCGGGTCCATGATGTAGGCCAGAATCTTTTCTTTGAGCGTCAGGCTGTAAACCTGCACGTGCTCGCCCACCAGGTTTAAAGTCACGGTCTTTCCATCGAACCGCTTCACCGGCTTGGCGGCAATCTGCTTGAAGAGGTCTTCTTCGCTGGGAGCGATGTAGTTGATCAGGTTCTGCGCCAGAGCTTCCTGGTCGGTGAACGACTTCGATTGCCGCACCGCGCTTTCTGCCACCTCCACATTGCGTCCGCGCTTGGAGACGAATGACCGCATGAAGGCGGCCGAGTCGTTCTCGATCTTCTCCTTCATCACGTCGTCCATCTTCCCGCCGCCAAGAGTCACTGGATGGGCCGCTCCGGTGTTGGTTCCCGGCGCCATGGCCGCGACGTCTGCGCTCTCCAGAATAAAAAATCCCGCCGAAGCCGCGCGGGCGCCGCTGGGAGCGACGTAGATGATCACCGGAACCGGTGAGGCCAGAATCTTCTCGATGATGCCGCGGGTGGAATCCAGCAAACCGCCGGGCGTGCTGATCTCGATCAGCACCGCCTGGTCCTTATTTCGCGCCGCCTCATCCAGGGCGCGGCCGATATATTCCTCGGTCACCGGCTGGATGGTATCGTCCACCACCACCTTCAAAACGTCGGCGGATGAAGAAGCGGCGAATGCGCAAAGGAAAAGCCCAGCCAGTAAACCGCGCAGCCGGGGGCCGGAAAGTGCCTTCATGGCAAAATGCCTCAGAGTCTATTGTCTCTCAAAAGCAAGCCAACAACGAGTCCATGTAGGCGCGGGCGTCCTCGCCCGTGCGGGGAAGCGCCACCACGCCCTCTGGGAACAGAATTCAAATGCCTGGCTCGCATGAAAAGGCTGGCACGGGCGGAGACGCCCGCGCCTACATATGCCTACTTGTGGAGTTGGGCTTCTTCCTGCTCCCGCTCTTTCCATCCCGGCAGGTGGGTGTCGCCGGTGATCAGCCGTGCGCCGCGCTCGTAGGTGAAGTATGACCAGGCCCACTGGATCAGCACGATGATCCGATTGCGAAATCCGATGAGAAAGAAGATGTGAACGAAAAGCCAGGAGAGCCAAGCCACCAGTCCCGAGATATGCAGCTTGCCGAAGTCTGCCACTCCGGCCGCCCGCCCGATGGTGGCGAGGCTGCCTTTATCCAGATAGCGGAAATTGCGCCGCGGCTGCCCACGCAGCTCCCGCGCGATGTTATGTGCGGTTGCTCTTCCTTCCTGCATCGCCGCCGGCGCCACGCCCGGCACCACCTTGCCGCGTTTATCCTTCAGGAACGCCAGATCGCCAATGACAAATACCTCCGGGTGCCCCGGAATGCTCAAGTCCGGATTCACCAGCACCCGGCCCGCCCGGTCGAGCGGCGTTTCCAGCTTCTTTCCCAGGGGAGATGCCGCGACTCCCGCCGCCCACAGAATCACCGACGCCGGCAACCTCGTCTCTCCCACGTAAACTGCGGAAGGCTCGATCTTCGTGACCATTGCGGAGGTGTGAACCTCCACTCCCAGTTGCTGCAGTTGCCGCTCCGCGCTGCGCGAAAGGTCTTCCGGATACACCGGCAGCAACCGCGGCCCACCTTCGAGAAGTAAGATCTTGGTTTGCGTCGGATCAATCGAGCGGAACTCGTCGGTCAGAACCTTGCGGGCAATTTCTGCCAGAGTGCCGGCCAGTTCCACTCCCGTCGGCCCGCCGCCCACCACCACAAAGTGCAGCGGAAGCCCAGCGAGTCCGCGGGCCGCATCGCGCTCCGCAAGTTCAAAAGCCAGCAAGACCCGCCGCCGTATCTCGATTGCGTCTTCCACGGTTTTCAGGCCGGGGGCCAGCGGCTCCCACTCCTCGTGCCCGAAATAAGCATGGCTGGCGCCGGTGGCAACGATCAGGTAGTCGTAGGAGACATCGAGGTCGGGCAGCTTTACCAGTCGCCGCTTCAGGTCGAAATCCTGTACATCTCCCAGCAGGACTTCCACATTGCGGCGATGCCGCATGATCCAGCGGATGGGCGCGGCGATCTCGCCGGGGGAAATGCCCGCCGTAGCCACCTGATAGAGCAAAGGCTGGAAGGTGTGATGGTTGGTGCGGTCAATCAGCGTGACCGCCACAGGATAATGCGCCAAAGTCTGCGCAGCCACCAGCCCGCCGAAGCCGGCGCCCACAATAACCACACGCGGAGTGTTGGGAGTGTCCATCGGCATAACTCTGTGATGTCACTTTATAGATTCGGTTTGCGCAGCAGGGGACGAACTTATTTTGAGCTAAAATGTAGGCGCGGGCGTTCTCGCCCGTGTTGCGATTTCCGAGAACTCAGCCCGATCCGTGCCGCTCCCGGCACGGGCGAGGACGCCCGCGCCTACATTCAAATCAGGTCAGAAGCATGCAGGATGACAGGGCAACAAAGCGAACGACTACGCCCGCTCAATCACGACCGATGTAAGCGTCACCGCCTCTACGGGCTTATCCTGCCGGTTGCGCGGCACCGCGGTGATCTTGTTCACCACGTCCTGCCCTTCCACAACTTCTCCGAAGATGGTGTGCTTCCCCGTGAGCCACGTCGTAGGCACAACCGTAATGAAAAACTGCGAGCCGTTGGTGTTCGGCCCGGAGTTGGCCATGGCCAGCTTGCCCGGCTTGTCGAACTTGTGCGGCGAGCCTTTGGTTTCATCTTCGAACTGATAGCCGGGCCCGCCCATTCCGCTGCCTGCCGGATCGCCTCCCTGGATCATGAAGTCGGGAATTACGCGGTGGAAAACAGTGCCGTCGTAGAGTTTGTCGTTGCTTTTCTTGCGGGTGACGGGGTGAGTCCACTCCCGCTTGCCCTCAGCCAGGTCAATGAAATTAGCCACGGTTTTCGGCGCCTCCTTCTCGAACAGGCGGCAGACGATGGTCCCTTGCGAAGTGTTAAAAATTGCGTAGGTTCCAGCAGGACGGCTCATGAAATCCTCTTTCTTGAAGAAATGTAGCAGCTAAAATGTGGTGCGGGCGCCCCCGCCCACGGCTGTGTAAATGGTGGACAAGTTCTCATAGCGGCCGGCCCCGACGGGGCAAAGCGCCCGCGCCGCAAATGTTATTTCGTCGCCGGCTTCGTCGCCGGCTTGGCCATCGGTGCCGTATGCCGCACCGCCGGCGCCGCTGCAACGGAAATGTGAACGATCTTCACCGGCCGGAAGGGCCGGTCGTTGGCATCGCGTCCCATACGCGCGATTTGCTTCACCAGCGCAATGGAAGCTTCGTCGCACTGGCCAAATATCGTGTAGCCGCCGTTCAGGCTGGGATAGGCAGCTTCGGTAATAAAAAACTGCGAACCGTTGGTGTTCGGCCCGGCATTAGCGTAAGCCAGCCGTCCCGGCCGGTCGAACTTCAAGTCGGGCGAAGTCTCGTTTTTAAAAGCGTAGCCGGGATCGCCTTCGCCCGTGCCCGCCGGATCGCCGCCCTGGATCATGAAATCGGGAATCACGCGATGGAAGATGGTGCCGTCATAAAGCGGCACGCCATGTTTCCTGGCGTGGGAAACCGGGTTAGTCCAATCTTTGGTGCCGTTCGCCAGCCCGATGAAATTCGCCACGCCGATGGGGGCCTTGTCGGGGAACAGCGTGCAATGCATCTTGCCCACGGTCGTGTCGATGGTGGCCACCGGCCGCGCCGGACCGGCCGTCGCGGCCGCAGTGTGAGGCCGTGTGGTGGTCACGGGTTTCTTGGCGGGCGCGGTCTGCGCCCAAGCTGCGAAAGAAGCAATGCAGGATACGACGAAAGCTGCCAGCAGTTTCTTCATACTCGCTCCAAAAGTAGCGCCGGCGTCCCGCCGGCAACTCATTCGCATGGCCGAACGCCGCAATCGCAACGAAGCAGCGCCCGAAGAATTCTACGACATCCCAACCCCGAGCCGCGTATCCGAAAAGGTTCAGCCATGAACTTTGCGATCTTTGCGTTCTTTGCGGTTAAATCAATTCACCCAAACCTAGTTCCCCGCCCGCATCTCCCGGCTCACTTTTTCCACTTCCCCAAACACCCGCAACAAATTTCCGCCGAGAATCTTATGAATATCTTCGGCGCTGTACCCGCGCTCCAGCAATGCCTGCGTGATCTTCGGCAGGTCGGCGGCCGAATCGATTCCCTGCGGTGTCGCTCCGCTCACCCCGTCGAAATCTGAACCCAGTCCAACGTGATCCACTCCCGCCACCTTCGCAATGTGGTCGATGTGATCGATCAACGCCTTCAGCGGAGGCCGCGGAATCTTGGCCATCCACTCGCGCTCGATGCCGTCGGTATCCAGATATGTTGGAGTTTTGCCTTCCGCCTTCAGCTTTTCCTGCTTGGCTTTGACTGCCGCATCCACATCTTTCTTTTGCGCCTCGACCGTCTTGCGGAAATCCTCATCGTCAAATGCGGAGAAGAAATTCACATCCACCACGCCGCCGTTCTTGGACACCGCGCGCAGCATGTCGTCGGTCATATTGCGGGGATGGTTGGTCAACGCCCGCGCCGAGGAGTGTGAAGCAATCACCGGCGCCTTGGTCGTGGCGATAGCGTCCCAGAAAGTCTTGTCGGACACATGCGAAATGTCCACCATCATGCCCAGGCGATTCATCTCCAGCACTACCTGCTTGCCGAAATCGGTGAGGCCGTTGTGATGCTGCACCTTGGGATCATCAATATCGCCGGAAGAATCCGCGAACTCGTTGGTGTTCGACCAGCTCAGGGTCATGTAACGCACGCCCAGCCGGTAGTAGTCCCGCAGCAGGTGCATATCGTTTTCGATCGAGTGCCCGCCTTCGATTCCCATCAGCGCCGCCAGTTTGTGTTCGCGGTGGGCGCGCTCGATATCGGCCACGCTGAAAGCCATCATCATGCGGTCAGGGTGCCGCGCCGCCTGCTCATACACCGAATCGATCAGGTCGAAGGTATGCCGGGCGAAGTGGCCCTGGTTGGTATCGGGGTCAACCCATA
>DATJXG010000457.1:0-5537 GCA_035500455.1 Terriglobales bacterium | reverse complement strand
ATAAACGGTTGCCTCGTCAGTTTGGATGTTCGTGCCGAGTTCCACGTGATCCTGCAAGATCGGCTTCAAGTTCGCTACTGTAACGCGCTCAACTGGGAACGAGCGCACGCGACTGCCTGACGTATTCCGTTCTACCAACGCCACTACCGGACGTTTCTTACCGAGAGGATTAGTCCCGCGAAGGCCGCTTCCTTTTTGCTTCGGCCCGATCCAAGTCTCATCCACTTCGACAACGCCCTGGAGTTTATCAACGAATGGATGCTGAGTCATGGCGAATCTAATTCGATGGAACATGAACCAAGCTGTGCGATAAGAAACCTTGCGACCATAGAACGTAGCGGTCATACGGTGGAACTGATATGCTCTCATGCCTTTCTTGCTGGAACACATGAGATGTACGGCATACATCCACATGTGCATCGGAATCTTGGAATCCTCAAAGATGGAACGCATCTTCGCAGTGAACGGCTGACGGCATCCCTTGCACTTCCACAGGCCGGGACGAGTGCTCTTGCCTTGCAGTTTATAAGCCTGCCCGACTAGGCCGCACTTTGGACATACCGGGCCATCCGGCCAGCGTTTCTTCTCCCAAAATTCGATGGCCTTTTCTTCGTTCGTGAAGAGTTCGTGTTGCGCTTCGTGCTTCATGTTCCAAAGTCTATCAAGTTAGTATGGGTATGTCAAGTGGATAATTCGCGCCGGCTCGTTCCAACTCTTCATCGTGCCCACCGGGGATGGGCAGAAGATCTACCTGGCAACTTTCAACCTGCTGTAGCCGAGCGGCTGCGGGTGTTTTCCTGGGGGCGCCCGCTCAGCAGGCGGTCGATCTCGCGGTGAAGCGCTGCGGGGTCGATGGGCTTAGACAGGTAGCCATCGAAGCCCGATTCCAGAACTCTCTCACGGTCTCCGCGCATGGCGTAAGCAGTGACTGCCAGCACCGGGAGCTTGGCCCATTTCGGGTTCTCACGAATCAGGCGGATGGTCGCAAAGCCGTCCAGCACCGGCATCCCGAGGTCGAGGAGCAGGATATCCGGCACGGCTTCTTGGATCCTCTCCAGCGCCTCCTGGCCATTGCCGGCTTCCCGCACCTGGTAGTCGCGCATTTCGAGGAACTCGCGCAGCAACTCGCGGTTCACGGCGTTATCTTCGGCAATTAAGACGGTCGTCATTCCTTGGCCGCAGCCTTGGCCTTTCCGGAAGGTTGAATCACGCGCGCGATTTCATCCAGCAGACGTTGTTGCCATGACTCATGCTTGTGGAAGAAGGCCTGAGTATCGCGATTGAGCAGCTTAATTTCTTCGGCGGTGAGTTGCTTGCCCGACATCACCAGAATGGGCAGGGCTAGTAACTTCTGGCTCTGGCGTATGTGGCGGATCACTTGAAAACCGTCCATGCCGGGCATGAGCAGGTCCAGCAGCACCGCGCCTACGAACTTGGAGGAAAGCACTTCCAGAGCGCGCGCCCCGCTTTGTACGCTCTGGGTCTCGTAGCCGGCGCCGCGCAGAGTTTCTTCCAATAGCTCCAGGGTCTTGGGATCGTCATCGACGAGCAGGATGGCGGCATCCTCGTCATCGGCCAGGGGCAAGTGCTTGCGCATGGTTTGCAACAGCGCCGGTTTGCTGACCGGCTTGATGAGGTAATCGGTGGCGCCGAGGGCAAAGCCCACCTGCTTCTGATCTACCACCGACAAGATGATGATGGGCAGGTTGGCGGTTTCGGGCGTCTTGCGCAGGGCGACCAGCGCCTCGAAACCATTTCCCTTTGCCATCATGATGTCCAGGGTGATGGCGGCGGGTTGCAGTTGCCGGGCCTTCTCCAGGGCCTCAGTGCCGGATTCTGCCATGACGATGCGAAAGTCGGCGTCGAGGTAGCTGGCCAGAAGCTCGCGTGACGCGGCTTCGTCGTCGACCACCAGTATCAGCGGCTTGGCGCGTGCGGATTTGGCGGCGGGCGACGAATGCTCCGGAACACTGAGGGGTTCCGCGGCGGGCGCGACCTGCGCTCCCAGGGGCACGGTGAAGGTGAAACGGCTGCCCTTGCCGAGTTCGCTCTGCAAGGAAATTGCGCCGCCCTGCTGCTCCACCAGGCGCCGGGTGATGGCCAGGCCCAATCCAGTGCCTTCTGCGTGGGCTCCGCCGGCGCCTTCGACCTGGCGGAACTCTTCGAAAACCATCGCCTGGTCTTCGAGCCTGATGCCGATGCCGGTGTCGGTCACCGAGATCACAGCGGAACGGCCATCGGAATCAGCCTCGATGGTGATTTTGCCGTCGCGCGGAGTGAACTTTACCGCGTTGCTCAGCAGGTTGTAGAGGACCTGCTTGAAGCGGACGCGATCGGCATAGATCGAGAGGCCGCGCTGCAGGGTATGTTCCACGCCGATGTTCTTCGCCATTGCCAGCGGGCGAATCGTAGAGAGGACTTCGGGCAGAGCGTCTTCGAGGGGGAAATCCTCGCTGCGCAGTTCCAGTTGCCCGGCCTCGATTTTGGAAAGATCCAGGATGTCGTTGATGAGCTGCAGGAGGTGGCTGGCGCCCTGGCGAATGTGGCCGACGAAGCGCTTCTGCTTGTCGTTGAGGCCGCCGGAGGCCTGTTCGGCCAGCAATTCAGAGAAGCCGACGATGGCGTTGAGCGGAGTCCGCAACTCATGACTCATGCTGGCGAGAAACTTGCTCTTCAGGCGGGTGGCCCGTTCCACCTCGCGATTGCGGAGTTCGAGTTCACGATTGGCGGATTCCAGGCTGGCGGTAGCCCGCCCGCGCTCCTCCTCGGCCAGCTTACGCTCGGTGATGTCGCGGGCGGCGCCGTAGATCACCTGCTGGCCGGGCAGTGAGATCGAGTTCCACAGCAGCCACCTGTAGGACCCGTCTTTGCAGCGATAGCGGTTTTCAAACGCGAGCGTGACTGAACCCTGCACGAGCTGCGCGGCTTCCTCGCCGGTTGCGGAACGATCCTCGGGATGAGTGAACTCGAGGTAGGGCTTGGCCATGAGTTCTTCGCGAGTGAAGCCCAGCACGCGTTCCCAACTGGGGTTCAGGCTTTTGAAGTAGCCGTCGAACCCGGCTATGCAGAACAGGTCAAGCGAGAGATTCATGAAGCGGTTGCCGGTTTCGAGCTGGGCATAGAGCGAGCGCAAAAAGGCGCTCAACCCCAGGCCGACCAGAAGGAACAGCAACCCGAGTAGCCAGACTCGCCGTTCCACAGCGCCGATGCCCTCCTCCACCGCGGCCACCGGCTGTTCCACGATGATGCCCCACCTGTAATCCGGCACCGGCTCGTAGTGGGTGAACATGGATGTGCCGTTCAGGCTAAAGACTCCGTCGCCTGCCCTGCCGGCGAGAAGTTGCTGGACCGGGGCATAGCCGCTCAAGTCCATTGCAGGCGAGAAGGGATCGATATTGGGGCGGGCGGCGAGGCGTCCGTTCTGATCGACCAGGGAAATCGTCCAGCCCGCCGACAGTTTGGCATTCACCAGTTGCCGGCTGATGGCATCGAGCGCGTACGCGGCCATGACAATGCCGGTGAAGCGGCCGTGATCGTCCTGCAAAGGAACCGAGATGGCAACAACCAGCTGGTAGGGCGCAACCGCGGTCTGGTAAACCTCGGAGACGTAGGGCTTGCGCTCACGGGCGACGCCTTTGTACCAGTCGCGGTAGGCGAAATTGTGATTCAGCACCGCATCGTCGGGCGGGCAAATGGCGCGCATGGTGCCGTCAGGATCGTAAACGCTGATGAATGTGAAGTCCGGACGCAGCCCGATGGCTTCCTTAAGATTCGACTGCACCACACCCAGATCGCGGCGCTCCCAGCCCTGGCGCAGCGACCGGCGGCCGGCCATGGATTGCAGAAAGGCCATGCTCTGACGCAGATGTTCCTCGACCAGGCTGGCGGAGACGCGCGCAATTTGCGTGCTTTCCCCCACCGCCTGCTTTTGTGCCTGGTGGCGGAGCAGTTCCCCGACGGAGTAGGCGAAGAGCGCGATGGGAACGAGCATGAGCAGCAGGAACAGAAGGTAGAGCCGCCAGCGGCTCTTGGAAGCCCATTTCCCGAGTTTGGCGCCCGTCGTCAATCCGGCTTCCTTCTTAGATCTGTGTGCAGCCTTCCTGGCGAAGGCGTGAACTAGCGTCCGGCGGCGGAACCGCGCCCCAGAAACTGGGCTGTGCCGCTTCTCACCAGCCGTTCGAATTCCTCGAAGATGCGCGCATCCCACCAGCCGCGGGCGACCTCCTGCTTGATCGTCTGCAAGGCGTCGGTAATGGAATACGCGGGTTTGTAGGGCCGTACCGTAGTGAGCGAGTCGTACACGTCAACAATCTGCAGCACGCGGGCGGTGATATCGATGGCTTCGCCGCACAGGCCATCGGGATAGCCGGACCCGTCGAATTTTTCGTGGTGATGGCGAATGATGGGCAGAACCCAGCGGAACGATTTCAGCGGCGCACAAATGCGCTCGCCCACAACCGGATGCTCACGGACGATGGTCCACTCTTCGGGGGTGAGGCGGGCGGGCTTGAGGAGAATGGCATCGGGAATGGCGATTTTCCCAATGTCGTGGACCACGCCGGCGCGGCGCAGGGCGGTGATTTGATCCTCATCGAGGTTGAGGTGCTCACCCAGAGAAGAGGAGTACTCCGCCAGGCGCTCGCAGTGGCCGTGGGTGTAAGGATCTTTGCCTTCGATGCTGCGCGCCAGGCTGAACAATACCGCTTCGGCCCGCTCCAGTTCGTCGGTACGCTGCTTCAGTTTCAATAGGGAGCGCACGCGGGCAACGAGCTGGATTGAGTCCACGGGGCGGGTGAGGAAGTCGTCAGCCCCGGCTTTGATGCC
The DNA here is from genome assembly GCA_035500455.1 of Terriglobales bacterium. Taxonomy (GTDB): domain Bacteria; phylum Acidobacteriota; class Terriglobia; order Terriglobales; family Acidobacteriaceae; genus DATJXG01. Next base: position 713 of record DATJXG010000457.1, on the reverse strand, counting down.
GTCAATGCGATCCTGCCGGTCGGAGAGCGCAGTCACCAGAATGATAGGAGTGAGGTAAGTATCGGGGTTGCTTTTGATTTTTTCGCAGACCTCGAAGCCGTTGAGGTGGGGCATCATCACGTCGAGAATGACGAGATCGATGGTCTCTCGCTGGAACTGATGAAGGGCTTCGGTACCGTCAGGAGCGGTGATAACTTTCAATCCCTGCGCGGTTAGAAGTTCTTCCAACAGTTCCCGGTTGGGAGGCTGATCGTCGGCGACCAGAATCGTGCCTGTGACTTGCCCACTTCGAGACGACAACGGAGGCTGCCCTTCCTGACAAATGTTCACTTACGGTCGCACATCCGAAGTGGCACCGGAAAGGTTACTAACGTCATAAGTTGTTTCTGGTAGAAGGCTTGTGTTTCACTCTGCCGGCATAGTTTGCAACTGCCCGTTCACAACAAGATATGAAGTTTACAAAATACGGTGAGTGATGATGGCATGACATTCAGTATCCCGATGCGGATACTCTGAATACGTTCACGAGTTATTCCGGCGATTGCGGATGAAGAAACGCGTGTTTACTTCGGGGAGAGCTCCAGATGGCGGATGAAGTTGCGGATGATCTCCTGACTCTGCATGCTCATGTGGGTGAAGTGAATCCCCTGGCGTTCGGCCTTGGACCAGGCCACGATGCCTGCGGCCTCAATCACGGCCGCCGATCCGGGAAG